>JBLICU010000006.1:0-70426 GCA_047632435.1 Cyclobacteriaceae bacterium
TGCGTGTGAGAATATGGAATCAGACCCGCAATGTATCAGATACCAGTGATGCATTTAGAATTTATTATGAACCAAGTGTATTAGTTGTGTCTCCAATAAGCACTGATGAACGTAAGTTTGGAGAGACACTTACCTTGACATGGGACAATGGAGATTATGGCACCAATGACCTTTATTACTATTATTATTCAGTAGATGGAGGAAGCTTTAGCAATATTTCGGGGCATTATGCCTACAGCATACCTCAGGTTGGTAATCAGATGTCATACGTGTGGACGATACCAGATTTGGGGGGTGATAATGAAAGTCAGGTGCGGGTAAGAATATGGAATCAAACCCGCAATGTGGCTGATACCAGTGATTCATTCAGAATTTATTACGAACCTTCAGTCTCGATAACATCACCAACTGACGGAGAATTTATTCCATTGAGCACAACTAAGGTTATTAATTGGAACAATGGTGATATTGGCACCAGTGATCTTTTCTACTGGTATTATTCTATCGATGGTGGAGCCTTTGTAAACATCAGTGGACAATATGCTTATGCGATTTCTCAGGTTGATGCTACTATGAGTGTCAACTGGAATGTTCCAGCCACGCCTAGTACCAATGTTAAATTTAAAGTTTGGAACCAAACTCGAAATGTAGAAGATATCACCGCTTCTTTTTTCATTTGCGATGTTTGCCCACCAATAGCCATTTATTCACCTAATGGTGGAGAGGTTTATGCAGTCGGTCAAAACGCCAATATCGGATGGAGTTTGGGTGAGGCCAACTGGTCACCCACTGACAATGTGGTAATCGATTTTTCAAGTAATGGAGGAACGACCTACGATACCCCGGTTATTTATGATGGTTCCTACGACCCCATTTCTGGAAATTTGATTCCATTGACCATTCCAAATGTATTAACTGATTTGGGTAAAATTAGAATTACCAATACCACGACTACTGATGTGGACGAAAGTGATGGAACATTCAAAATTGTGAAAGGGTCATTGGCACAACCTACCAATGTATTTGCACTCGAAAATACGAATGGAACTGTCACTTTAACTTGGATCGATAATGAGGATGCTGAGACAGCCTATAAGATTCAGTATTCTGCAGACAATATCAATTGGCTGGAATATAGTGGTGTGCTTGCCGCAAACACTCAGACTTATATTACAGGAGGACTTGGCAATCTGAGTTATTGGTGGCGTGTAGTGGTGCAAAATGAAATTGTTCAGTCAGAATCTCTGAGCAAATATGCTGGAGGATTACCAGCACCTGGAAAAGCATTGAAATTGGATGGTATTGATGATTATGTGACCATACCTGATTCCGACGAATGGACGATTAGTAGCAGCGACTTCACTTTTGAATTTTGGTTCAAAGCAGCAGATTTATCTGGAACACCCACGTTAATTTCACAGTCAGTTGGCTCTGCTACCTCAGGTTCTTCGTTTTATATTGGTCTAAATTACAATGGACAAGGGTCGCTCGATCTTTACACAACTTCCGGAACTTCATGGACCAACGAGTTGCACAGTGATGCTGGAATCATCTCCACGGACAGATGGTATCACGCCGCATTTACCAGAACCGCTGGTTCAGCTAGCATTTATCTGAATGGGCAAGTGATTGCTTCTACGGGATCTATTGCTACTACAGTTGCTGATGGAACCCGACCCATTGAGATCGGAGCACAAAACGGGGCTGCATATTTCAATGGTCAATTAGATGAGTTTGGATTTTGGAAAGTAGCTAGAACGGAAACAGAAATAAGCAACGGATTATTTCTGGAAAGAAACGGAAACGAAACAGGGTTAATAGCCTACTATAAATTTGATCAAACTCAAGGCGCAACATTACCAGACCGAACTATCACCGGTCTCAATGGTGATGTTATTGGCGGAAGTCCACAGTGGGTTACTTCAAATGCGCTGTTTATTGAACCGAATTTTTCCTTCACAGGTATCGATCCTAATGTCGGCTTTACATTTACAGACGTAGATGCAAGCTCAAAGTCAGCCGCTGAATTGAGCTATCTGATTACTGGTGAATATCTCCAGGGCAATGTTCAACTATCGGTAGTTGCTGATAATGGAGGAGGAACACATCCGGGATTTGATATTTCCCTAAATCAAAGTTCGTATTCAACGAGTGCTACCATTTTACACGCTGAAGCGACAAATAAGTCTGTATTTGTTCGGGCAATTGTTCCTGCAAATAATGGAAGAACTTACTCGGGAAAAATTATCCATAGCACAGTGGGAGGATCAAATGTTGAAATTCCTATAGCGGTTACAGAGCTTTATCAACCAGCTACTGTTGCTATTTCATCACCGGCGGATGGAAGTGTTTTTGTTCCTGGAACTGCTGTAACCCTTCAATGGGCTACAACTAACATGTCCAATGAGCCGCTGGTTGTTTCCTATTCCACAGATGGAATTGACTTTACACCGGTGTTCACGACCATCAATAGTGTTACTTCCTATTCAGTCAATACCACAACTTTTACTGAGGGTGCTTATTATTTTATGGTGAGTGCAGGAAACTTACCTGTCCCGGTTTCGGATACTGTTCTGGTCAACCTGCAAAATGCTGATCCGGTAGTTGCTGCAACGAACTATTTTGCCAATGAGAATACCAATAGTAGCGTCACATTTACCTGGCTGGACAACAGCTCAACGGAGACAGGTTATCGAATAGAAATATCGTCCGACAATGACGTATGGTCCGACTATAGTGGAAATTTGGGTGTAGATGTTCAGACTTATACCACGCCTGGAATTGGTTCATTGCAGTCATTCTGGTGGCGGGTGGTAGCATTTAATGCTTCATCCACGGCTGCTTCTGTTTCCAAATTTGCTGGAAGGATAACCCCGCCAGGAAATGCCTATAGTTTTGATGGAATTGACGATTATATAGAATTGGCAGATCCTACAGCCTTTGATTTTGGAACTGGTGATTTTACAGCAGAAGTGTGGTTTAACACCAACGATGCAACAGCAAATCAATCTTTGATCAATGATTACCCAGGAAGTGCCACATCGTATTTTGCCCTTTATCTTGATGGAGGCGGATTAAAGGCTGCTTTGTCCAATGGTGTTGCGGATTTGCAGACAGCACAATCTATTCAGATCAATAAATGGTACCATGCAGCTTTGGTTCGTTCGGGCGATGTTGTGTCCATCTATGTTGATGGCGTTCTATCTGCAACTATTTCTGGAATGGCCGCCCGAAATGTAGCATCAACCGGACCAGTGAATCTAGGTAGACAAGTAGGTGGTGGATCACAGTTGAATGGTGAACTTGATGAAGTACGAATATGGAATGTTGCCCGTACTGAAAATCAAATCAACGGCAATTTGTACAATACATTGAATGGAAATGAAGCTGGTCTGCTGGCATATTACAAATTTGATCAATCTGGAAACTCAACAATACTTCCAGACAGAACCGTGAATAATCTCAACGGAACCGTAAACAATGGTGCAGCTGGTAATGTTAGCCCAACTTGGGTCACATCACAAGCGCTTACTCAAATTATTCCTACCCTGACCGTCACAAGTCCAAATGGAGGAGAAAATTGGATTGCGGGATCAACTCAAACAATATCATGGTTTGCTGAAAACATAGCATCAACAGATTTAATTGAGATTAGGTTAAGCACAGATGGTGGTGCCAATTATTCAATAATCAATGATGATACATTTGGCACTTATCCTGATAATTCATTTACATGGACAGTACCTTCTTTGGCAACCAATCAAGCGAGAATTCAGGTGGTTAACACAACTACAGGATTGTCAGATATAAGTAATTCTAACTTCACGATTGTCGAGCCAGCTATTTCCCTGGTCAGCCCAATAGCTGGTGCGTTTTGGGAAATAGGTTTGCAATACAACATTGGGTGGACAAGCGCAGGTTTCAGTAGCTCAGATCAAATCAGCATCGAAGTAAGTAGAGATGGGGGGTCCACTTATGAATTGATCAGTGAAGGAATTTACCTTATCAATTATATCAATAATAATTTCGTATGGACTGCAGCCGGCCTAGCATCAGATAATGTGGTCGTGAAAGTGACCAACGTTACCAAGGGAATCTCAGCGGTGAATGTTGTGCCTATCTCAATCGGAACGATAATCAGAATCTTTACGTTGACAAGCCCGAATGGAGGAGAAACATTCATGCAACAAACACCGTGGGCATTCACATGGACTTCAGAAGGCATGGTGAGTACTGATAACCTGAGAATTGAAATAAGTGTGGATGGAGGTATTACTTTTCCATACATGCCTGTGAATTCAACGTTTGGTTCATTTCCAGATAATACAGTCACTTGGAATAGCGGGTTGATTCCAACTACCAATAATGCTATTGTAAGAATATCGAATATTACCCATCAGATTCAAGATGTAAGTGATGAACCATTTACAATCATTCCTGCTGCTGACGTGATTGCACCAGGATTTAACTCCCAGCCACTAGTCAATATTGGCAATCAAAATGTTGATATTACTGTGAATCTAAATGAGTCAGGTACAGTGTATTATGTCGGTTTGGCCGATGGTTCTTCCATACCAACTGCGACTCAGATCAAGGAAATCACACCGCAAACGCCGTTGGAAGGACAGTTGATCGCGGGATCTTTCGCATACAATGAACCAAATCTGGCGCAATCTGTAAGTGGTACAGGAGCTTTTATTATTGGGAGCATTTATGATTTTTATTTCACCGCTGTTGATGCCGAAGGAAATGTCAATGAAGGAATTTCAAGGCCAAATGTTAAAGCGATTCGTGTTTATACCCCTTTGGAGAAAGATTCGATTGCACTTAGAACCATGTATGATGCCATGGGCGGATCAGACTGGACAGACATTGCAAATAATTGGACAGCATCTCCGATTACAGATTGGAGTGAGATTACAATATCGGATGATCGGGTGACGGCAGTCAATCTTTCTGGAAAAGGATTGGTCGGATCTATGCCTGATATAGTATCACAACTGAATCAATTGATAACTTTCGATGTAAGCAACAATGACATTTCATATGTTGCAAGTTTTTCAGAAGTAGTTTCCATTACCAGCCTGGATATGAGAAACAACAGGCTTTCTTTTATCCCGATTCTGAATAACCTAAATGTGAAAGGTCTAGCTTATGATCCTCAGAAACCGTATGGCGATGAGCCTGTTTATGATCGAGTGCAGGCAGCAAGCAACAAGACCTTATTTGCACCCTATCTGGGACCAAATGTGGTGTATGAATGGCAATTTGGGGAGCTGATACCTGGACAATTTTTTAACAATGATTTGAAAGAATTGGCTGGCGGTAAGGTTCAGAATTACACTATTCAAAACATCAATGCAACCAATCAGGGAACCTATCGCTTCTTTGCCACACACCCAAGTTTGGAGGGATTTGTGATTCAGGGTAGAAACCAGAATATCCTTGGGATCACAGATCTCAAAGGAACAATTAGAAGCAATGGCAGTCCCATTGCTGGAGGAGAATTATTTATCTATCGACAAACCCCTGAAGGACCCTTTGCAAAAGAAGACAGTGCTTTGGTTCAAAGCAATGGTACCTATTCCTTGGTTGGCGTTGTTCTGGGTAATTTTATCATTCAGGTAAAACCCGATAGAACAAATAATCCCACAGCTATCCAAACTTATTACATCAGTGCAGAAACTTATGAGGAAGCAGATGTATTGATTCTTGATTCAAAAAAGGAAAATATTGACATTGATTTACAGTTTTATATTCCAGGCCCTGTGAATCTTGAAGGTGCGACAATCGGCGGTTTATTAGAGTCAGAGCTCGAAGACCCAGAGGTGGAGGAAGGAAATCGGGTAAATGCAAGAAGGAAAGTAAAAAAGGCCGCTTGTGCCATGCGTAGATTTAAAGCACAAGGCAGAGATGATCAGGATGATGTCGAAACTGAAATTGCTTATTACATCGAGACGGATGATGATGGGTTTTTCAACTTTGAGAATGTAGACTATGGCCGCTATCTGATCAATATTCAGTTTCCCGGCGTACCAATGAATCCAGATTCTGACGTAGAATTTTTTATCGATCCTGATAAGGAAAACCAGATTTTTGATGTGAATGCATTGATTACTGAGTTTGGTATTGAAGTTACTGCTGATGAGATTTTATTCAACTGGAAACCTTATCTGAAAGATGTAGTCCTGTATCCAAATCCAACCAATGGCATATTAGGAATGGATTATACAGTCTATCGAAACATCAATGATCTAAGAATTCAAATCCATAATATGGAAGGAAGATTGTTAAAATCACAAGAATCAGAACATTTGCCAGGAAGACATCATACAACACTTGATTTGACGGATTTTGCAACAGGCGTTTATTTTATGATTCTGACAGATAAATCAGGAACATTCCAGCAACAAATGAAAGTCACGAGGAGGTAAAATGGCCATTTGAAAAGTGTGGCGATTAGTAAAAACCTAACTAATTTCTATGGCCTAACCAAATGAAAATAAAGCAGTGGACTCAAAAAATAGGGACAAATAATAGACAATCACAACGAAAGTGAACGACCAGTTCTAGACATAAAAAACCTCGGCAATTTGTCGGGGTTTTTTACTTTATGAAAGCAAGGTTTTTACATTTCCTCTAGTGTGGCACTCACGCCGGAAACCCCTAAGTAAGTGCGAGCGACCAATTTCACCCCTTCAGGGTTGATCGATTTTCAACATTTCTGGCTATAATCGTTACATCCCTTCAGGATTGATTTTTTTTTGATAAAATGGCTATTGGAAATGAAATTGAATCCTGAAGGGATGATATTAGAAGCATTCGGCACACTTAGCATTAACCTCTCATCCTTATTGGATCTTTCCTAGAATCGAAAAAATCTGTGACATAAATAACATCTCCTTCAATTCTATAGATAATCTTAAAATTGCCCTCAACTATTCTACGGTGACCTTTATTAAGTCTAGCTAAAAATGGTTCCAATTGGTCTTTGTAAGGATGAGTTGAAAGATTATTAGTCACCATCAACAATTGATCTTTCAGTTCTAAAACTTTTTCAAGCGGAACTTCGAGATCATCCAAATAGAATCTAAGTGATTCTTCCAACCGATCTAGAGATTGGCCAGTAATGTCTACTTTCATACCCTCAATCTTCGAGTAATAATAGTATCTGCTTCTTCAACGCTATAAACATTACCTTTTTGAATATCCTTTTCTGAATCAAGGGCACGAATCGTAAGCACTTTTTCCATTTCAGGATCATCAGCCTCTAGAAGAGCCTCCATTCGATTGATTTCAGCTTCGTCGAATTTCATCACCCGTTCAATCAAATGATATTTTCTCGCTTCAATATTCATAGTAACAAAATAACAACATATCTATTCAAATCGCTACTAACCCCCAAAATCTTTCCCCTCTACACACTGGGGAAACTCGCACGAGCGACCAATTTCACCCCTTCAGGGTTGATCGATTTTCAACATTTCTGGCTATAATCGTTACATCCCTTCAGGATTGATTTTAGCTTTGATAAAAATGGCTATTGGAAATGAAATCCCGAAAGGATGATATTCTTCTAAAAAATGATCATCAGACAATAAAACCCTAAAAGGGAGATATTGGAAATTATGTAAATACGCCGCTATTCACCTCCTCCGTACAAGTTCGTGATTATTTCCAGGTATCAGTTTCCGCTTGAGGAATAGGAAGAATAAACTTTGGATCTGTTGCAGGAGTAGCAGGATTTCCGATATCATCATTCCATCTTTTCAGGTCGTGAAAAACCAAACCTTCATATAGAAATTCTCTTTTCTTTTCCAATTTGATGCTATCGAGAAGTGCAGCAGGATCATTGAAATCACTTACAAGAACCGCTGGTAGATTTGCCCTTGTGCGGACCATGTTCAAATCGGCAATTGCATCAGCATCTGCCGTGTTCGTTTGTTGATAAATCGACTCTGCTCTTGCTAGATATATTTCTGCCAAACGAATCACAGGGATTACCCTGTCTGCACTCATAAATTTGGATGGTGAATAAAGCGATGTACTGGTAATGTGTCTATAAAAAGCTTCACTCACATCTTCTGACGTGTAGTTTATGTCTGAATCGAGATCCCTCATACCTCGAAGATCAACGGCACTGAATCTAGGCCCATTTCGGAGAGAGGCTTGTTTGGTGGTCAAGCTACCACTAAGTACCCTGAATGCGCCAATTCCCACACCATTTAAGGAAGCATAATAATTGGTCAAACCGGTACCACTAGTCACATCACCTGTATTGCTTGATATTGTTTGCTGTATGGCAAAAATGTCTTCGCTACTATTGACGAAATTATTAAAGGCATCTACCGGAGTTGCCGCCAATTCAAAAATGCCAGCATCCAGAATATTGTCAGCATGTGTTTCAGCTATGTCATATTGATCTTTGTGCATGGCGATCCGCATCAAATAAGCCTGACAAGTATAGTAGGAGATATTGGTTCCGTTTGTTCCCAATGGTTGAAGCAGCACAGAAGCTTGATTCAAGTCCGTTTCTATTTGTGTATAAAAAGCTCCAACGGTGGCTAAAGCTGGCGTTTTGATTTGATCTACTTCGGTAATGGGCTCGGTGAGTAATGGAATAGCGGACTGGTTTATTGTGCTGATATCGTATTCTGCACCCCATAAACGAATCATTTCGAAATAAAGCATTCCTCGCATGGCAAGCGCTTCGCCCTGAATCTTATTTTTATTTGTAGTTACGTTATCAATGTTTTTGAGAATGTTATTAAGTAAATTTTGAACTTCATAGGACCGTCTCCAATTGGATTCGATCCGCACATTGGTATTTATTACGTTATTGTCTATAAAATCTGAATAAAGTGGTGCATTCGCTTTATCCCAAGAAACTTCAGAAGCATTTTGTGCAACAAAAAGTGAAGGGATTAACATGAAATCTCCGCCAAACAATTCACCCCCATCTGAGCCATCATATATTCCTCCAAGGCTGTAATAAGCCCCATACAATGCAGCTGTTATATTCGCTTCGCTTTTAAATACATCACCACTTATATTTCCATCTGCTTCTACATCCAAAAGGCTATCGCAAGACGCACCAAAAATCAATGTAATGATGAAAATACCGATCCATCCTTTTTCTACAATTCTGATAAACTGAGTCATTGGGTTCATTGTGTTTTTCATGATTACAGACCGATTTTAATACCTGCCATAAAAATTCTTGGTTGAGGTGCAGTGAAGTTGTCTACACCTCGGCTTATATTTTGCCCAACAACTCCATCTAGCGGATCCACATAATTTACATCTGGATCATAGCCGATGTAATCGGAAAATGTCAGAAGGTTTGAGCCCCCTATATATACATCCATATACTCCAATCCCCAGTTTGAAGTCAGTCTTTGTGGAAGATGAAAGGTCAATGTCACATTTTTCAATCGGATGTAACTACCGTCTTCTATCCATTTTGTGGAAGGATTGGTATTTTCTTCTGCAAAATTGAAAGCTTGATTGGCCGCCTCAGTATCGCTCGCAGAATACCATCTATCTGTTTGTGTAGAAAGTTGATTTAACAAAATATATCCACTATTGGCCATGAATTCACCCGTCTCATAGTAGAGGTCCACATCCCCAACAAACTGAAACATGAAAGACAAGTCAATATTTTTGTAGGAAAGGGAGTTGGTCAATCCACCATAATACCCTGGATTGGGATTTCCTGCATTAATTCTTTGTGCACGCTCCCATTCATCAGTCAAATACCGATCGCCATATTCATCAAGTTTGAACGCGTATTCATCATCAAGTTCGTCTTGTGTTGGATCTCTATTAAGAAAATAGAGCGGGATACCCAGATCTAACCCAATGTCATCCAAATTCTGATTGAAATTTGAATAAACTCCTGCGTATTCTCTCAAATAAAACGTACCCGCAGATTGGTTTTCCAGAAAAGCACTTGCCCCGATAATGGCGTTAGAGCCATCCAGGTCAGTAATTTTATTTTTATTAAGCGAAATATTGAAAGAGGTATTCCAGGAAAACTCATCAGTTTGGACATTGTTCGTATTCAGATTCAACTCAATGCCACTGTTTTCCATAGCGCCAATGTTTTTTAAGATGGAATTGAATCCACTTGTCTGGCTAACAGGTACTGGGAACAGCAAATCAGTTGTCTTTTTATTGTAGTAGTCAACAGATCCAGTTAGGAAATCACTAATTCCGAACTCTACGCCAAGTCCAAGCTGGGCTGTACTTTCCCACTTTAGTTTGGGGTTGGCCAGATTCGAAAGTCTGATCGCTTCATTGTTGTCATAAGCAGCTCGGAAGTAATTGCTTCGATACAAAAAATCATCAATTGGCACGTTTCCAATGATCCCATAACTTCCTTTGAATTTTAAGAAGCTGATGGCAGAAACACCGGACATAAAACCTTCTTCACTTACCACCCAACCTACAGAGGTGGCAGGAAATGCACCATATCGATTGTCAACTCCAAATTTTGAAGAGCCATCTATCCGACCACTTACCTGAAGGATGTATTTGTTTTTAAAACTATAATTGGCCCTCGCAAAAGTTGAAATCAAAACATTGATACCTGATGGGATATCAACCACTCTTAATGAAGCATCGCTCGCTGACAAACCTTGCAGTTGAGAAATGCTGTTGAGGTTAGCTTGTCTAAAGGTGCTTTCAGTACTTGATTGCTGGTAGGAAGCACCCAATACGACAGAGAATTTGTTTTCTGAATTGATTTCAGGAGAGTAAGTGGCCCAGCCATTAAATATATAATTTTTCAAATTCGTTTCACTGAGCTCTGAGCGCCCGGTAGTTCCACCTTCCTGAGTTTGTGGTCCTTGTCGCAATTCATTTCTGATATCGCTTACTTCTAAACCTCCATTTACATCTAGGCTTAACGTGTTTGATACGTCATAGGTCAGACCTAAACTTGCGATTACACTGTTGTTATATCCCAAATTGTCGGAGAAATTAATCTCAGTTAGTGGATTGTATAAATCACTAAAGACATTAAGTTCGTAATTGTCAGCTGCGCTATAAGTATCCGATGGAGGGAGGGCTATTGCCTGAAGTGGTGAGCCCAAATCCTGATCCTCTTTTAGCCTCCAGTCTTTCGTATAGATGTAATTCACATTGGCTTGAGCGGATAATTTAGAGGTGATCTTGCTGTCAAGGGACAATGAACCATTCAACCTGTCAAATCGGTTACCAACCAAAATTCCTTCCTGGGTATTGTAACCAACCGAAGCAAAATATCCCAGTTTTTCATCACCACCTTGAACCCCGATATTGGCCCTGTGAGAAAGACCAACTTGAAAAATTTCTTTTTGCCAATCAGTGTTTTTATCCAAGTTTGAATAAAATGCAGGAAGTGTCACGTTATTGCCGCCCAATGATATGGTGGTTATTCCGGATGCCTGCCATTCTTGCAACTGGGCGCCAGTATAGTCACCTCTGTAACCCAATGGTTGTAACGCATTCTCAATAACCATTTGATTGAATTGATCCGGTGACATGAGATCGAGATATTTAGGTGTAGTGCTCACACCAAACTGATAATCTGCATCGATTTTCATTTTGCCAGAGCTTCCTGATTTGGTCGTAATGATTACCACGCCATTTGCAGCTCGCGATCCATAAATAGCAGCTGCCGACGCGTCTTTGAGTATTTCTATGGAAGCTATGTTGCTTGGGTTAATATTTGACTGATTGCTTCCCACCAGTGGCACACCATCCACCACGTAAAGAGGCTGATTGGAATTGGAAAGTGAGGAACCGCCTCTTACCCGCACGGTGGTATTTCCTCCCAACTTACCACTCGAGTTTTGCACAAACATTCCTGCTGCTTTCCCCTGATTGGCTTGCTCCAGATTGATCAATGGGCTCGCGGCGACATCATCTCCCCCTATCTGGGCAATGCTTCCGGTGTTTTCATTTTTTGATTGCTTGCCAAATCCAACCGAAAAACTGTCGCCATCACCAGCTAATTCGATTAAACTAAGATTAATTTCTGTTAATCCTCCTGCAAATATTTTTTGGGTTTTATATCTGTCTAGTGAAAAGACGAGTGTTTCATATCCATCGCCCAGGGAGATTTTAAACAATCCATCGCCCGATGTATAGGTAATCGCATTGGTTTCATACACTTTCACTTCAACTCCCGGAATGGGTTTTCCTTGTGCATCAGTTACAGTTCCACTGATGGTAAGCTCCTGTGCCAAGCTAAGATTTACTGATAATAAAAAGAGTAGGCAGGCGGTAAGTATTTTCATTGATTGAGATTTTGTTTTAAAAATAACCAGAACCACGTTCAATTTATACTAAATTCAAAAAAGAGCTGTCAAAATCAATCATTTTGAATTTCAAAACTATAAGATAATAACCAACTGCCAGCGAAAAGCCCACCTCCATTTCAATTCATATTGATGGATTCCGGCTTTCTGCATGATAGTTTTCCACTCTGCCCGATGAAAGCCACGTGCAACAGATACGGCGGCATCATTTCTTACCATGTATGATTTCGAAAAAAATCGGGTGATCAGCTTTATGGAATAATAGGCCAACCAATGTCGCTGCAAATCATTTACTACGATGGCCACCTTCGCTTGAGTTTTGAATTGCCTAAAAAGGCTGACAAGTTCATCCTCGGTAAAATGATGAAGAAAGAGGCAACAATGAATCAAATCGAAATGCTTTTTTTGAAATGCGGCATCAAAGATATTCTCAGCTTCAAAGGTGATGTTTGGCCATTGTTTTGTGTGATTTCTGGCATACTCGATAATGTGTGGATTGGCATCAAAACCAATGAATGAGGTCTTCTTCTTTCTTTTAAAGGCAATATTGGCCATTTCTATCAAAATGTCTCCACCCCCACATCCAAGATCTGCAACCGATGAAATGTTGTGTGTCTTGAGTAGATTTTCAAATGAGGAAAGACTTATTTGATTTCCCCCCAGTCTTCGGTTGATAACATCAAGTTCCTTCAGCGTTTGGTCGATCACCGGACCATTGATATCCAGATCATCCATGATTTCTAACTCACCGGATCGTTGTTTAAGCATTAGTTTATGTGGGTTTTGAGCAGCATACTTTCCAGTGTCAATCCTGGCCCAAACGCGAAACTGAGAATATTTTTATCATGATCGTTTGCTCTCAATTGCTCCAGTAGCGATTTTAATACAAATAGCACGGTGGGCGATGACATATTGCCATAGTTCTTCAGTACTTCATAAGAATGGGAATTATCCATTTTGGTGATCCCCAGTTCTTGTTCTATCACCTCAAGGATTCTTTTGCCACCAGGATGGATCGCAAAAAAATCAACTGCTTCGAGATTCATACCTATCTGATCCAACAATCTATGGGTTAGTTTTTTGATTCCATTTTTAATGGTGTCAGGTACCTGGGGGGAAAGCTTCATCAGAAAGCCAAGATTGCCAATTTTCCACGACATGTCTTGTTTGGCTGTCAAATCTAGATCGCTATAGAACGAAAGCATCTCGAGGTTTTTTTGCCCTGTCTTTTTTCCTTTCACTAAAACGGCAGCCGCACCATCAGCAAAAAGTGCGCTGGAGAGTAGATTGTCTTCATCATTGGTTTTTTGAAAATGAATGCTGCACAGCTCTGCACACACTACAAGGACATTGGCCTCAGGTTGATTAAAGCAAATTTGATGTGCAATTTTGAGCGCATTAAATGCCGCATAACATCCCATAAAATTGATTGATGTCCGTTGCACGTCTGTATTCAAATTCAATCTTGAAACCAAATCAATGTCTAGCCCCGGGGCATACATACCTGTGCAGCTCACGGTAATCAAATGTGTGATAGAAGATGCCGAAAAACCAACTTCCTGAAAGCAATTTTTGGATGCAGTTTCAGCCATATTGATCGCCTCAGCTTCGTACAATTTCATTCGAGCACTCACATCGGGAAACGGCTCTAATGATTGGTCTTTTGGATAAAAGCTGTAATCTTTGATGGCGGCATCATAATCTGCAATTACCGAATGCCTATATGTGATGCCACTGGCACGGTAAAGCACTTTCAAAGCTTGTTTTTGCTTATCGTCAAGCGGCATATGCCCAAGCATAAACCTGGAGATTTTATCCTGACTGATTCTGTTTTTTGGTACAGCTATTCCAATTGAAGAAATATATGATGGCATAAAGGCAAGCTTTGGTAATATTACTTAACTTTTGTGAGGAGGTTCACACGACGCTATGAAAAAATCAACAATACTACATCTGCGCTTTCCATTCTCCTTTTTCCTGCTGCCAGTGTTTTTGTTCGCTTTGGCACTGGCGCCAAATGTGATATGGTGGCAAGCCATTTTGACTTTTCTCATTTTACACTTCATGGTATATCCGGCGAGTAATGGATACAACAGTTACTTCGACAAAGATGAAAACAGTATTGGCGGCTTAAAGTTTCCACCAAAAGTTTCCAAGGACCTTTATTGGGCGGCCCTTGCACTGGATGTGGTAGCTTTGGCCTTAGGTTTTTTGATTTCAAATCTTTTCGTGGCTATGATTTTTATCTATGGCATGATTTCAAAAGCATACAGTCATCCATCGGTCAGACTCAAGAGTAAACCGATAGGTGGTTGGTTGGCAGCAGGTATTTTTCAGGGATATTTCACTTTCCTGATGGCGATTGTTGGCGTTTCTGGATTTAGGCTCATTGATTTGGGTGGACTTGAACTTCAATTCGCCGCGGTATTGACCAGTCTCATGCTTTTTGGATCCTACCCTATGACCCAAATCTACCAGCATGAAGAGGATGGCAATAGAGGAGATCGGACACTGAGTTTGATGCTTGGTGTACTCGGCACTTTTAATTTTACGGCAGGATTTTTCTCTGTTTCTACGGCCCTTTTTAGCTTGTTTTTTGTGCAATATTATGGATGGGTTCCGGCTGTGCTTTTCTTAACGATATTATCACCTATTCTGCTTTATTTTTCAAAGTGGTACCTGGCCGTAAGAAAGGATCAAACACTGGCCAACTATGACCGAACCATGAAACTCAATTGGATTTCTGCCACCTGTCTGAATGCTTTTTTCATGCTGCTTTACTATCAGTTGAATGGTTTTCCGTGGGTTTGACTGATCAGAAACCGGGAAACTGGTTTCAGGTATTTACCAATGAGCACACCGAATTGTGAAGACATACCTGAGCCGAATAATGATTGGATTTTGCGACCAGACCAAAGTCTAAAAGCAAACTCATCTGTCCATGCCTTTGTGTAGTTTGCTTCCAATTTTTCTCTGTTAAAAGGGTCTGAATTGAATGCGTTAATGATGAGATTGGAAAGCAATTTGGAAGAATGAATGGCCATGGCCATACCATTGCCACAAAGAGGAGTAATCATCCCAGCAGCATCACCACACATGAATATGTGATTGAGAACGGGTTCTTTTTTTTCAAAGGTGATCTCATTGATCACTTCTGGTTTTTCAAAAAGAAATTTCGAATAATTAAAGATGTGTCGAAGCTGTGGGTTTTTAGTCATCACGACTTTTTCAAATGTCGGGATACCTCCATGTTTTCTGATTTGATCGCGGTGAGTCAGGTAGCACATGTTGTATTTATCATCCTCGATTCTACTCACTCCGCAATAACCACCATCGAAATTGTGCAACGAAATTCTATCCACAGGCAAATCTGCTTTGATATGGTATTTCACACCAACGTAAGGTGATTTCATACTTAAAAACGAACGGGATAGTGATTGATCCAGCTTTGAACGTTTTCCTTGTGAGCCGATGACGATTTTAGAAAATATGGGATCTGATCCTATATTGGTTTGGATGGAGTGATAATTATCCAAAAATTCAATCTTTGTAACCCGGGTGTTTTGATGCACCGCCACTCCGGCAGCATCTGCTTTTTCGCATAACCAATGGTCATACACAAAGCGGCTGATTCCAAATCCCCCTAAATCAAGTCTATGAACAAATGTGTCTCCGTTGATGGCACTCAGTTCCAATTCGCTAATTGATGTTGGGTTAAACATTGACGGGTACAGGTCATTGTTTTCAAGAAAAGGAATTACTTCATTGGAAATATATTCACCACAGACCCTATGAAAGGGAAAGGTTTTTTTCTCGAAGAGTATGACTTTCAATCCTGCCCGAATTAACAAAATTGAATTGATTAATCCCGCCAAGCCCCCACCAACAATTGCTACATCATACATTTGGTGAAATTAAAACGATTTCTAAATCAACCGACGCAATTTGAATACTTTTTTGATTTTTTGGTCATCTCTTAAAATAACTGCTCGGATTTTGAGACCGTGCTTGCGCCTCAATAGTGCATTGATATCTGACACAGAATTGTTTCCCATAGAAAAACCGTTGATTTTTAACAAGTAATCCCCTGGTCGAATGTCGGCTTGATAGGCCGGGGTGTTTTTCTCAACTTCCTGAACCATAAGCGTATCCAGCTGTTTTCCATCGGTTATCAGAGTCATTCCGCTCATATTATGCTCGAATGGTTCTGAAAAGAATTTAGTACGCTGTAGGTACATCATTTCTTTTTGATAATCGAATATGACATGAAACCGGGATAACATATCTCCACCGATGGTTCCATGTCTAGAGCCCCTTTTTATTGCCTTGATATAAGCACCGTCCTCTGGAATGGACACCAGTAAATCTTTTAATACAAATCGCCCTACATCGCAATTATTAATTCTGCCAATATAACCAGGAATTTCGCCCGCCAGCCCTCGTCCAAGGCTTGTGTTAATTAGTTTTTCAGGAAGGATCAGATGGTCGGTAGCATTAATATCTAGAAGGGCAGCATGACTGGCTCCTGTATCAACCATCATTTTTACAGTATCCGTGAGATCGTTTTGGTGAAATACTACTTTCACATAGGGTTTGGTGCTCACCACTTCTATTGGAATAGCGTCCATTACCCTTTTTGGCTTGTAAGTGCCATGACGGTAAAAAGTCAATACTTTGTCATCATAATTTATGTCAACCACAAATCGGTTAAACAAGTCATAACCAAGGATGCCATAAACTTCTTCCCCCAAATTTTTACTGAGTTGGAGGTAGTCTTTTTCCAGTACAAGCACATTGAGACCTATTGCTTTAAGCCCGTCTTTAAGCTCAAAATTGACATTTGAAGCCACGAATGCAGTAACAGAATCTATTATTCCTGGCCCATGAATATTAATCTCACGGACATAGTCCAACCCCAGCATGTCTGCAAATAGTTTTTCTGTGATAATGGCCGATTCTGCCCCAGTGTCAAGGATAAATTTGAGCGTCAGAAAATTATTAATCCTTATGGGAATTACAATGAGATTGCTGTACATCTCGAATTCCATTTCAATTTTATCCACCTCATCTGGCATAATAAATCCTATTGCACTCTGGGCTTTAGAGTTCAAGTGTATTGACAATGATAAGATCATTGTCAATACAAGGTGCATGCTCAGCAGAGGTTTAGGTAGGTATTTATTTCTCATATGGAATCAAACAAGACTAGGAGAGCTCCCCCTACTTTTTGTCATAATCATAAGATAGTGACAGACTATTGAAGAGGCACAAGCCCAATGAAAAATTCATAATTAATATTATTATAATACAATTAAACAGCTTTTATTTAAAAATTTATTTGCATTTAATGTGCTTTTCAATAAAAACTGCCGTCATGAAAAAAATACTAATCTCTCTTTTGGTAATCCCAACTATCTTAATTTCTTAAGCGCAAAATATTCTAATTGCTGATAACAACGCATGTGCGCCAACAGGTACACATGTTTATGCATTGCTTCAGGATGCCATTGATACATCGGTTCCAGGTGATATTATCCAGGTGATTCCAAGTCCGGATGATTATGGTAATGTCACCATTAATACAGCCAATGCTGGGATATCAATTTTTGGAATAGGATTTATTCCGGACAAAGATTGGCCTGCTAAAAGTTCAGTAAACCAAATTTTAGTTTACGCTAGCAATATTCGTATATCTGGTTTACGTGTTACGAGTTTTATCCAAATAGGACAAACATCAACTGTTTCGCAAACGATCAGTAACATTTCTACAGAGAATTCTGATATTAATTTTATAAGTTCAAGCGCAGATACGGATTTTGTCGGGTCGAACATCCTCATCCGAAATTGCTTTGTTTCTTTGGCTAGTAACAACACGGCAATCAGCTTATCAAATAGGATTAGCAATTCGGTTATTACCAATTGCATTATCGGAGGAGCAACAGCAACTACGACAGGTGTAGGTTCGATAATTTGTCATAATAGTGGTGTCATAAAAAACAATGTTTTCTTTGGAGACGGAGAGACTAATAAAAATGCATTTAGTACAATTGAAAATTGTACAGTATCCAACAATATTTTCTTCGGCCGAGAGCCGCAAGCAGTGAACTTGGTTAATGTTACTTTCAATAATAATGTCTCAGTAGGAGCGGATAATAACACACTTCCTCCCAAAACAACTGATGGAATAACAGGCAATAATAACTTTACAACTTTGACCGATGCGACTTTGGTTTTTGATGATCCTGCTATTGTTATTGGAGATACCTGGGACTTCAATTGGGTGCCAACCCTGTCGGCAACAAATGCAGCAATTCTCCTAGATGCAGGTACAGATGGAACGAATATAGGACCAACCGGAAGCACGCTAGGTTGGGATCCTACAGGTGTTCCTCTTCCTCTGATCCAATCTGTCATCTCCAGTGAAGTAATCAAACAGGGAGATAATCTAGATGTGACCATCAAGGCCAGAGGTAACTAAGCTTATGATGACCTACCGTAAAATAGTTATTACGGTATGCCTCCTTTGCCTTTCTCTTGTTGGTTTTGCACAATTCGATACATGGATTGTAGACAATAACCTTCAGAGCCCGACAGGGAGTCATATTTTTAGCGATTTGTCTGCTGCGATCACTGTTGCAGCGGTTGGTGATGTTATCTATGTCAAGGCAAGTCCCACTCCTTATGCGAATTCCATTATTAACAAAGGGATTACGATAGTTGGTGAGGGTTTTAAGGGGCAAGCTGCAACAATTGATCAATTGACAATTGGTATGGATGCCAGTAATACGGCAATTCACGGTTTGAAGATCACGGATCAGCTAGTGTTTAACAGTGCTGTTGGCATAGATCTAAGTAATATTCTTATTTCTTATAATTTCATTGAAGAAATCCTTTGGAATTCCGGAGGCACAACTGATTCTATCCGAAACCTTGATATTCAATCGAATATCATCGGTAGCGGCCAGATGTCAGCAGGTACAGAGGCTCTCTATTTGAATCTACGTACTGCGGGAACCCTTTTCATTGAGAATAATGTCTTTTTCGGCTCCACTTCTAGTGGGGCATCAATAAGAGCTTCTGGGGTATTTATCTCTAGAAATGCTTTTATAGGAACAGGAA
The DNA here is from genome assembly GCA_047632435.1 of Cyclobacteriaceae bacterium. GTDB lineage: Bacteria > Bacteroidota > Bacteroidia > Cytophagales > Cyclobacteriaceae > JAMZMI01. The sequence goes on from JBLICU010000006.1 coordinate 19,425, forward strand.
CAGAAAAAGCATTTGATCATATTTCAAATTGCAGCGTCAGTTCGAACATTTTCTTCGGACGTTCAGCAGAAGCGATGGATGGGACATCTTCCGAAAACTCCTTTTCAAACAATTACGCATTTAGTACTTTAGATGATACTTTTGCCAATGTAATAGGTGTCATCGGCACAGCATGCGCAAGTCCAAATTCAAATACAGATCCTAGATTGGTAAACATTATCCTTTCGACAGCCTGGGATTTCGATTTATTTACAATTGACTATGATTTCCAGCTGATCCGCCACCCATTGGACCGGCTGAAAATTCTTTCTCTGAAACGGGCAAATGGCTTCCAACGATCAGCTCTATGTTGGGAGTGGTAGAATTGTTGGAGGGCAGCAATCTTAGCCTCGACGTTACTGCATTTGTTGACAATGGCATTCATGATGCACCTAGTCTTACCTCTTTCGAATTTTTCTTTGATGATAGTGACCTTGGGTTTGCTAGCAACATTATTTCTACCACCACCGTACCATTGTCAAATTTATTTTCAGGGCAAGTTGATTTTGTGACGAATGGCCTGGCTGCTGGCAGCCATTTACTATATCTAAGAGTAGCTGATGAAAACAGATGGGGGTTATACAAGAGCTATCCGATATATATTGTTGATAATGCAATAGCAGGATTTGACATAAATGCGGCGGAGTATTTCTTCAATTTGGATCCAGGAGTGGGCTTAGCTACGCCTATTACCATCTCCAGAACGAATACCTTGAACCTGTTAGAAACCATAGATGCTTCATTGTTAACAACTGGGTTTCATAACCTATTTATTAGAGTAGGAGATCAACATGGACGTTGGGGATTATACCAAAGCAAGCTTTTATATGTGGACAATAGCAGCCCTGCAAATACTTCTATCATTCAAGCGGTGGAGTATTATTTTAACGATGATCCTGGTTATGGTGTAGCAATTCCTTTAACAGCCAATTCTATTGATTTCACAGATGCGATTGTAACCACAGATCTTGACCCAGGCTTTCACAATTTATTTATAAGGGCACAAGACGATGGAGGAATATGGGGCTTGACGAGTACAAAGCTTCTTTATGTTGACCCTTCAGGCGCTGGACTTGCCAGTAGCATTGGTACGTTTGAGTATTTTTTTGATGACGACCCTGGTTACGGAGCAGCTACAGCTATAACCGTTTCCACACCAGCAAATGAGGTCAATCTATTAGAGACACTTGTTGCAACTTCTCTCACCACAGGCTTTCACAATCTTTTTATTCGGTCACAAGATGCTGGAGGTACATGGGGACTTCCCATTTCAAAGCTTGTGTAGGTTGACCCATCAGGAGCTGGATCGCATACTCTGTTCAGGCTCTTATTTATATGACGATGATCCTGGGTATGGGCTGGCCAGTGCAGCTGATCTGACTGATGGCGCATTAATTGATGAACTGATAACGGCCTCTGCTAGTTCGCTAGATTTGGGCTTTCATAATCTTTTTATTAGAATTCAAGATTTGAATGGAACATGGAGCTTGCCTGTTTCAAAGTTGCTATATGTTGATAAGGCGGGTAATGTAAATGTGAACATTTCGGAGATGGAATATTTCTTTGACACAGATCCTGGGTATGGTGCTGGTTTATCCATTCTTTTAGATCCTGCCGAACCAGATCCCATTCGGGAACTAATTCTTAATGCTGCCAGTCTGCCGGCGGGCAATCATACCCTTGGTGTTCGAGCTAAGAATAAATCAGATGTTTGGGGGATTACGGCATATGAACTATATATTAGTTTCCCCCCTTCTCGAGAATTGGATTCTGTTTCTTTGATTGTTTTTTACAACAAAACCGATGGTGATAACTGTGATCAAAATTCGGGTTGGATTTCAGGAAGTCTGGATACCTGGTATGGAGTTACATTGCTTAATAATCGAGTGGATTCTATCAAATTGGGGTCGAATAATTTGAATGGTGTCTTGCCAAAACCACTTGGTTATGTAGATGAAGTTACCTACATGTCATTGGCTGAAAATATCCTTAAGGATACCATACCGTCAACTCTTACCGATCTGAATAAGTTGGTTACACTACAACTTCACGCCAATCAGTTCAATGAGATTCCTGATCTTTCCTCGATCACAACACTTCAAAATATTGCCCTTGATTCTAATTACTTTGATTTTGGAGACTTAGAACCATTTGCAGCTGTTCCAAGTCTGAGTTACGACAATCAAAAAGTATTTAACGACTTTCCAGTTGACTCAATCGTTTCGATAGGTCAGTCAGTGACCATAAACAAGCTGATAGAAGGGGTCAATAACAGTTATCAATGGTATCTGGATAATAACCCTATCGAATTTGCGGACCTTGAAGATTATGAGATTTCCAATTTTAATTCAAGTAATACGGGGACTTATGTTTTACGCGTAAATAATCCAGTTCTTAGCGATATCGAATTGGAAACACAGCCATTTAGTCTGGGGATTCCGGATTTGCAGGAAGACTCTCTTGCTATGGTTTCTCTTTACAACGCTCTGGGAGGTGCAGCTTGGACTGGTGTTTCTGGTTGGCTTAACTTCTGGGTTGGGCTCATGGACAGGAGTTACTCTTGAGAATCAACAGGTAACATCACTCAATCTGGCATCCAGAAACTTGAAAGGAAAGCTGCCTCCTGATTTTACATATGCCGATTCATTGATCACACTGAATCTTTCAGGCAATGCCATTCAGGACACTGTTCCCGAGACCTTTCGATCATTGAGTTTTTTAAAGTATCTAAATATCGCATCGAATAACATCAATACCTGAGCTTAATAATTTGGCAAATTTGAATACGCTCAACGTTTCCCAAAACATAATTCAATTTGGCGATTTAGAGAAAAATACTGGAATACCTCAATTCCTTTATGCTTTGCAAGACAGTATCGGGGTTTTTGCCGATACAGTTGTGGACGTCAATTCAAATTTGCTAATAGAAAGAAAAATTACTGGCCCGAATAATACCTATCAATGGTTGCTGAATGGAGCACCCCTTACGGGAAATGCAACTGCGAATTCAGATGCTATTCTAGTAGAAACTATTGCATTTGCTGACGAAGGCAACTACGTTCTTGAAGTTAAAAACACTCAAATTACCGATCTAACATTACATACAAAAGCGTTCAATTTAGGTGTAAGTAGCCTGGAGAGAGATTCGAAGGCGCTGCTGGCGCTATATGATGCAACAGATGGGGATAACTGGAGCACGCCAGTAAACTGGAAAACAGCAAATATTGCCACTACTCCATGGGTTGGTGTAACATTGGGAGGAACCAACTCTGATCGGGTGACGGCAATAGACCTCTCAGAATTCGGACTCAAGGACACCATACCAACTGATATCAGGGACATTACGAGCTTGCAAATACCAGATTTGGCTGACAATGAAATTGCAGCATTGCCTAATATGTCTGGAATGCCCAATATTACGAGTCTCAATTTGAACAATAACAAATTGGTATTTAGATATCTCATTCCCAATAGGAACATTTCAGGTATATCCTTTATCAATCAAAAAAGATTTGGACAGACACTATACGATACACTGGATGCTGGATACGAAGTGGTGCTTGATGCGTTTATTGGCATTGACTTTGGCAAGGGTACGGTGCTTCAGTGGAATTTTGGGGAACTAGTGCCGGGACAACTCTTCAATAACGATGTGGAGCCAATTGCCAACGCCAATGCTTCATCCTTTCTCCTTGAAAATGTAAATATCAACAGTCAGGGAACTTATAGATTGTTTACGACTCATCCTGATATACCGGGTATGAGCATAGAAAGTAGAAACCAGAACATATTGGCCAAAACAGATTTCATTGGATCCGTTAGTTTGAATGGGACGTCTGTCACAGATACGGAAGTGGTGGTTTGGAGAAAAACAGCGTCAGGCCCGTTTTCCAAGGTGGACAGTACATTGGTAGATGAAGGAGGTGAATATATTCTTAAGGACGTGGTTCTTGGCACATTTATCGTTTTGGCAAGACCCAATACAACCCTGCCCAAATTTTCTAAGACGATTCAGACATATTACATTAGCGCCGATACCTATTCGGAGGCCAACGAACTTTTATTAGAAGGCGTAACTCAGGGTATAGATATCAATCTCATTGAATGTATTAATTACTGAAGCGGGCATTGATGTAACTCAGGAAGAAATTCTTTTCAACCTGAAACCATACCTGAAGGATATTAATATTTATCCAATCCGACAGATGGGTTGCTTGCGTTAGATTATTTGGTTTATCGGGAGATTGATGACTTGAAAATGCAGTTGATTTCTGCTCAGGGGATTATTTTGGTAGATCAGGAGGTTGATCGTCGAAGAAGTTTGCATCATGCAGAGATAGATCTGACTCAATATGAATCGGGCATTTATTATTTGATGTTTACAGATGAGGCAGGAACTTTTGCTCATCCTGTAAAAATAGCCAGGAAATAAACCTATTGACTTAGCTTCTGGTGAGAACCTGGGGAACTTCTTCTCAAGGTTCTTCTTATTTTAAGCTGGTCGTGTCAATCAAAAAGATTCGTGATGTCGGTTTTCGAAAGGCTTTTGATGAAACTCTCTTCGATCGTAATCAGATCCTTGGCAAGTCTCATCTTCGATTGTTGCAGCTTGAGAATTTTTTCTTCTACTGTATCACGTGCAATGAATTTGTACGTAAACACAGTATTTGTCTGACCTATTCGATGAGCCCTGTCCACAGCCTGCGCTTCTACTGCAGGATTCCACCAGGGATCAAGAAGGAAAACATAATCCGCTTGGGTAAGATTAAGCCCCAAACCACCGGCTTTAAGGGAAATCAAAAAAATCCTGATATGATCGTTATCCTGAAATTTCTCGACTTGTGCTTGTCTATCACGAACGGAACCATCCAGATAAGCATATTTGATATCCTCTTTTTGAAGGTGATCTTCAAAAAGTTTCAAGTGCTTCACAAATTGACTGAATATGAGAATTTTGTGATTGTTGCCCAAGGCATTACGGAGCATATACGTGATGTCCTCAAATTTCCCGGAATCACCTGCATACTCCGGATCTACCATTACAGGATGATTTGCAATTTGCCGCAATCTTGTCAATCCCTGCAATAGCACCATGTGGGATTTTTGAATTCCTTCGGTTTCTATCACATCAAGCAGCTTGTGGCGATAGTTGTTTTTTTCCGTGTCGTAATACTCCCGCTGCTGCGGTGAAAGATCACAATATTGAATGTTTTCTATTTTCTCAGGAAGATCTTTTGCTACTTGAGATTTTTCGCGCCTAAGAATGAATGGTTTGATCAGTGCATTTAGCTTGGCCGTGCGCTCCACATCCTTCTTTTTCTCAATTGGGATGAGGTATTTTTCTTTGAAATATTTCTGAGTGCCTAGCAAACCCGGATTTACAAAGGACATTTGCGACCAAAGATCCATGGTACTATTTTCTATCGGTGTTCCTGTTAGAATGAGTTTCCTTCTTGATTTTAAGGTGAGCACCGCCTTTGCAATAATTGAATCAGGATTTTTAATGGCCTGTGATTCATCCAGTATGATGTAGTTGAAATAAAACTGACCCAGCAATGCTGCGTCGACCCTTGTGATTCCATAGCTGGTAAGAACGATATCGTACTTAGCAAATTTGGAAATATCCTTCACTCGAGAAGTCCCAGTGTAGTTTAGCACCTTAATCTTCGGAGTGAACTTTTTGGCTTCCATTTGCCAGTTATAAATCAGTGAAGTTGGCATGATCAGCAAACTGGTCGCCTCCTTATTTACTTCTTTTTCCTTTTGAAGCAAAGTCAAAGTTTGCACCGTTTTCCCCAGACCCATATCATCTGCCAAACATCCACCAAAACCATATTGGTTTAGGAATTCCAACCAATTATATCCTGCTTTTTGATAAGGTCTCAGTTCACCTTTGAAAGCGATTGGCCCTTCCTGATCTTCTATTTCAGAGAAATTCAGCAGCTTCTCCAGCTTTCGTGTCATGGCCACCTTGGCATGATTTCCTTCTTGGAGATCTTTGACTAAGGACAGATGAATTTTGTTGAGTTTCAGATGACTCTCTACGGATGTGGAAAAGGCAAACAAATCGCTGTATTCCGTAACCCAACTGTCAGGAATGATTGCAATCTCGCCATTAGGCAGCTTGAATTCTCGTTGATCCTTCAAGATGTATTTCCTGATGGTCATAAATGGAATTTCAAATTCACCAAAACGGATATATGCCTTGATGTCAAACCAGTCAATATTTTCCGAAATATCTACATCAATGTGTGTTTCACCTAAAAAATATTTCTTGGTATTATCATTTTGCTGCCTTACCTCTATGCCAATATCTTTGAGTGATTTCAGGTTTGTATTCAGCCAAGAAATGGCGCTATTTTTTTCAAGTGTAGATCGGGAGCTTTTCAGCTGCAAGCCACTTTTGATCAATTGATCGAGTATGTTTTTTTCCTGTTCGGCATCCCTTTTTATCCGGTGAAAAATATAGTTATCTGCTTGCTTTTCGAGGGAGACACTTACATTTTTGATTTTATCGGCTTTATACGAATAAGTCCCATACTGAAAGCTCAATTCGAACAGGATCTTTTCTGCTTCCATTTTTCCATTTCCATTCGAAGACCCATTTTGGTCGAAGAGTGTGATAGGCGCTATTGTGGCCAATTCTGAAAAAGTCAAAACCGCAGCAGGAGCAAGATTTTCGGTCTTGATTTCGAATCCCTGAGCATACACATCAAAAGAAGCGATGAGTGGAGCTACAAATTTTTGATAATATGTCTCCTCTACGTTTTTAGGGATGAGGATAAATTTCTTGTTGAAAAAAGGCTTGAGTTTGCTCCCATTCACAGACTTTTCAAAAGTGAAGAGTGTGTCCTCAACCACCATCCATCCTGGTTCTTTACAGAGCAAATAGCTGCCGTTCTGATAAAAATGAATCTTTTCCTCGTTGAGTTTGATGGTCGGGAAGTAATGTGTGTTGTCCTCATTTCTTCGGAAATGAAAAAGTACTGATGCTTTCTTTTCTGCAATCGCAATTGGTTTCCAGGTGGGCTCACCGTCTTTGCCCATTTCGAACAGCATTTTACCTGCAATTCGGTCCAGAACTCTAGCCCTGCGCCGTTCCAAATAGCCCTCTATCTCATTTTGAAGAGTGACGTCACCGGTATTTTTGTCATAAGTTTTAAGGAAAAACTCACCGGGTTTCATCTTCTTTTTTTGGTACTTGTTCGCCACCGCATTCTGCTGCATCTCATCCATCACTTTGATGAGCTGGTAGTCGTTTTCATCCAGACCACTATCAAATTCTGCGGCGTTTTGTGAGGAAATATTCTGATGAGAAAAAGTGAGTCGTTCCTTTTCGTCTAACTGAACCATAAATGATTCGAACAGATATCCCAGATACTCATGCTCATAGAGCGAGTAAATAATTTGAAACGGCTGATCGGGCGATACTTTCATTGAATTGAGCCTTAGGCAAGCTTCGAATCTAAAGATTTTGAGTCAATTAACAAGCAAAAAACTTGGGATCATTGCAACGATTCTACAGATGCACGCCGCGCGGCACTAAATGCAGGCTGTAAAGTGGCAAGTAGGGTGATGATGATGATACTCATTACCGTGAAGGCGACATCCAACCCACGGACTTCTACAGGATATGCAAGCATGATGGTGGTGGCGGTTCCCATGGGCACAAACCCAAAATATTGCTGGGCATAACACAGCGCCAAGCCAAGTACCAAACCAGTAGCCGCACCTGTCCCCGCGACGATAGCACCCTCCATGAGAAAAATGTTTCTGATCAATTTGTTGGTTGCCCCTTGGGCCAGCAGCACCGCTACATCTTTTTGTTTGTCTAAAATCAACATTTTCAGAGAGAAAAAGATGTTGATAGAAGCAATTGCAATGATGATCGAAAAAGTAAGAAAGAGGAAAAACTTCTCAAGATTCAATGTGCGGTAAATATCGCCATGAATTTCATCACTTGATTTGACTACAAAAGCATCACCCAGCACATTTTGCAGGTTTTTCTTGACCGAATTTGTGTTGGCTTTGTCCACGACTTTGATCTCCAGCGAGGTGCGTTTGCCCTGGTACCCAAACAGGGATTCAGTAAATCTGATAGGCACAAAAACGTAGTTGTTGTCAAAGTAATTTTCAATGGCAAAAACAGCACCGGGTAAGATTTTTTTCACCCTGAATAGTTTGTCGGGATTGGTCATACCCGGACCTATATCTTCAGGATAATACACCTGGAGGGCGTAATAATCATTAGCGGGATTCACCGAAAGGTCATATTGCACGCCTCTGCCAAGAATGGCAAAATCGGTATCTTTTTCATGCAGCTTCAGCTCTCCAAATACAATGTTATTGTCCAATCTTCCCTGATCCAGAAAATTGTCGCTCACACCTTTGAGTCTGGCCACACGCTGGGAACTATTGTATTTGAGCAAGGCATTGTCTTCGATCACTTCAGTGACTATTTCCACATCTTCCACAGCATTGATTTTATCCTTTATTCCCTGATCGTATACAAAGGACTTGCCGTAAGTGGCACTAACTACCAGATTGGCGTCTACTGCTCCATAGATGGAGCGCACGAGTCCTTCCAAACCATTAAAAACAGATAATGCGACAATAAGCGCCATGGTACCAATGGCTACCACGATCATGGAAATGATGGAAATGACGTTGATGAAGTTCTTTTTCTTCTTTGACAGGAAATATCTTCTGGCTATGAAATAGGCAAGATTCACAGATCAGTCTTCGTTATCCTTTTTGGTCTCAATGGGGATTTTGAGGCTGTCAATAAGCTTATCGATATGCGAGGCTTTTTCTTCCGTATCATCGTGAACAAAGGCAATCTCAGGCACGATCCTCACCATTTTACCGATTTTGTTTCCCAGCAGCTTTCGTACCTCACTTTTGTTTTCATTCAAGTTGAAAAACACCTCTTCCGCATTTGTCACGGGGAAAACGCTCAGGAATAACTTAGCAAAGCTCAGATCGGGGGAAACCTGTATTCCTGTGAGGGTCACGAGGCTGGTACCAAAGAAATGTCTTGGATCCTTCTGAAATATCTGTCCCAGATCTTTCTGGAGCTGTCGTGCGTATTTTTGTTGTCTTTGACTTGCCATAATAGCTGCAAATATCGGCAATAAAACAGAGTCTGTTTCAATAGCCAGAAAGAAATGTAGTCACATCATTCAAATCAGAACTGGACAATCATGATTTTAAACAGAAAATAAGAAGGTCATATTTCATTGGCAGATCAAGACGCTAATTCCCCGATACTATCAATTGATATAAAAAACAGTGCTACCCCCCCCCCATTTTACTATCAATTGATATACACCACAAAGCGTTTTTTAGAAATATAGCAAAAAATTTGTTTTTATGGGAATGATAAAAGTATAATTGCTCTATTGTTATTGTTTAGTAATTCCTCAAAACATCATCGCAGATGCACTGGAAGTTTGAAAAAATAACCGTAAAAGTAAAAGCCACTAGCGAAGTATTTGCTATTGGTCTACTCCTTTTTTTAAACAATCCAATCAATTTAAAACCCGATACATAAGATAAAATTTCGATACCCTGAGCAGCTCAGGGTTTGGAAAGGCAGTACTCATCTGCCTAACAAAAATGAACCACGCCCCATCTTGCGGATGAAAGGCGTGGCAATAACTTAAAATCCATTTAATTCTAACAAAAAACAGTTTAAGCTATGTACAGCAAAATTAAGAAAACCGTATAAACCAGCCAATTTTATGTTTATATGCTACTAGGAGGTAGTATTTTGATCAATGCCTGTCAGGAGCAGGAGAGCGCACAACCTCAGCTGGAGGAGGTGAAGTATGAAATGTATGATGATGAATTTGTGACTGTGGTGCTTGATCCAAACTATATGAGCGTTTCTCACCATTTCCAATCGATTGAGGAGTATGATAATTATCTCAATTTAATGGAGGAGAGTGGAGTGAAGGTTATAGTAAATAAAACCAAATACCAAGATCTAATACATTATTTTGATCCATTTGAAATTTCTGTCATGGACGAAGAAAACCAAGTGTCTATTGGTGATGTAATCTACAAAGCCACCAGTGAAGCTACTTATAAGCGTGAAATTGATAAGGACGCTTGGGAATTAGACATTTTCTATGGATTGGACGGTAAGGCTGATTTAAAAGAAACCGAGCTTATTTATAAGAATATAGCAAATTTGGATGCGCTACAGGACTATCAATTTAAAAGTCCGGCATCCAGAAAAATCTATATTGGTATTCTCGAGGATGTAAAAACGAATGGTCGAATCTTAAACACCAAAACGACTGATTATTACGATTGGAAGACATCACCAACGGGGGCTAAGTACTTGGTTCAAGCCCGAGATGAATATGCAGGAGACGTTAAGTATTTCTTAGTGAGATGGAATTGTTGGCATGAAACCTTTCATGAAGGTCTATATGATAGAGCAAAGGGAGGTACGATTACGGAATGGCAGGCTACTGACATGTATAGCAATCACTGCATTACTAGTGGATGCTATACGGCAATCCCTTCGGGAACAAAATTTGGAACACATCATCTTAATAATATAACCGACACGTCTGTTCCAAGTGTTAAGGTGGAAGTCCTGACATGCAAAGGGACGCGAACTGCTGTTGCGAGTGATTGGAGTGTAGCCTCCGATAGAATTAGAAGATGTTCAAATGGTTGGGCTCACAGCTATCATTATTCCAATGTTAGAGAGAACGATTCGAACATCTCAACCTCACAAATGAACGGGTTCTATATTGATTAATTATTAAACTCTTGGTAGGAACCATCCTGCCAAGAGTTCCTTGAACTTATTTCTAAAAGGGAAGAAAAATGTTAACACAATGACCAAAAAGGGGACAATACTCTTGACACTTATGTGTCTAGCCGCAATTTTCACTTCTTGCAAGGAAGATTACAACCCCAAATTGAATGATCAGCTTGGTACTCTTGGCTTTGGTTTACACTCTCCTGGTTATACAAGCCCATGGCCTACTTTTCATTTGGGGGATTCTATGCAATTTGTTTTTAGTTATACTGGTACTAAACGGCTAAAAGCAATAGATGTAAGCATTAGGCGCATTGACCTGAGAATCCAAAATGATCAACTTGGGGAAATTCTGCTTTTCGAATCTTTTTATCCAGCAACCAGAAATTTTTTGGATACAATTCGATGGAAATTAGATAGTTCATTTGGAATAACTCCTTCAGGCTATATTGAAGAAGTTCGATTCAACAATCAACAGATATTTAGCTTTTATATATCAGAGTAGAAAATGGAAAAGAAATTAGTAGCTGTTCTGATTATTCTAATATCTTCCCTTGATTCCTGCAAAGAAGAGTTTGAAGACAAAGGGTTGGTTTTGATCAATCCAACCTCGAAGGACATTCGAGATTATTCTTTTGCGTTAAGTGACAGTATACGTCTGGAAATAATGTATAGAGGTAAAGAACCTATTGTTTATCTTTCAATACGTGCCTTTGAAACTGTTGTGATTCCTGAAAATGCAAATGGTGATGGATTACCACAATATAACCTTCAAAATCAGTTTTTTTGGACCACTCATTATCACATAATTAGTAATCAACCAGTTACATTATCCTGGCCATTACCAAAAAACTGGAGAACCAAAGCGAAATATTCGGAACTCGCTCAAATATCACGAACACTTTTGATCCGGGTAGTAACTGAAAACCATATTTTAGATTACAGTTATCCATTACGTGCAGAATGAAATCAAAAATTTTAGCTGTGCTTTTTGCAGTTGCTCCTAGCCTACTATTAGCCCAAACCATCACTGGCCGGGTTATAGAAAACGATCTGTATAAAACGCCACTTTTTGGTGCTACTGTGATCATTACCGAGCTGGGGAGAGGTCAGGTCACGGGTCTGTCGGGGCATTTTGAAATAGCGAACGTACCCACAGGTAATTACACTCTTAAAGTCACATTTGTTGGCTACAAGGATCAGTTGTTTGAAGTTACCATCCCTACGGATGATCCGCTTGACATTGCCATGGAAGAGGATGTCACCCAGCTAGAAGGTGTAGAAGTTGCGGCCAAAGCCCTTCCATCTATACAGGCTGAGCAGACCAAACTCAGCACCATCCGGGTGAGTGATTTGCCTTTGGCAGACATGCCTCGCCTACTCGGTGAGCCTGACCTGATTCGCATGATTCAGAACTTGCCGGGAGTCAAGACAGAATCTGATTTTACTGGTGGATTCAGCGTACGCGGAGGGCGAAATGACCAAAATCTGATTTTATTGGATGGTGTGCCTGTCTATAATCCCTGGCATTTGTTTGGGCTGTTTAGCGCTTTCAACACGGAGGCAATTGAACGGGTGGAGTTGACAAAGGGCGTTTTTCCTTCGCAATACGGAAGCCGAGTGAGTAGTGTGCTGGATATCGAGCTTCAAAAAGGAGACACAAGACTTGGTGCAGGCTACCTGACTATCAGTCCTATCAGCACGACTTTTTCTTATGGCCGTCCACTCAATCAAAAGACTTCTTATCTTTTTGCCATCCGTCGCACCTATCTTGATCCTATCTTTTGGGGAATCAACGCTGCGGCGTCTTCACAAAACGCACGCTCCAAAACCAAAACAAGATTTGGCTACAATTTCATGGATCTGAATGCCAAAGTGGTGCACACTTTCAAGCCGGGATTAAGTTTGGAAACGGGATTTTTCGCAGGAAATGACGTGCTGGATTTTGGTCAGGAGGTGATCAAAAAAGAAAGCCCTGAAATACTTGAGGAACGAATCAGGTACGGCTGGACCAACCTGACTGGTTCTGTGAAGCTGATCAGAAAACTTGAAAACTCAAGATCCACTTCGCACCTTTTTGTAAGCCGGTATTACGCAGATAATATTGCAAAATACAATGAGACTGGAACTTCACAAGATGGACATTCATTTAGTGGAATAGATGGATTTGCGCTCACTTCAAACTTGGACAAACAGCGCTTCAGGCAGGATTTTACAGATCTTGGCCTGCAACAGGACTTTAATTTTTACCTCAATGAAAACATAACGCTAGCTGCGGGTGCTCAGGCATTGACCCATATTTTCCGAGAAGCATCCAGTAATACCGTGGTGCAATGGGGATACCCTTTTGAATTTGGGTCAGGCTCAAGCCAGTCTTTCACAGAAATCCCTGAAAGTCAACTTGTTTACAACTATGCCAAAGGCGATACCCTCGTGACCAAAGCCGTTGAAGCGAGTGCGTATCTAAATGCCTCCATCAGTTATGGAAAGCTCTCTTTCTATCCCGGTTTGCGGTTGCATCATTACACCAAAGGAAGCTATACCTATCTTTTGCCCAGGGTCAATGTTGCCTATCAGATCAATGACCATTGGTACGTTTCTGCGGGTTATGGTCACTTCACCCAATATTTACAGACGGTAGGATTCGACCTGCTCAGACTTCCGGCAGAGCGTTGGTTTTGGGCAGGCACTCAGGGGAGGAAACCTGTTTTCACAAAAACATACACCGCAGGACTGGGATATGACCATGACAAACTAGGGAAATTCACCATTGAGGGGTATTATAAAACCTTTGACAACCTGCTCAATTTCACGGACAAAAGGCAAGCAGAAGCTTTGGAATCAGAGCTGATTCCACTGTTTGGATCTGAGACGGTGAGTGGATCAGGAGAAGCTTACGGTGGGGAGTTTCTTTGGCAGAAAACTACAGGTGACATTCGTGGCTGGTTAGGTTATACGCTTTCATGGGTTTGGAATGAATTTGACGAACTCAACAATGGGGAACGATTTCCATCCCGTACAGACAAACGTCACGATATTCAGACATTCTGGACATACGATTTTGCTACCAACTGGAGCATTGGCTTGCTTTTTAACTATAAAACCGGTCAGCCACTTACGCTAAACACAAGCACTTATTTGTACAACAGTGATCCACTTGATATTGGAGACTCTGCTGGAGAAAGTGAAGTCATCCCTGGGATGAATAATTTCCGGTTGCCGGCTTATCACAGGTTGGATATGAGCCTGACTTGGAAAAACCGAAAAACCTTCAAACACAGAAGCGAACTTTCGCTTAATGTAGTCAATGTCTACAACCGACTCAATGTGCTCACTGCTACAAATGGGACCAGTGCGCAAGTCCTGCCGAATGGCAAAGTGCGAATAGATGCAAGTAATAAATACTCAGGTCAAATGCCCATCATACCCATGTTGAGTTTAAGAATCGCTTTAGGAGGTGACGCGAAATGAGAAAAATAATAGCCATACTTGCCATTTTGGGAGGTGTTTCTTGTACTGAAACGCTGGATATTGACATAAAATACGAACCTGTTGATCGAGATCAAGCAATCTTTTAATGCGAAGGGAAGTCGGATATATGAAGTCCCATTAACAGATTTTCTGATCAAAGGCGCTGAAGTTAATTTGCTTTGGAATGGGAAAACGATTCCAGTATTGGAAGAATCACAAGGCAAATACAGGGGTCAATCCGGAGACACAGTTCGGATGGGAGATATTTTCACGATCACGATAAGCCATCAGGGCAGAACAGTCACATCACGAGCTGAGGTACCTCAATTTGATATTGACGGTATAAGCTTTAGTGCCAATTCCGCTACACCATTTTACATGGAGGAAGCTTACACACAGGACAGCATTCCTGATACAATACAAGTATGGACGGGAAGACCATTTCTTGAAGCGGTCATTCCATTTGTACCTGACTTTATGGCTTTCATCTGGTATTCTTTGGATGCTGATGTATTTGAAGAGAGCTATCAGGCTCGTTTCCTTGGTGGCAGCCGCGACTTTCAAAGGTTCGGTTCCTTTTACCTAGGAGAAAATTTCACTGGGTTTGATTCACTTTCTTTTTATGATAAACAGTTTGCCTATTTTTTAGATGAAGAAAAACCCACGGATCAAATGGCAATACTTCGTATCGGGTACAAACTAGTCATCCCAGAGCCGATTTATGCAGAATATCATACTACCTATTCGAGTGTGATAGTCCCTATCACCATCACAAATGTAATTGGTGGTGTAGGATTATTTATGGGTGCTATCAGATACGAAGGTGAGTCACAGATTACTGTTGGAGTAGAAATGGAATAGAATCAAAAAAGGAATCGTCTATCAATGTCTATAATTTGTTAATTTCGAACCACGACACACATCGATAGATACCAACTTGCTCCGATTCTTTAGAAAAAACGACCCATACAAGCTCGTAGTTGTATTCCTTATTTTGATCATCATCCGCGTTTTTTGGGTCATTTTCGGGTTGCCTATGTCCGTGGTGGAATTGAAGATGCTTTTGCTAGGCGAACGACTGGGCAATGGCTTTGTGATGTATAGCGAAACATACGACTATACCGGCCCATTAGCAGCCATGGTGTACAAATGGCTGGATTTCATTTTTGGCTCATCCAGATGGGTGCACATGATCGTCTCCACATTTCTGATCATCCTTCAGGCAGGCATACTCAACAGTATTTTACTCAAAAACAAAGCATACGAAGAGAATAACTATATCCCTGCTTTTTTATACGCCATTCTGATGTCGTCAACCATGGATTTTTTCGCCTTGTCGCCACAGTTGATGAGCCTGACCTTCGTGATTTTATCCTTGAATCAAATCTTTCGCCGAATCGATAATGTGGTAACCGATGAGCTTTTTTTGTTTGCGGGTATTTATACGGGATTGGCTACATTCTGCTATTTGCCTGCAGTGATATATTTTATCACATTTCTCCTGTCATTTATCATCTTTAGTACTGCTGCCTTGCGGCGATTGATCATTTTCATATACGGATTCAGCATGGTATTCCTGGTTATTGGAGCCTACTATTTTTGGTACGATTCATTGGATGATATGATCAGTATTTTCATCGTTGGTGGCTTCCTGAAACCAAAAAACTTTTTTGTAGAATATGCCGAACTGTTTCAAATCTCCTATGTGATCCTGGGAGTATTATTCATCAGTCTGACGGTTTTTGTGACAGCCAGATTTACCAACTTCCAGCAAAACATGATGCGTGTGATGTTTTTATTCATCATCGCGGGAGTTGTTGCGGTGATTATTTCCCCTGAATTAAGCCCTGCAGCATTGCAGTTTATCGTTCCACCTTTGGCATTTTTCCTCACACACTACTTTCTAACTCTGAAAAGGAAAATACTACGTCGATTGATGCCAACATTGGTTGTATTGGCGCTGCTCCTGTACCCTTGGTTTTTGAGAAATCAGTTTGAAGATTTCTTAATCGGTGAGGACAGAAGCCTGATCAAGGATAAGAAAGTGATGCTTTTGGGTAATGACCTTATGGTCTATTTGGGCAATGAAATCGCGTCCCCGTTTATAGATGAATATTCAAGCAAAGAAAAATTAAAGGGCCTGGACTATTTTCAACAGGCCTCTGCGCTTTATGAAGTGATATTAAAATCTAACCCCGATGTGATCATTGATGATTGGAATCGGGTGCCTGATATTTTCAACAGATTTCCAAAAATACAGCACCAATACAAAAAAGGGACTTACGGATATTATTGGAAAATCAACAACTGATTTTATCCACCCTGCGCTGGTGTCTCCCTCCCTCAAATGCTGTTGTCAGAAAAGTTTCCATCATGCTTTCTGCCAGCTCATAAGCCACAAATCTGGCCGCAAAACAAATCACATTTGCGTTGTTGTGTTCGCGTGTTACCCTGGCCAGGTCACGGTCCCAGCAAAGTGCCGCACGAATGCCCTGATGTTTGTTGGCTGTAATAGTCACACCTTGTCCTGAACCACAAATCAATACGCCAAAATCGAATTCACCATTTTCTATGGCAGTACATGCGGGGTGCACAAAATCTGGATAATCCGCCGAATCTGCAGAGAAAGGGCCAAAATCTTTGACTTCATAGCCATGCGCCTTCAGCCATTCAACTAGTTTCTCTTTGTAAAAATATCCGGCGTGATCGCCTCCTATTGCTATTCTCTTACTCATCTTTTAATACCATTTGTGATGATTTTAATTCATTTTTTGCCACTCTTTTTGCAATCAATATACCTATTTGATACAATCCAACTAAAGGTAAAGCCACCAATACCTGACTGAATGGATCGGGTGGAGTCAGCATGGCACCCAAAATCAAAATTGCGACAATGGCATGTCTACGAAAACGGATCATCAGCCCTGCGGAAATCAACCCTGCCTTTGTTAAAAAATAGGTAACAATCGGTAATTGAAATAAAATCCCGCAGGCCACCACAAGTGTAGTTACGGTGGTGACATAGGACACAATATCAAACTCGTTCAAAATAGATGGGTCTATTTGGTAGTTTGACAGAAAATTAATGGAGAGTGGGGTCACAATGAAGTATCCGAACAATACTCCAGTGATAAATAGAAAACTCACATAAAAACTTGCTCCTCTGGCTGCATTTCGTTCTTTTGGATATAATCCAGGTTTTATGAAACGCCAGATTTCCCAAAACGCATAAGGGAATGCCAATACCAAACCGACCACAAATGACGCTGTGATGTGCATGGTAAATTGACCTGTCATCTGTCGACTTTGGATGATGAATGGTAGCTGTTCTATGCACAAGGATGGTGAACCTATCCAATTTGCAAACTGACAAAGCACGCCGTAAGTCCAAAAATCAGGCCTTGATGGACCCAAAATGATGGTATGAAAAAGAAGGTCTTTGGCAATGAAAGCCGTAATTGCAAATACGACAATCGCTATAAAAGCTCTGATTATGTGCCATCGGAGTTGCTCCAGATGGTCCAAAAAGGTCATGTCGCCTTCTTCCTCAATTTGATCTAATGGCATACTTTATTTTATTGGTACAAAGGGAACTCCTTCATCCAATTGTTTACCTCGGTTTTGACAGCAGCTATTTTAGCTTCGTCTGTATGATTGGTGAGTACTGCATCCATGAACTCCACGATTTTTTCCATGTCTGCTTCTTTCATTCCTCGGGTCGTTACGGCTGAAGTACCAACTCTAATTCCCGAAGTGATAAAAGGAGATTGTGTATCGAAAGGTACCATGTTTTTATTCACAGTGATGTCGGCAAGAATCAACGCATTTTCTGCCTCCTTCCCGTTCAGTCCTTTGGACCTGAGGTCAAGTAACATCAGATGGTTGTCTGTTCCTCCTGAGATGAGTTTGTATCCTTTTTCGATAAAAGCTTGGGCCATTACTTTGGCATTTTTCTGAACCTGAAGTGTATAAGTCATGTAGTCATCAGACAAAGCCTCTCCAAAAGCGATCGCTTTTGCTGCAATCACGTGCTCTAACGGTCCACCTTGCATGCCTGGAAATACTCCAGAATCCAAAATAGAACTCATTTTCCGAACGGTTCCTTTTGCTGTCGTGATTCCAAATGGATTGTCATGATCTTCACGAACCATGATCAAGCCACCTCTCGGTCCTCGGAGTGTTTTATGAGTGGTAGTGGTCACAATATGGCAATGATCCAAAGGATCATTTAATAATCCTCGTGCGATCAGACCCGCAGGATGTGATATATCAGCGAGCAACACGGCACCTACTTCGTCAGCAATGGCTCTGAATCTTTCATATTCCCAATCTCTCGAATAAGCAGAAGCTCCGCAGATGATCATTTTTGGTTTTACCTGAAGCGCCTTTTCTTCAACTTTATCCATGTCGATCAGTCCGGATTCTTCTTCTACACCATAGAAATTGGCGTCAAAATATTTTCCGGAAAAGTTGACAGGTGAACCATGTGACAAGTGGCCTCCATGCGACAAATCAAATCCTAAAATGGTATCACCCGGGTGGAGACATGCGAGAAAAACAGCTGCATTGGCTTGTGCGCCTGAGTGTGGCTGTACGTTTGCCCAATTGGCGCCAAACAATTCTTTGACACGTTCGATTGCCAATGTTTCTACCTGATCCACCACTTCGCAACCACCATAATATCTTTTTCCAGGAAGTCCTTCAGCATATTTGTTGGTCAGCACACTGCCCTGAGCCTCCATTACTTGCGGAGAAGTGAAATTCTCAGAGGCAATCAACTCAATTCCTTCAATTTGTCTTTTTTTCTCTAGCTCAATTAGCTGGAAAACCTGATTGTCTCTAGTCATTGTTCCTTGTTTTGCCCGCCGCAGTAATTAGAACGGGGAGTGGTTTTAGAATGTGGCAAAATTAGTTGGTTGGGATCACTTTAACAATCAGATTTTCCACAGTGATTCGATTGACCTAATTTTAAGCTTATCTTTAGATTTTTATTGAAATGTAATGCTTGAGGAATTAAGAAAGGAAATAGATCAGCTCGATGACAAAATCATAGAACTACTGAATAAAAGAATGGAAGTAGTTCTTAAGGTTGGCTCATTTAAAAGGGACAGTAAAGCGGCCATATACCGACCTGAACGCGAAAAAGCCATTGTGGATCGACTGGAAGCAAGCAGCAAAGGAGTATTGAGTCGTGCGGCGATAGAGGCCATATTTTTCGAAATCTTTGCTGTTAGCAGAAATTACGAATTGCCAGAAAGAATTGCTTATTTGGGGCCGGAAGGGAGTTTCACCCATCAGGCTGCAGAATCACGATATGGAGCCATGAGTGATTATATTCCCCTGGATTCTATTTCCTCAGTTTTTGAAGCGGTAAAAACTTCAAGAGCAAGGTTTGGAGTCATTCCGATTGAAAATAATCAGGAAGGTACCGTGCAGGAAACTATAGATTTTCTGGCAAAACACAAACTGACCATTGCGGCTGAGATCGTTTTACCTATTCATTTTTCTTTTGCTTCGAAAGAAGAAAATCTTGAAAATATCAAAACAGTCTATTCCAGAGATATCGCATTCCGTCAGTGTAAGAACTTTTTAGACGATTATTTCCATCACGAGGTGAAACTTGTCCCAGTTAGCTCCACAAGTCGTGCATGTAAAATAGCTTTGGAAGAAGACAATGCTGCGGCTATCTGTGCGCCGATTGCAGCACGTCAATATAAACTTCCGATTCTTTATAGCAACATTCAGGATTCGGCAGATAATCAAACCAGATTTCTGATCATTTGTCAAAATTTCGTCAACCAGATCAGCGGACAGGATAAAACTTCTATCATCGCCAACTTACCTGATGAGGCGGGTGCGCTTGTGAGGTTTCTGCAGCAATTTCAAAATGCAGGAATCAATCTTTGCAAGGTAGAAAGCCGACCAGCCAAGCAGGGAACCACATTTAAATATGTGTTTTTTGTGGAGTTTGAAGGTCACTTTCATGACCCTAATGTTCAGAATACCATCAAACCGTATTTGGATAATGTCATCTGGCTGGGTAGCTATGTGCAGATCTGCTAATCAAATAAATTAGAAACAAAATTGGCCAAAGCGCGCACCTCCTTTTATTGTCAGAATTGTGGCACAAACTCGCCCAAATGGGTGGGCAAATGTCCTTCTTGTGCCGAGTGGAATACATTTGTAGAGGAGATTACTCAAAAGTCGAAAGCAGCTACCAAAGAGTTATGGCATGGTGACACACAAAGATTGGCACCTCAAAAAATTCAGGATGTCATTTATGATGATCAAAGTAGAATCAACAGTGGTTCAATAGAACTGAACAGAACTTTGGGGGGAGGAATCGTGCCGGGTTCCCTTGTTTTGGTAGGTGGAGAACCAGGTATCGGAAAATCCACTTTGATGCTGCAGATGACCATTCGTTTGCCAAAAATCAAGAGTCTTTATGTCTCAGGAGAAGAAAGTCTCCAACAGATCAGAATGCGTGCAGAGCGAATTGGAATAAAAACCGAAAACTGTTATCTCCTGGCAGAAACATCACTGTCGGAAATTCTGAATCAGGCGGTTCAACTCCAGCCAGAGCTGATCATAATAGATTCAATTCAGACCCTCTATATGGACGAGCTGGATGCCTCAGTGGGCTCAGTTACTCAAGTGAGGGAGTGCGCGGGCAAACTGATGAAATATGCCAAACAGACGAATGTACCTGTTTTCCTGATTGGCCATGTGAATAAAGATGGCGCCATTGCGGGACCAAAAGTGTTGGAGCACATGGTGGATACTGTGCTACAATTCGAAGGAGATCGGCACATGTCCTACAGGATTTTGAGAACCTCAAAAAACAGGTTTGGTTCTACCTCTGAGCTCGGAATATTTGAAATGCGTGAGACCGGTTTGAGAGAGGTGACCAATCCTTCTGAAGTATTGATCTCTCCAAGAGAGGCGTTTTTGACTGGTGTGGGAATAGGTGCAACCATGGAAGGCAATCGCCCACTTTTGATTGAAGTCCAATCTTTAGTAAGCCCTGCAACTTACGGCACGCCGCAGCGCAGTACCACGGGTTTTGACGGGAAGAGGTTGAACATGCTTTTGGCAGTTCTGGAGAAAAGGATAGGAGTAAAACTGAGCCAGCAAGATGTTTTCCTTAACATAGCTGGTGGAATAAAAGTCAATGATCCGGGGTTGGACTTGTCGATCTGTGCAGCTCTTTTTTCTTCTTTTGATGACATTCCTATTCCAGAAAAAGTATGCTTCTCAGCTGAGGTTGGACTTGGTGGCGAGATCCGTGCTGTTAACCGCATTGAATCACGTATCAGCGAAGCAGCCAAAATGGGATTTGAAGAAATCTATATTTCAAAGCACAACACCAAAGGTCTGAACCTGGCCAAACTGGGTATCAAGGTGAAAGCTTTTAGCAAACTCTCAGATGCTTTTCAGGAGTTGTTTAGGTAGAAAGGAAAAATCTTACTCCGGTGGTTCCGACATATATTCCGCAGGATCTCTTCTGCCTTGCTTGGGAATGATGTTATAGATCTCCTCCTGACGAAGTACTTGTACTCTTCGACCCATAAAACTTTGGCTTTGATTGAATCCTGGACCTTTCTTTTTCACTTTTTCAGTACTAATAGTGGTGGTAGCACCTCGGCGGGTTTGTTCATCGGAACCATTCCTTTTGCCAAAAATGAAGTTAATTCCTACACGAAAATCAAAGGATTGGAATTTGGTGACGTCAAAATTATAAATCTGATCTGCAGCCAGATAAAATTGTACAGGCCCGCCTTTTACAGCCAGAGCGGCACCCACATTAAAAAATTGCTGAGGTAGCTTGGTCACATTGACGGAACCCACAAAGAAATTACCGAATTTGTGTTGATAGCCCGCACCCAACAAAAACTTCATTTTGCCTTGAATGTATCTCATGCCTAAACTTGAAACCATGTTGCCGCCATATTCATTTACTTTATAGGTCCAACTCAAATAAGCCTTTGGTCCGATCAGTGTATTGTATGCTTTTTGATTTTTATCAATACTAAAACGATCAATAAGTGAATCTTGAACCATACTTTCAAGGTTACTGATGTTCTCAAGATCGAATCCTGAATAACTAAAACTTGTATCAGCGACGAATCTATTTTCGATATCTTCTTTCCATGCTATGTATCCAAGGTCAGTGAGAGAAGCAGAAATTCGATTGTATTTGTTCACAGTCCAGTCAAAACCTAAATCAACGGCAAAACCACGATTGGCATTTGAAATCAGGTGGCTGCCTATATCCCCTGTCTCACCTTTGGCAATATTGAGGCCAGAAGACCGAACGATAAAGTCACTGACATCTCCAGTTAGCACATAAGTTTCACCATTGGTGGCAAGGTACGCCGACTGATTTTCTGGGGTACTCATATTGAAAAAGCCTTGTAGGTATTTTACTCTAGCTCCTAATACCACGCCTGCATCAGATGATGGATAGGTAACTCCAATACCGTATTCCCGAAAATGTGTGGCTGAAATGCGCGTTTTGCCAACTTGTATTTTTTGATCGATGACAGTCGTATTTCCTCTGATGATAAAGTTCATCACTTTATTGTCATACAGCAAATCTGCTTCTATTCGTTCATTGGCAAAAATGGAAAAAGACATACCATTGTTGGCTACAATTCCGAAATGCAACAGGCTGATAGTTGAATGGATACTCAGCATATTGTTGATTCCCAGATTGTTTAAACCTTTACGTAAATCAACTTTTGATCCGCCTGATTCTAGCTTGGATACTACTTCACTATAACTAAGACGATTGTTGTAATGCAAGTGTATTCCTGATAAACCAGGCAATCCAAAAAAGACTTTTCCATGAGGGACAAAAGCAGGATTGTAGCTTGCATTTTGAAAAGTGGCATCACCCAAATTATAAAAGGACAAACTTGTTTGGGCTTTTAAGGCTCCTGCATTCAAAATTAAAAGGGTCGTTATGGCGATAAATGTTTTATTCACTTACAAATTCACTTTTAATGTTCCAACTGCAGATATTTGAATATCTAATTTGTAATCTGCCAAAATTTCGACAAAAATATCATTTGATGTCAAGCTCTTGGGGGTATTAAAGGTCACTCGCATATTGAGTCTGCTGCCGTTGTTAAGTGCCTTAATGCCTTCTTCATTGATTGGTATATCTTCAACATGTTTCCTCGGTTGTTTTAAAGAACCGTCAAAGTTTAGGAAGGGTGTTTCAATCGCTGTATTATCAGGCACTATGAAAATCAAGGAGTCGTTTTCATCATAAATTTCCAAATCAAGCATGACGGAGAATGGCATTTCATTGATACTTATAATTCTCAAGGTAAGAGAATCTGCTTCGCTGAAATCAAGTCCGCCACCAAGGCTAAAATCAATGTCTCTAGTGACATCAATGAGCTGGATCTCAAGAGGCAATACCGCTTCTACAAAAGCAGTAATCTCAGTATTAGGAACTAGAAAGTTTGATTGTTCGGTATCAAATGGATTAGTAATTGCAGATAAATCAAAACCAATTTGATTGGGTGTGGTCGCTAAGAAAGAGACAATGGTAGAGTTGCTATTTGTAATTGAGTCTTTGGTAACCTCAAAATCACCAGGGACGTTTGCAATGTTTAGCAATTGCGGGACCTCCGTAATATCTCCTTTTAGATAGGTGGTATCTGTGTTTGGAGAGGTTCCCTCCACACCATAAATCCCATCATATTGTATGCCCATAGGGACTCCAAGATTGCTTAAAAAAGTAAACTTTAGTTTGGGATTCCCCAACCTGAACCCAGATTCTCCCAATTCATCAAAGAAATTCAAACTTAGTACGTCACCTTGAAAAGCAACAGTGTCCTGACCAAAACGACCGTATACGATCTCGTAATCCGTATCGGCTGAATACCCAATGCTTACGTCAATGGTGGTTTCTTCTAATGGCGTATCGGCAGGCAAGTCCACCACGTATTCAAAAACTAGTCGAAATACATTTACGCTATCAACCCCATTCTTGTCTTGAAGTATGTTAAAGTTGGTTTTATGATTGGACAAATCCGCTGATTGTGGGTTTGCTCCAGTAGTAAATGTCATTGGAAGCTTAGTAGTAACGTTCTTCGTATCAATGATGGTGGCGGTATAGCTAGTGATGAAACCTTGGTCTGGTGTGATAGTCAAATTGAAAGTCAAGCTTCCTTCATCATAAAGGATTGAATCTATCCTTTCTTGGTTAGTTGGTGTATAGGAAAACTCTAACGTTTCTGAAAATGTTATGGGATCTGGGTCTATAGGAGATGCAATGATAGCGGGTATGACAACAGATGAAGAAGGAATGACAATCGAACTGATATCAATCAAATCGGTTCCAGCAGCGTAATTCACCGTGTCGAAATAAGTAAATGAAATAAGAGAAGTCTCATCTTCCGTTAACAAGAGATTGGGGTCGCTGATTTCTTCAATCAATTCACGCATGGTATAGGAAACATGACCTATTGGAATGCCTGAGTTGCTAGTAATGGTAGGACCTTCCAGATTATTGAAATCAAGGTCATTGATGTTGCACCCTGCTGCAAGGAGTAGGGTGGTGATAATAAAATAGAATACCTTTTTCACCTGTTTAAAATTGTTGAAATATAACTAATTAAAGAATCATTTCGCCCATTTTGAAATTAAAACCTGCAATTCCCTGGAGGCCGCCGGTGTGAAGAACCATTATTCTGGCTTTCTGTGGGAAATAATCCTTCCTTATCATGTCATAAACGCCAAACATCATCTTGGCAGTATATATAGGGTCTAGAGCTATTTCAAATGCAATTTTGAATTGATTGGCAAAGTGAATGAGCTCATCTGTTACTTTTCCATAACCTCCAAAATGATATGCTTCCGAAATCGTCCAATTCGTTTTTGTAATTCCGCATTGAGTTATTAAAGTTTGAAAATCTTTTGTAACAAAGGATCCTTTCAAGGATGAAATACCAATAAGCTGCTTTTCTGAGGGTAGATTTTTGAGCAAACCTGCCATTGTTCCCCCTGTTCCTACCGGACAAATTAGAAAATCGTATGCTTCGGTGATTTCATCAATTACTTCTGCGGCTCCTTTTACTGCAAGTTCATTCGTTCCTCCTTCAGGTAAAATATAGGCATCATGAAAAGCATTTTTAACGAATTCGAAATCTACTTTCCACTTTCGGAAATCCTCCCGACTGACAAATTTCAATATCATGCCATTCTTAGCCGCTTCAATGAGTGTTGGGTTGCTATTTTCATCCAGCTCTTCACCACGAATGATTCCAATGCTTTGAAAACCAAAAAGTTTCGCTGCTGAAGCTGTAGCGGCAATGTGATTTGAATAGGCTCCTCCAAATGTTAATAGTGTTTTGAATCCTGATATTTTGGCTGTTTCCAGGTTGTATTTGAGCTTTCTCCATTTGTTTCCCATGATGGTGGGGTGGATAAGATCGTCCCGTTTCATCATCAAAGTAAGCCCGCGACTTATAGTTTCTTCAGAAATCAATTCGACAACAGGAGTTGGAACGGTAACCATATGCACAAGTTAGATAAATTTGCCCCATGCTAAACGTGTCAAGCTCTCAAGAGGAGGAAAATCAAGAGGAAGAATTATACATACAAGAGGTCATTAAAGCTGATCCGAAACAGGCGCTGTTGCGTGTAGATAAATTTTTGATGGATCGCCTGCCCAATGTGACACGAACCAAAATCCAGACGGGAATTAAGGAAGGGTTTGTGAAAGTAAATGGAGTACCAGTCAAGGCAAACTACAAAGTGCACCCTGGGGATGAGATTTCCATTTACCTCAGCGAACCGCCGAGAGATGAGGAGGTCGTTCCCGAAGATATTCCATTGAACATCGTGTATGAAGATCAACACCTGCTTGTGGTCAATAAACCTGCCGGGATGGTGGTGCATCCAGCCTATCAGAATTGGTCAGGAACGCTGGTTAACGCTTTAGCATTTCACTTTCAAAACTTGCCTGAAATGAAAGGCAATGAGGGGCGGCCTGGTTTGGTGCATCGGATCGACAAAGATACTTCTGGTCTTTTGGTCATAGCCAAAACAGAGCAAGCCATGACCGGAATGGCAAAGCAGTTTTTTGATCACTCCATAGAAAGAACCTATTATGCCCTGGCTTGGGGCGTGCCAGAGGTGACCAAAGGTACGATCCATGTGAACGTAGGCAGAAGTTTTAAAGACCGAAGAATCACAGTTGCTTTTCCAGAAGGAGACTTTGGCAAAAATGCGATCACGCACTATGAATTGCTGGAAGACCTGAGATATGTGAGTCTGATCAAATGCAATCTGGAAACAGGCCGTACCCATCAGATCCGTGCGCACATGAAATGGATCGGTCATACGCTTTTCAATGACGCCACTTATGGTGGAGATCTGGTGCTGAAAGGCACGGTTTTCACTAAATACAAGCAATTTGTTCAGAATTGTTTCAAGGTGATACCGCGACAGGTACTTCATGCCAAAACCCTTGGTTTCATTCATCCCATCACGAAAGAACGCATGCAGTTCGATTCGGAGCTGCCGGAGGATTTTGCAAGTGTGCTGGAGAAGTGGAGAGGTTATGTGAGTTTCACCGATGAGCCTAAGGAAGAGTAAGAAGTATGCATGTTTTTGGAACGTGTATAAAAAAGCGAATATTTTATACATATCATGAGACTTTAGTCAGTGTTGTCACCGATTATAATGAGTTGATAATTGAAATGCCTTTTACAATCTTCGATTATGCAGCATGTAGAAATAATCTTTTACACTGCAACCTGTTTGAACTGGAAGCCACGAAGGTGAAAATCACATCAAAAACCACTGGCACAAGTTTTTTGCTTGCGCCGTTAGTTCCGTTTCGACCCACTGGCATAAGTTTGTAACTTGTGCCACCAATGCTCTTAGAGACTTGCTTCAACGCAACCCTTTTTTTCCACGAAGTTAGAAATCACATCATAACCAATTATGCTTATTGTAAAATCAACCTACTAAGGCATTGTCTGGTGTGGCTCATTTGAAATAAGAAGACCCAGAAGTTCTTATTGCAAATGAGGACTATAGAAAAAATTCAGGCATCCAATAAAGAATCCAACAATTGCATGGGAATTATTATGAACTTGAAAATCCTCATAATTAATAGCATAGTATTAATTATAACTATATTTACCATAAAAGTAATAATATGTTATCACTTTTAACTGTATCTAAAGCACAGCAAAAAATCGCTGAATACCTACGTAAGATACGATTGAGCAAGGGCCTTACCCAAAGCGGTCTTGCAGATCGCTCTGGCGTGAGCTTGCCTACCTTACGAAAGTTTGAACAACAAGGCCTTATTTCTCTTGAATCGTTGCTCAAACTCTCCATGGCCCTTGGATGTCTTGAGGGTTTGGTCAAAGCATTCGAACCATCTCCTCAGGAATTTTCATCTATTGATGAAGTCTTAACAGATAGAAAAAAGAAAGAACCTAAAAGAGGATGGCTATCATAAGCACTTATACAGCACTGAATCAAATTAAAATTGGCCTGAATTTCGGAAACGGGATAATTCCTGTTGGTCGCTTGGCCAGTCGGGACAACAATATCTATTTTGAATATGATCAAAGTTTTTTGGCCAGTAATCTCGAAATATCTCCAATTAACTTGCCCTTAGCATCAGGCCTTAAATCTTTTAAATCTATACCTTTTGAAGGCCTGCCAGGTGTGTTTTATGACAGTCTTCCTGACGGCTGGGGAAGGCTACTACTTGATCGGTTATTGCGGAGCAAGAACCTACTTCCCAATGAATTTACCGCGTTGGACAGGCTTGCCCACGTTGGCTTAAATGGGATGGGAGCATTGGTCTATGAACCTGATCTTAGTGAAGACAATATCAAAGCCACAATAAACCTTGATGAGTTGGCAAAGCAGACCGAAACCGTTTTAGAAGGAGAAGCCGAGGAGAAACTACAAGAACTTATTGCTTTAAACGGGTCATCGGCTGGAGCTCGCCCAAAGGCCCTAATCGGAATAGATAGAGACAAACAAAAAATCATTCATGGCAAGCCGGACTTGTCTGAAGCCTATGATCATTGGATTGTAAAATTCCCTAATGGTACCGATGGTTTGGATGGTGGTGCAATTGAATTTGTCTACTCACTGATGGCAAAAAAAGCGGGTATTGAGATGATGGAGACCCATTTATTTAAAGCTGCAAAAGGAGCTGGATATTTCGCGACAAAACGTTTCGATCATCAAAAAAATAAAAGGTTGCATATGCACACCGCAAGTGGCCTACTTCATGCTGATTTTCGCAATCCTTCCCTGGATTACGAAGATCTGATGAGCTTAACCGAGGTGCTTACTAAAGATGTGCGTGAAGTGGAGAAGATGTTTAGGTTGGCCGTGTTTAATGTCCTTTCTCATAACCGGGATGATCATGGTAAGAACTTTTCATTCCTTATGAATCAAACCGGGGAATGGAAGCTCTCCCCAGCCTATGACTTGACCTTCTCTTCTGGTCCAAGAGGGCACCAAAGCACAATGGTCATGGGTGAAGGACAATACCCATCAACGGATCATTTGCTAAAGCTAGGTTTGGCAGCCAAGTTGAGCCAGACCATCATTGCCACGATCATTGATCAGACCAGGAACGCTCTTAATCAATGGCGCTCATTGGCCGCTGGTTACGGTGTTTCAAAAACCAGTATTGATCTAATTGCAAAACGCATGACCTAGAAAGTTATGTGACCAATTATAATGGCAAATGGAAATTCCTCTCTCATGTTAAAAGGTTCAGACGTCAATATGTATTCCATCAAGAAGTGATAGCTTTCTGCAACTACTACCTCTAATATGGCCCGTCATTTCCACGAAGGTAGAAATCGCATCATAGCCAATTATGCTTATTGTAAAATGAACAAACTAAGGCATCTTCTTGTGCGGCTTATTAGAAATGAGAAAATCCAGAATTCCTGGTTTGCAACCAAGACCAGAGCAGGAGTAACCACCGTTTTTCAATTTTAATCCCACCAATGGGTTTAATCCCCCGATGCTTGCCTCGAATAAAAAATCTACTCCCCGATACTCCGTCAGCTTGCTGCGGGTTATTCATTTTATATAAAGTCCATTTAATAATTGCACAAAAACTGGCTGTTTGCTTCTAATTATTAGGTGGTTACAAAATTGTCTCGTGTAAAAGGCTTCCGGGCAGGTAGCTATAGTCTCTATGGAATAGTTAGAATGACTATTTTTAAAATGTCGGGTAAATGCCGTGCGGATGCATCGCAAGAAATTTGCCCTTAATCCTCCCATACGCTAGTCTTGTCTAAAAAAAGCATGGACGCATTTAAACAACCCAACCTTGGACGGATCATTCAGTCCTTAAGACAGGAAAAGAAACTTACTCAGGAGGAGTTAGTGGAAAAATGCAATGTAAACGTACGTACACTTCAGCGCATTGAGGCAGGGGAAGTTACTCCCCGGGATTACACGATCAAGATGATCTTAAGTGCCCTCGATTACGGGTTTGATACGTTTGAGTCTTCCTTACGGCACAAAGAATCGATCAAACGTCTTCAGGTGGGCTGGATCGCAGGGGTGGTTTATTTCGTTCTGAGTATTGTAGACGTTACTGTTGATTTCAGTCGTTTTGAATTGGACTTGCCTACATACTTTCCATTTTTATATATCCTTGTTAAGGCGATAGTGGCTACTTCTTTTTCCCTCTTTATGCTTGGGTTTTTGGCCATCGGAAAAACGGAAAAAAGTCCATTACTTCAAATTGCGGCCTATCTCATGGCTGGTTCTCTCATTATCATATGCATTCACGATAGCATCTCCGTTTTTTCATCCATTTCCTATGAAGATTTCATGGGGATAAAGGGAATTGAGGCTGTGGCTTTTGGGGGGATAGATGTGCTTTTTGGTATAGCCATTTTCAGACTGGCCAGTAAAATGGGGATGATGGCCAAAGTAGCAGGCATGCTTGAAATAATCGTTGGTGCTTGTTTTGTGACTTTTGTTCTGGCACTACTGGGTCTAATTTTACTTATCCCTGCTACCATTTTGGAGATCGTTCTCATTTATAAATACTATGATCTCTTGACGGCTAAGGAGTAATTTTTATCCACTCAAATTTTTAATAATATGACTTCAATAATATGACTTTCAAGCCGGAGAACTGGATGCTATGCGCATGGATTTTGCTGAGTGTTAGCTTGCTCTCCTGCACATCGTCACCCCCAAAAAATCATGGAAAGCTTGATCTGGAGTTATTTCTAGGTGAGGGAGCAAACCAACCATTAGTTGTGGGTTTTGGAGGAGGAGAGGGAGGCAATGCCTGGGCCGGGGATTATTGGGAAACCACGAGAAATGAATTTCTGGATGCCGGTTTTGCCTTTCTTGCTGTAGGCTACTTTGGATCAGCTTCCACCCCTGCGTATTTGGATCGGATTTCACTGGATGCGATTCGAGATTCAATTCTGAATGTAGCTAAAAACCCCAAAATTGATGGAGAGCGAATCGCTGTGATTGGTGGGTCTAAAGGGGGAGAGCTGGTGCTCAATCTGGCCAGCGTCTTTGGTGAGATTAATGCTGTGGTGGCCATGGTGCCTTCCCATGTGAGCTTTCCGGCTAACACCATTCTGGCCAATAACTCATCATGGACCTATCATGATGTAGAACTGCCTTATGTGCCAGCAACATTCGCCACTATCAGTCCGGCGCTGAGGCATGACTTGCACGAGGCATTTTCGATTATGCTCAGAGATGAGGAAGCAGTGGAGCGGGCGCTAATCCCTGTTGAAAAAATCAATGGTTCGATACTCCTTGTTTCTGCAAGTGCTGACGAAATGTGGCCCTCAGCTATGATGGCTGAAAGGGTGTTTCAAAGGCTGAAGGAAAAGCAATTCAGACCTGTTTACAAGCATGT
Organism: Cyclobacteriaceae bacterium; assembly: GCA_047632435.1. Classification (GTDB taxonomy): domain Bacteria; phylum Bacteroidota; class Bacteroidia; order Cytophagales; family Cyclobacteriaceae; genus JAMZMI01. Next base: position 50,627 of record JBLICU010000006.1, read on the forward strand.
GATCATCGATGGAGGTCATATGGCACCAACAAAACATTTTGATTTGGTTCTGGAATTTCTAAAGCAGAGTTTAAAAGAATGAATTTAGAAGCCCCGATTGGAATCTGCCACCAAGGCCATTTCGGAATTATTCCTTCGCTCTTGAAATGTCAACTTTCGATATCAGTTTCACTTGACCAATGCAACCCGTCATTATCATCAAGGTAGAAATCACATCATAACCAATTATGCTTATTGTAAAATGAACAGACTAAGTCATCTTCTTGTGAGGCTCATTGAGATGAGAAGATTCAGGAGTCTTTATTGCATAAGAGTAGGGGATACACTTACATTGGATGATCTGACCTTGATCAAAGTATGATACTAAGCACCATGCTGACGTATTTGAAATGTGCATCATACCAAATCACACCACCTCCAACATCCCCATCAAATCCTCCAGGTATTCTCGGTGGTTCGCCAGACGAGGCACCTTGTGCTGACCGCCGAGTTTGCCTCGCTTTTTCATCCAATTGTAAAAGGTGCCTTTGGCTACCAAATGGACAAGTGGTGCTTCCAGCGCTATGTCTTTGTACCTTTTGGCATCATAGTCGGAGTTGATTTCGCGGAGACGCTCGTCTAGCAAGGTGCGAAATCGCTCTGGATCATCGGGATCTTTCGAAAACTCGATCGCCCATTCATGACTGCCTTTCTTTCCTTCTTCTATGTAGCGAGGAGCGGCTGTAAAGTTGGTCACTTCTGCATAGGTTTTGTGGCAGGCATAAGCCACTGCTTCCACCGCATTTTCGATTATCAGCTCTTCCCCAAAGGCATTGATGAAATGCTTGGTTCTGCCGGCTATTCGGATTTTATATGGATCAATGGATGTGAAGCGAATTGTATCACCAATTTTGTATCTCCACAGTCCCGCATTGGTGGTGATTACCATGGCATAGGTTTGGTTCACTTCCACTTCGTCCAGCGACAATGTTTTAGGATCGTCACTTTCCCAATCATCCATCGGGATAAATTCATAATATATGCCGTAATCCAGCATCAGCAGCATGTCGAATGAATCGGTTCTGTCCTGAATGCCGAAAAATCCCTCGCTGGCATTGTAGGTCTCCATGTAATGCATCTGTCGGGATGGAATCATGTTTTGGAAGAGTTCTCGATAGGGCGTGAATGAAACCGCACCGTGTATAAATGCTTCCAGATTGGGCCATACGTCCAATATGTTTTTTGCTCCTTTGATCTCAATGATGCGCTGAATCAGCACAATGGTCCAGGTGGGCACGCCTGAAATGCTGGTCACATCTTCGTTGGCTGTGTACTGCGCCATTTTTTCAATCTTTTCTTCCCACTCATCCATGAGGGCTATCTCCATGGTAGGGGTGCGAACGAGCTGTGCCCACAGCGGCAGGTTTTTCAATAGAACGGCCGACACATCACCGTAAAAAGATTTGGAATTGCTGTTAAATTGATTGACTTGCTGACTGCCACCGATCACCAGATTTTTACCTGTGAATAATCGGGTCTCGGGATAGTTGTTGACATAGATCGAGAGGAGGTCTTTACCACCTTTGTAGTGGCAATCTTCCAGCGCTTCCGGCGATACCGGGATGAATTTGCTTCGCGCATTGGTGGTGCCGGAGGATTTGGCAAACCAGCGAATTTCCGAAGGCCAAAGCACATTTTCTTCCCCGTGCATCAATCGATCGATGAAAGGGAAAATATCTTCATAGGTGACCACCGGAACCTTCCTTTTGAACTCCTCGGCATTGGTGATAGAGGAGAAACCATATTTCATTCCGTATTCGGTATTGGCTCCTTTTTTAATCAAAGAATCAAGCAGCTCTCGCTGTACTTCATGCGGATATTTCATGAAAAGCTCGATATCGTGTATCCGCTTTTTCATCACCCAGGTCAATATCGAATTAAGGAACTCCATCAGATTTTGGGGTCAAATCATACTTTTCGCTTCAATTCAAAGTGCTTACCTAAGTAAACCCTTCGCACTTGCTCATCGGCAGCCAGCTCCTCCGCTGTTCCGGCTTTGAGCAACTTGCCTTCAAACATGAGGTACGCCCTATCTGTGATTGAGAGGGTTTCATTCACGTTGTGATCGGTGATTAAAATACCGATATTTTTGTCTTTTAACTTGGATACAATGGTTTGAATTTCCTCCACGGCGATAGGATCCACCCCGGCAAAAGGCTCATCCAGCAATACAAATTTTGGGTCTACTGCCAGTGCTCGGGCAATTTCTGTTCTTCTTCGCTCACCACCCGAAAGTACCTGACCCATGTTTTTTCTGACATGCGTCAAACTGAATTCCTCAAGCAAAGATTCCATCTTTTCCTTCTGTTCCACTTTGGTCAGCTTGGACATTTCCAGCACGGCCAAGATATTGTCCTCCACAGATAACTTTCTGAAGACGGAAGCCTCCTGCGCCAAATATCCAATACCTTTTTTGGCTCTTTGGTACATCGGCAGGTCAGTGATGTCTTGCTCGTCCAAGTAGATATGACCTTCATTCGGCTTGATCAAACCAACAATCATGTAAAATGAGGTTGTTTTTCCGGCACCATTGGGGCCCAACAAACCAACAATCTCACCCTGATTCACGGATACCGAAATCCCTTGAACCACCGTTCGTTTTTTATATTTCTTAATTAAATGTTCTGCTCTCAGCTCCATGAATACTTGTGCTTTGTTCTGATATTCTTTCTTTCAATCAGGATTTAGGGAAGAAACGAACTACTTTAGTCCTGCAATTTATCAATCAAATTTTATATCCTTGATCATAAGCTGCAGGCTTTTATTTCCCATATAAATGTTTTCATCTATATGGTAGGCCATCTGAAACGATTCGCCGGCGGCTATTCTTTCACTGTGATGAGCCAACCCAAATCCTATAGCACTAAACGCTGTATTTTTGTTTTCCTGATATACACTTAATTTCAGATGTTGCTCTTTCAGAATGCGCGGTTGTCCATTGCACTTCAGTCCACAGGAAGAAAACAAAGGCTGTAAATTTTGAGGGCCAAATGGCGCCATTTGGTTCATGATAACAAATGATTTTTCGCTGACAAAGTCAAGATTAACTTCCAGATCAATATCTAGCTTGGGGATCAGCACTTCGGGCTTGATAGTAGCAGCCACAATTTCTTCAAATTTCTTTTGAAAATCGGCAACACGATCAATGCTCATGGTAAGCCCAGCGGCGTGAGTGTGTCCTCCGTATTGCTCCAATAGGTCAGCGCAAGCTGAAATGGCCTCATAGATATCAAAACCGGCAATAGATCTCGCCGAACCGGTGGCTTTATTTTTGGATTCTGTGAGAATGATGGTTGGCCGATAATAACTTTCAATACATCTGGAGGCCACTATGCCAATCACTCCTTTGTGCCAGTCATTTTTGAAAAGAACTGTACTTTTTGCAGATTTCAGATTTTCGTCAGACTCAATCATTTCCAATGCTTCGGCAGTGATGGTCTTGTCGAAATCTTTCCTTTCGCTGTTTTTTGTATTGAGGTTAAGGGAAAATTCTTCAAGATCATTTTCAGATTCTGCCAAAAGTAAATTGACAGATTCTCGTGCATGGGTAAGCCTTCCGGCCGCATTGATTCTAGGCCCCAGGTAAAACACCACATCAGAAATGGTGAGATTTCCTTTCAATCCACTGATTTCGATAAGTGACTGCAATCCTTTTGAGGGTGCCTCATTGAGCTTCTTCAATCCGTAATATGCCAAAATGCGATTTTCTCCTACTATCGGGACAATATCTGAAGCGATACTTACGGCTACCAAATCAAGATGATCATAGAGCTGTTCAAGGGGGATGGTGTTTTGTAAACAAAAGCCATGAAGCAATTTGAAGCCCACGCCACAGCCGGAAAGTTCTTTGAACGGATATTGGTCGTCTTTTTGTTTTGGATCCAAAACGGCATAAGCATCCGGAAGAATATCTCCCGGTAAGTGGTGATCACAAATGATCAGGTCAATGCCATAACTATTGGCCAGAGCTGCTTTGTCCACTGCTTTGATACCACAATCCAAGCTGATGATCAGGTTAAAATTATTGTCTTTCGCATATTCAATTCCCTGGGTTGAAATGCCATAACCTTCCGTGTAGCGATCCGGTATGTAATGTGCGATTTGCTCTGTGAAGTTTCTCAGAAATCCAAAAACCAGGCTTACAGAAGTGGTGCCATCTACATCATAATCGCCGTAGATAAGAATTTTCTCATTCCCAAAAATCGCTTCGCAAAGTCGGTTCACGGCCTTCTCCATATTTTTCATGAGGAAAGGGTCGTGCAAATCATCAAGCGATGGACGGAAAAAAAATTTGGCGTCATCAAAGGAAATAATTCCTCGCTGGGCAAGCAAAGTAGCCAGCTCAGGACTGATGTTCAAATCAGAAGATAATGTTGCAACTACAAGCTGATCAGGCTGCTCCTTATGAACCCATCTTTTTTCCATTAGGGGAAATTAGGGAAAATGCAGGAAATGGAACCCACTAAATCATAAAGTCCATGTCTTTTTCTGTGACATAATGGTTTTGATACCAATATTCATAGTTTTCATAGGAGACACAATCATGGTCATTGTGATCTCCAAGAGTAATAAAATATGCTGGCTTGATCCAGGCGGAAAACAAATGTGACTGGTCATATGATAAGTCAGAGAGTCTCAAAATTTTGAGTCCGTTATGGAAAATGGGAGAAGCTTTGCGGTGCATGATGAACAAATTATCATGCAATCCTAAGGAAATCAGGGAGCTATGTCCTATCAACTCCCATTAAGTAATTGTTATATCTTAATCGTGATATCTTAGCCATTATGATGTGATTTATCTAATTTGTCCTTTAAGTAGCATTTGAAATCAATGAGGGTATCGCTGAGTGAGATTTGGAATTTTGCAGACATTATAAAAAATAATGAGAAGGGATTGTCATTTTCTCTCCATACCGGAGATGCTGTTATTACCGGAATTAATAGGGAAACTTTGCAACTCCTTCGCGATGACAATGATTTTGATACCGAATTATTGCCCGAAATATTTACTTTTCGAGATATTCTGTGGCAACCAGATATTTACACTGATGCTACGATGAGTTTGCCCAGTTTGCGTGTGCTTCATGCCTATTGCCGTGAACAGTCTGATCAATACGAATCCTCAACTTCTGAAGTCAACATTATCTATGCTCAACTGTTGAGGTTTGTTGGGAATGAAAGTGAACAAGCGATAAATAGCTTAGAATTAGAAAATCCAAACGTGAAATCAGTATTGGGAAATCTCCGAAAAAATACCTTCCCCATTATTAAATTTTTCATTGGTCATCCTCGCAATCGACTGGATTACTACCGTGATTCTGTCAATAGGCTTAACTATGCAGTCAAAATTATCATTACCCAATTCAATGGGAAATACACAGAGCTACAAGACCCTTATTGGGAAGTGCTTTTTGATAAAAAGCTATCTGCCGTTCAAATCAATGCAGATGAAATTAAAAAGCCTTCGGAACGTATAGAAAAAGGATAGTTTTGCCAGTGGCTTGAACTCAACCCAATAAATTTCAGTTTATCTCGATACATTCTGCTTGATGCAACAGACCGATAATTCTTCAGATAATAAGCATAAAAGCGAAAGAGCGCGGTTTTTTCTAGGAAATCTTTTGAAAGGACTGATCTGGCTTGCAGTAATTGTTGGAGGCTATTTTTATCTGGAGAGAAATTACAATTTTTCACTGGCGGAGATCCTTGGCCCCTTTTACGACAAGCCGGCGGTGATCTTTTCCATCTTTCTAGGTTCCGAGGTGATCTTTGGAATTATCCCACCAGAACTTTTTATGATCTGGTCATTGAGAGATGGGATGCTGATTGTCTATGTTCAAAACGTCATTGCACTGGCTGTCATTTCATATCTGGCTGGATTGATTGGCTATTATCTTGGATCGCATTTTAGTACGACGCGATTGTATCGGATCATCCGAAAAAATTATCTCAGGAAATTCGAAAAACACATTACCCGTTTTGGAGGTTTCATGATCATTGTGGCAGCATTGACGCCTATTCCATTTGCGGGAATTTGCATGTTGATGGGTGCAGTGAAGTATCCGGCAAGAAGATTTATGTTGATATCCTTGTCACGCTTCCTGAGGTTCGCCATCTATGCCATGATCATTTGGGAAGCTAAAATTTTACAATGAGCAAAAAGGGAGTATTATTAGTCAATCTAGGCACACCAGACTCTACGAGTGTTCCGGATGTAAGGAAATATCTAAGGGAATTTTTAATGGATAAGCGGGTCATCGACATTCCGGTTATTCCAAGATGGTTACTGGTCAATTTGATCATTGCTACATTCAGATCCCCAAAATCAGCAGCTGAATACCGTAAGCTTTTTAATGAGCGAGGCTCACCTTTAAAGTACTACACATCAGATATTACTGCGCTGTTGCAAAAGGAGCTACAGGAAAAGTACGTGGTGGAATTTGCCATGAGGTACCAGAGTCCGAGTATTGAGGACGGACTGAAGCGATTGACAGAAGCGAATGTGAGTGATATTCACGTGATCCCGTTGTTTCCTCAATATGCCTCGGCCTCTAGCGGTTCGGTCATTGACAAAGTGATGGAAATCACGAAGCAGTGGCAGATTGTGCCTAATATCAAGTTTACTTCACAATTTTTGGAGGAAGAATTGTTTCTAGAGGTCATAGCTAAAAAAGGGAAGGCGTGGATGGAGAGGACCGACTATGATCACTTCGTTTTTAGTTACCATGGCTTACCCCAAAGACAAATCAGAAAAGGATCAGTAGGTGACCAATGCCAGCTTGGTTCGTGTTGTGATACTTTTCATGATAAGAATCGGTTCTGCTATCGGGCGCAGTGTTTTCATACTACAAGATTGCTAGCCGAAAAGCTGGGATTGACAGAAGATCAATACACGGTTTGTTTTCAATCACGGTTGGGAAAGGATCCTTGGGTACAACCTTATACCGATGTGGTTCTTAAAGAACTTCCAAAGCAAGGCAAAAAGAAAGTACTGGCATTTTCCCCAGCTTTTGTCTCAGACTGTCTGGAGACCACCATAGAAGTTGGTCAGGAATACAAGCATGATTTCATGGAAGCCGGAGGCGAGCAATGGGATTTGGTAGAAAGCCTCAATGATGATCCCATGTGGGTGGAGTGTTTGGTAGGGATGGTGAAGGGGTAATTTTCCAATCAAACCAATTGTTGATCTAGGAAAAGTGACTTGAATATTTTGAAAAAAAATCAAAATATATTAACAATACAGAAATATAAACATTTCAAAAAACATCTTTTAAAGAATTTAAAAGCAGTTATTAATTACAAATTTACCCACCAAAACATACAAATTTACCCACCAAAACATACAAATTTACCCATGAATTGATTACTTTCGTGTAAAAGAAAGTAGTGTGATCCATAAAAGAAACCTGATACATGCGATAGAATTAGCACTTGACGATACTCCGGTAATCGTTTTAAATGGGGCAAGGCAAGTAGGGAAAAGCACCCTTTGCAAGCAGCTATTGGAGGAGGGTGTATTAAAAGCACAGCTCGTCACATTAGATGACCCAACGACCCTTTTGGCAGCTCAATCAGATGCACTTGGTTTTCTGGAAGGATTAAATAAGCATCTGATCATTGATGAAGTACAAAGAGCACCCGAACTGCTGCTCAGTATCAAAAAACTCATTGATGAAGATCGCAAGGAACGAAGGATCATTCTCACTGGATCGACCGATGTGATGAGCTTGCCTAAGATTGCCGATTCATTGGCTGGAAGGATCGAAATACACAACCTTTGGCCCTTTTCTCAGGATGAAATAGTCGGCCAAAAGTCAAATTTTATAGATGCCCTTGTTTCAGAGAAAGGCACATTTGCAGTGCGTAAAATGCCCTGGGATGAGATCATACAGATGATCGTAGATGGTGGGTATCCGGAGGTGCTGAATAGAAAAAATCCTTCCAGAAAATCAAAGTGGTTTGAGTCTTACATTGTTTCCGTTTTGCAAAAGGATATCAGAGATCTGGCCAATATTGAGGGATTGGTACAGATTCCAAATGTTCTTCACTTGATAGCAGCCAGAGTAGGCAGCACCATCAATTTATCTGATGTCTCTCGATTGTCTGGTGTCAAAAACACGACACTTCAACGGTATATGGCGCTATTGGAGTACGTTTTTCTGATTGTAAAAATACCTGCATGGACGCCCAATGTTGAAGGCCAGTTTGTGAAATCGCCGAAAGTGTTTCTGAACGATACTGGACTCCTTTGTCATTTACGGGGAGAAGGTGTTAATAGCTTGATTCAGAACCGTAGTAATGCAGGAGCTTTTTTCGAGAATTTCGTAGTGCTGGATATTATCAAACAATTGAGCTGGTCAGAGACTCAATTAAAGCCCTATCATTTCAGTATCCACAAGGGAGCGGAAGTTGATTTGGTTCTGGAGGACAGAAGAAAACAACTTTACGGCATAGAAATAAAAGCCGCTTCTTCGCTCAAAGAGCAGGATTTCAAAGGCCTCAAACAGCTCGCAAAACTGGCTGGAGACAAGTTTAAGAAGGGGATCATTCTTTATACAGGAGATCAGGTTTTGTCAGGTTTTGGTGGAGAAAACTTACACGCTGTTCCCATTGCAGCACTTTGGGAGACCCGAGTTTTCAAATAGGATAAGCTTGGCATGCAAGACCCGTCTTTCAGAAAATGTCAGGATTTTATCGTTTGAATATCACAAGATTGAATTGCGTAATCATCTATTGATTGAAGCAATTTCACTGCCGCATCCTAAGCCTGTCCAGAATGTCAATGTTTTCTTTTTTATCAAAGCACAATGATTTTTTCTTCCTTGAAATTTTTGCCGAAAGGGATTTTTAGGATGTAAACGCCTGATTCTAAATCAGGAATTGAAAAAGTATTTATACCATTCACAGACTTAAGTAGGAACTCATCTCCCAAAAGGTTGTAAAGGTTAATTTTTAAGAAAACATTTTCTGATTGGATGGTGATTGATTCATTGGAAGCAACCGGATTTGGGGCAACAATAGCCCCTTTTTCTACCTCGATGTAATTTTCTAAAGTTAAAGTATCTAGCAAAATCCCATTGATCAATCCAATAAGGCTAACACCAAAAATACCAGCTTGTGTATACATGGTTGTTCCTGACATTAGCCAATCAGCGGATGTCGGTTCCGCTCCGGGTATTAGCCATTGGTAGCTGTCATATCCTTCGCTGGAATTAAAAAAAGTCACTTCCTGGAATAAAGAAACAGATCGGCGATTTGCAAGAAAGGCAAGGGATTTGTCACCACACGATTCTATTTGATCCGCAATCTCGGACCTAAGATCTATTAATTGGTTGTAAACATTTTCGCCAGGACAAAGTGTACTGCATCCGTCTCTGTGACCAACGATACTTCCTATAGAGCCAAATGTATGAGGGTAGTTTTCTTTTGGATCGAGTTCTTCCTTATCCAGCTTAAAAGAGACAAGTGTTTGCAGTGAATTCCATGTTTGGTCAGTGGGGGTTGCAGTTTCATAATTCCCCAAAAGACAGATGCCCATTGTGCCGCTGTTACTTCCGCAAAAATGTGCACCCAACACATTATCCTGTTCTCCATCGGCCGGATCGCGCCCGGCATAGATGTCTCCATTCTGAGCGATCAGATAATTATAACCAATATCCGACCAGCCATTTACTTCTGTGTGATACACATAGATATCCCGGACCACCTGAGTGTAATTCATGTTTGTATTTGAGCCTGCCGCGTGGTGGACAACCACATGTTTGACGGCTGTAAATGATCGACTAAAGGAAGGAGGAGTGAGTCCAGATCGCCATTCTGACTGACTAATGGCTTGGATCTCAAAGTTGCAAGGGTCTTGATTTTTTCTGGAAATGGGACTTGATAGGGTTGGGGATTCACCACTATTGATGAGATAGATTTCGAATGAACCGGGCGTAACCATAGAGACTTGTATTCCTTCGAAAACTTTGCCCAAAGACAAAAAATAGGTAAAATCTGGGGCATCAGGATCAATCGGAATGTAAAGGGTGTCTTGGCCTATTTTCACCATCACCTCATCGCTTGTTTTCAGTTCTGACTTGATAGCAATGGCTGTTATTGGCTGATTTGTTATGACCGAATGCGCAGTTGATTTTTGGACACTTGTAGGCTGGGCATGCGAGAAATATTGAAGGGAAAAAAGAAAAAGAAAGTATGCCGTTTTTTTAACCACGCTTGAATAAGTCTGCCAGTTTAGTCACAACGTAATCCACTTGTTGCTTGTTGTTGTATCGGCTAAAAGACATCCGAATGGCACCTTTGTTTGGGTCTGCACCAATCGCATTTAGCACATGTGATCCAATGTTGGATCCGCTGCTACATGCACTTCCTCCGGAAACAGAAATATTGGAGATATCAAGGTTAAATAGCAGCATATCATTGATTTCATTGGGAGGCAGACAAACATTCAAAACGGTATAAAGGCTATTTTCCAAATCTGCGGAATTGCCATAAAACCCAACACCTGGCACTTCTGCTTTCAATCGCTCTATCGCATAAGCTTTCACACTTTCTATCTGTCTTCTGTGTGAGTCCATATTAGCATAAGCCATTTCCAGGGCTTTGGCCAATCCAATTATTCCATACACATTTTCTGTTCCTCCACGCATGTTTCGTTCTTGTGCGCCTCCATGCATGAATGGATGAATTTTTCTTTTATGGTTTACATATAAAAAGCCCACTCCTTTCGGGCCATGAAATTTATGTGCAGCACCGACCATAAAATCGACATTTGCTTTTTGAAGATCATGGCGATAGTGTGCCATGGATTGTACCGTATCAGAATGAAATAGGGAATCGAAATTTTTGCACAATGTACCGATCGTTTCAAGGTCATTGAGGTTGCCAATTTCATTATTGGCATGCATCAGAGAGACGAGTGATTTTGGGTACTCTGTGAGCAATTCCTCAAGTTGATGCAAGTCGATGTTTCCAGAAGCGTCCACATTCAACATATGTGCTTTCACCAAACCATGTTTTTCTAAATGGTCAATGGTATGAAGAACAGCATGATGCTCCAGTGGAGAACTGATAATGTTTTTGATATCATAGGTAGATACTGCACTGGTAATTGCCGTGTTATCTGCTTCAGTTCCCCCAGAGGTAAAGAAGATCTCCGAGGGAGAAGTGTTCAACAAATCTGCCACTCGCTTCCGTGCCTGCTCTATGGCCGCCCTTACCTGTCTGCCATGTGAATGGATAGAGGACGGGTTACCAAAATGATTGAGCATATATGGTTTCATTTCTTCAAAAACAGCCTCGTCAAGCGGGGTGGTAGCCGCATTATCAAAATATACCTTCATGATTTCGTTATTCTTTTACATTGCAAAAATACACATATTGCAGCCTAGGCTAACCAATAAATGATGAGAGGAGAAAACACGATTTTAGAATACCTTAAAAGGGTACAAGCCATAGCCAAAACCGGATTGTCCTATGCAAAAGACCGCTATGATCTTGAGCGCTACGAGGAACTTAGCGAAAATACAAACGATTTGCTGGCCGAATATTCCAGGGCGGACTTAGATGAGATCAGGTTCAATTTTGAAAGTTTGGAGGCCTATCCCACTCCGAAAGTTGATGTGCGCGGAGTTGTGCTTCGAGAAAATGAAATACTCCTTATTCAGGAAAAGTCAGATGGAAAATGGGCATTGCCTGGAGGATGGGCAGATATTGGATTTACGCCTGCAGAAAATGTAATCAAGGAAATGTGGGAAGAATCCGGCCTTGAAGTGAGAGTGGATCGCTTGTTGGCTGTTTGGGACAAACGCAAACATGACCATCCGGATGATATCCACTATGTCTACAAACTCAACTTCCTCTGTACTATCACCGGAGGTGAATTGTTGGCTGGTCATGAGACTTTAGCTGTCAATTTTTTTGATATCGACTCACTACCAGAATTGTCCCTGATGCGGAATACAGCAGCCCAGATCAAGGAGCTGCATCGTTTGGCGCATTCAAGCGAAGTTTCTTTTGACTAGTGCAGTCATTTGTAAAAAAGTACTGGTTTTATAGACTAAAAAATAAGTTATTAGTACTCAATAACCAATCATTCCACTAAGTCGCAATCAATTCCTTAATCTCCATCATTAATTTCTGAGCGAGATGGTCTCGCCGTAGAGGCGCTATCTGATTCAGCATAGATCCTAATGATTGGTTCGGTGCGGGCTCAATTGAATAAAGTGACACTTATGTTAAAGTGCAATTGCTTACATTTGATAGTATCATTTGATAGTATCATGAATCCTCCTTACGAGATTACTCCTGCGATATTAAAATTGGTTTCATCCATTTCTGAGCAATTGGGTATAATCAAGGCAACACATTTAATTAAACCTCAAACTGAATTAAGAAAGAAAAATACGATTAAGACCATTCAATCCTCTCTTGAAATTGAAGGAAACACATTAACTGTAGAGCAAATAACAGCCTTGGTGGATAATAAAAGAGTAATGGCACCTGCCAAAGACATTCAAGAAGTAAAAAATGCTATTCAGGTTTATGATAATATCAAAAATTATAAACTTGATTCAGTCAAAGACTTTAAAAAGGCACATTTGGCTTTAATGAAGCACTTAATTGATTCCCCAGGAGAATTCCGAAAAACTGAAGTTGGAGTTGTCAAAGGGTCAAGAGTGCAGCACCTTGCCCCTCCAGGGGAAATGGTAAATGGATTGATGACCGACTTATTCAAGTATTTGAAACAAAATGATGAGATTCCTCTAATCAAAAGTTGTGTATTTCATTACGAATTGGAATTTATCCACCCATTTATTGATGGAAATGGCAGGATGGGGAGGCTATGGCAAACCATCATTCTTATGAATTATAATTTTGTTTTCCAGTATCTTCCAATAGAATGGATCATCAAAGAAAGGCAAGATCAATATTATAAATCATTAAGTATCTCGGATAAGACTGGGCAAGCGACCCCCTTTGTTGAGTTCATGTTACAGGTAATTAATGAGGCTCTGGAAATAGCACTCAATAGCCAAAGACCAGCCTTATCAAAAAATGACCGTTTAATGATTTTTAAAGAATCAAATAAAAACAGTGAATTTTCACGTCAAGATTACTTGAAACACTTCAAAGAGATCTCATCAGCTACTGGAAGTAGAGATTTAAAATTTGCAGTGGAAGAGGGCATAATTCAAAAAAGTGGTTATAAAAGAATGACGAAATATAATTATAATTGATCCCAACATGGGTTAGGCATGCCATGCATGGTAATGAACTAGCTACTTTCAATCTGCAAATTATAAAATAAGGATTCGGCCTATAGCTGGAACCTGATTACCAAACTCCACTACCTAAAAAACCAAACCCATCCTATCCCACGATCAATTCCTTAATATCCATCATCAGTTTTTGAGCCAAATGATCTGCTGTTGAGGCACTATCAGATTCAGCATAAATCCTAATTATTGGTTCGGTATTGGATTTTCTCAAATGCACCCATTCTGTTCCAAACTCAATCTTCAATCCATCTATCGTATTGGTCTGATTTTTAGCATATTTTTTTTGCAGCTCAGAAAGCACATCATCCAAATCCAAGGTGGACGAAAGCTCTATTTTGTTTTTCGAAATATGATAGCTTGGATATTTGGCTTTAAGCATCGAGCAACTTTTCCCAAATTCTGCCAAATGAGATAAAAATAAAGCAATACCTACAAGGGCATCCCGTCCATAATGAAGCTCAGGCAAGATCACTCCTCCATTGCCTTCTCCACCGATGACAGCATTGGTTTCCTTCATTTTGGTCACCACATTCACCTCTCCTACTGCTGCGGCAGTATATTGACAGCCATGCTTCTCAGTCACATCTCTCAGCGCTCTTGTAGAGGAAAGATTCGAAACTGTATTTCCTTTCTTTTTGCCCAAAACATAATCAGCAATGGCCACAAGGGTATATTCTTCGCCAAAAGGTTCGCCATCTTCACTGATCATCACAAGCCTATCTACGTCAGGGTCAACCACAAATCCCAGGTGATAATCGCCACCACTGATTTCATTGCAGATATGTTGGATATTTTCAGGTAGTGGTTCAGGATTGTGAGGAAAAATCCCATTGGGTTCGCAATAAAGTTCTGTCACCTCCACACCCAACTTTTTCAAAAGTCGCGGCACAGCTATGCCGCCTGTACTATTGACGGCATCAACGACTACTTTAAACCCTTTTTCCTTAATGGCTGGAACATTTACCAGATCCAGGGCAAGAATTTGATCAATGTGCCAGTCGATATAGGTATCATTTTCCTCGAAAGTTCCGAATTTTTTCGGGTCACTAAAAAGTAACTCTTTTCCTTCTGCCCAGTCCAACACTTTCTCTCCTTCAGCGGCAGAAATGAATTCGCCTTTTTCATTAAGTAATTTCAGCGCATTCCAGCCTGATGGATTGTGACTTGCAGTAAGAATGATTCCTCCTTGGGCATTCTCAGCTACCACGGCCATTTCTACTGTAGGTGTAGTTGATAAGCCAAGATCAACAACATCTATTCCCTGGGCGCGAAGAGTGCTTTCCAGGATGGATCGGAACAAAACACCAGAAGGTCTGGCATCACGACCTATGACAACTTTTGGTTTTTCGTGTCTTTCTTTAATCCACATGCCATATCCTGCTGCGAATTTGGCAACATCTATTGGGGTGAGTGTTTCTCCCACTCTACCCCCTACCGTGCCACGAAGGCCGGAGATTGATTTAATTAGTGTCAATTCTTATTGGTTTGTTTTAGCGGTAATAATTGAGAGTGAGGTGTTGTTCACTTCTGGTCTAAACACCTTTTTAGATTTTCTTACTTGAATTTTTCAAGGACCTTATTTACTTCCGATTCAGGATTTCCACAAGATTCATCTGATGTAACTGTTTTTCCACAGTAACCGCAAGTTGCACCTTCCTTATTTAAAAAAGGGCTTTGAGAGGCGCATGTTCCTTTGAACTCACCATTCTTTAAGAAGATCAATCTTACAGACATCAAAATAAAAAAAAAGGCAATAAATCCAATTGCAAGTAATACGGTAGCCATAAGCGTGCATTTTGAGACAAAAATAAAGAATCTTTGTGTTCCTTTTATCTCAACACGAACAAACCTCTAAAAATTTCAACATGTCTAACGAATTATCTAAACCTGATCTAAACCGAAAAGCGAAGCTTGAGGCTTTTGACCGATTGCTTACGATCATGGACGAGTTAAGGGAAAATTGTCCTTGGGATAAAAAACAAACGATGGAAACGCTGAGGCATTTGACCATCGAGGAAACTTATGAATTGGGTGATGCCATTTTGGAAAATGATCTGGAGGAGGTAAAAAAAGAATTAGGCGATCTGATGCTTCATTTGACTTTTTATTCCAGAATCGGCTCAGAGAAAGGAGCATTTGATATAGCAGATGTACTCAACCATGTTTGTGAAAAGTTGATCAGGCGGCATCCGCACATCTACAGTGATACGATTGCCACGGACGAAAAAACAGTAAAAGAAAATTGGGAAAAGATTAAGCTACAAGAAAAAGGGAATACTTCTGTGCTAGGAGGGGTGCCTAAATCACTCCCGGCGATGGTTAAAGCCATGCGGATTCAAGAAAAAGCAAAAGGTGCAGGCTTTGATTGGGAAAAGAAAGAACAGGTTTGGGAAAAAGTAGAAGAGGAAATGCAAGAATTCAAAGAGGAATTCAACATTGAGGATGAATCAAAAATAGATCATGAAAAGGCTCAGAGTGAATTTGGAGATGTATTATTCTCCTTGATCAATTATTCAAGATTTATCGATATCAACCCGGAAGAAGCATTGGAACGGACGAATAAAAAATTTATCAAAAGGTTTACTTATCTCGAAATGGAATCCAGAAAAGACGGCAAAAACCTTGGGGAAATGACATTGGATGAGATGGATGAGTATTGGAATAGGGCCAAAAATATTTGATTCGGCGAATTGAATACAAATTGCGTCATACTTTTAATCCGAAATAATGGGCTATAGGTAACTGAATTTAGGCGTTTAGTCGAATGGTACCATGAGTTTTAACCAAGCCTTAATTGGAGCCATTATATTCGCATGCAATTTACTTATATCCTAAAAATTATCATGCTTAAAGAATTTAAGGCCTTTATTATGAAAGGCAACATCCTTGACTTGGCGGTTGCTGTGATCATCGGCGCAGCTTTCAAATCAATAGTCACATCATTTGTAAATGACATCATGATGCCGCCTGTCGGAGTGCTTCTTGGTGGAGTAGATTTTTCGGATCTTGCTTTTATCCTGATTAGTGCTGCTGAAGGAGCTGAGGCAGTAACTATCAATTACGGAAAATTCATTCAAACCATCATTGATTTTGTGATCATCGCATTTGTTGTATTCATGGTAATAAAGGGATACAATAACATACAGCGTAAAAAAGAAGAAGAGCCAGCACCAACTGCAGATCCAACTCCAAGCAATGAGGAGGTTCTACTAGGTGAAATTAGGGATCTTTTGAAATCAGGTAAATAAAACCCTAGGGTTTTAAAGATATAGGCGGTCAGGGTAACTTGTCCGTCTTTTTTATTGCCAATCAAACTATATTCAGCTCGGCTAGTTGTGTAAACATGCATTTAATGATTACCACCAAAGTAGAAATGGATATGGATCGCGTCAGAGACGGATTTACCAAAGAGTTATTTCTGGCTCTCAATCCCCCGTTCCCAAAAGTCGATTTGTTAGAGTTTGGGGGTTGTAGAAAGGGCGATAAAGTCTCTATAATGCTTAAATTTCCATTCTTTAGCCAAATTTGGATCAGTGAGATATATGACGATTTAAGCTCGAATAAAGCTTGGTATTTTGCTGATCGAGGAGTCAAACTGCCTTTTTTCCTAAGTAAATGGGACCACAGCCACATCGTTCGCCGGGTAAAAGATGGTTCGGAAATAGTAGACGACATTACCTTTAGTTCTGGGATGATTCTGTTTGATATCTTGCTTTACCCAGTGCTTTTAGGTCAGTTTATCTACAGAAAGCCCATTTACAAAAAGTGGTTTAAAAAAGAAAAGCAGCTCGTTTGAGCTGCTTTAAATAATTTGTATTCATACTTTCAGTTAAGCATCTTTCCACTTAATTGTACAGCCAATTGCTCTTTGATTGGTCACAGTAGGCTTCTCCCCTTTGAGTAATGCGTTTATGGCATCCTCTACATATTTTTCCTGTACATCAGATGCCTCACGTGGACTATCGTCAATGGCGCCAATAAACTCCACTTTAAATTTTCCATCACTTTCCTTATTCAATAAATATACATGAGGCGTTTTGCTGGCACCAAATGACTTGGCTACATCCTGGGTGTCGTCTCTTAGGTACGGGAACGGATATCCTTTTTCTTTGGCAATAGCAATCATCTCATCCATAGAATCCCCTGGTTGTTTACTCACATCATTGGGGTTAATTGCAATGATAGGGAACCCTTTTCCAGCATATTTTTTATCCAGATCAATGATTCGTTGCTCGTATAGCTTGGCATATGGACAAGTGTTGCAGGTGAATACTATAATAAAACCTTTGGCATCTGCATAATTGGATAATGAGACCATTTTTCCATCAGTTCCTTTTAAAGTAAAATCTGACGCATAGTCGCCTACTGCATAACTCGCTGGCGCTCTTTCAGAGGCATTGACAAAAAGAACGGCGACTACTACCAATAGTCCGGTGATAATTATGATCGATTTTTTCATTGATTTTTTCATTTTGATATTATACTATTAACTAATTCTTGAAGTTCTAGTTCGGTAAATGCTTGTTCGTAGAAATATCTTGTACCATTTGTGTCCAAAATAAGAGTAGCTGGAATTGCGCCACTCCAACTGGATTCAATTTCTGCAACAAAGCTTTTTTCATCCAACAAATATGAGCTGGATTTGATCCCCTTTTTTCGAAGCAATGTATTTGCTTTTTCAATGTCCTGAATAAAATCAACACTGACAAGGGAAACTTCCAATTGAGCATTTTTGACAAGGGCATCAAAATAGGGAAGCTCCTGGACACAAGGCCCACACCAGGAAGCCCAAAAATTGATGACCTTTACCTTATCTGTTTTGATATCAATGACCTGTTGTAGTTGATCCAATTTTATAACCTGAATTTGCTGTGAATACGCTGCGCTATAAATCAATAGGGACAAAACCAAAGTAAATAATTTCATGTGCTGAGTCAAACGAGCTTTTAGGGTATTAGGTTTTAAACAAACTAAAAATATAATTATTCTCAGATTAATCCCAAGAAAAGGGACAATTGTGATTTGCTTTTATAACTATTAGTTTTATACAATATCCGATATAGTTGTCTTATGGACTCAAGGATTATGAATTTCACAACTCAGGATTAAAAGATGTTAATAATATTCAATCTTGACGAAATAATTTAAGAGAATTGAAAATATGAAATATTCTAATTACTTATAAACAATTGCTCAATCTTATCCACATTTTTAATAGAAATACCATATATGTGTTGACAGTCAGCCACTTAGACACATCTACTTAAATCAAAAATTTGTGGATAATTTTTTTTCATTCTTAGTTTGGAATGAATATAGCAAGAAATAAAAATGAAGGGTAAAATGCTAAGTAAAACTATTACTCTTTAGTTTGTCTGATTAATTTGGTGCGATAGGCATTAAAAATTCTCGCTTTTGAAATGAAACCAAGATATTTGCCATTTTCAATTACCGGAAGATTCCATGCTTGAGTTAATTCAAATTTGTTCATTACCGATTGCATTTTTTCTTGTGGGTGTACAAAAGCTGGAGGCTTGGTCATGATTGTTTTGATAGTCAATTCACTTTGTTTAATCGGATCAAACATGATTTCTCGGATATCATCAAGTGTTACAATTCCCTCCAATTCCTGATTCTCATTTACAACGGGAAATATATTTCGTTTGCTCTTTTTGACAAGCTTAACCAAAGCACCAAGCGTGGCATTTGGGTGAATGGAAAGCAGATCATTTTCAATGATTTTTTTTATATTGATTTGACTTAGAATCATTTGATCTCTATCGTCCCTGATCATTTCACCACTTTCAATCAGTCGCTTAGTATAGATAGAATGTTTCTCAAAATAGGAAATAGTGACAAAAGAAATGGCTGAAACTAGCATTAAGGGGACAAAAAGCATATAACCACTCGTGATTTCAGCTATTAGGAAAATTCCCGTTAGTGGCGCATGTAAGACCCCACTTAGTACCCCACACATGCCTACCAATGTGAAGTTGCTCAAACTCACATTTGCTCCTGGATAAATAAAATTGGTAACAAAGGCGAAAAGAAAACCTATGATACCTCCCATAAACAAGGAAGGTGCAAAGACTCCACCACTACCACCTGCACCAATTGTGAATGCTGTCGCAACTGGCTTAATGATAAGAATTAACAATAGAAATGCAATCATGATATATTCCTTGTTGGCAAGACTGTAAAATAGACTTCCGTCGAAAAGTGTAATTTGATTGCCTGATAATAATGCCTTGATGGAATTGTATCCTTCACCATAAATCGGTGGAAAAGTGAAAATGATCAAGGCCAGACCAAGCCCACCAACAACAGCCCGTCCATAGTTATTTTTTATTTTACCGATGAGGCCTTCTGTTTTAAATAGTGTCCGAGTAAAATAAAGTGAAACCAGACCGCATAAAATTCCGAGTAAAATATAGAAAGGCGTGTCTTGCGCAACGAATGAGTCTGTTAATTTGAATGAAAA
>JBLICU010000007.1:0-70367 GCA_047632435.1 Cyclobacteriaceae bacterium
GCGCTGATGGTACTGCCGTAACAGGTGGGAGAGTAAGTCGTTGCCAGATTTTTATTAAACCCTTGTAGCTAATGCCACAAGGGTTTTTTTATGCCTTGTATACTCAGCAATTGGTGGAAGAATTCTTCACAGAACAGTTTTTTCTATGGAAGCATTGGTGTCATGCGATTGGTTATTTCACAATCGCAATATTGAAAATTTGATAATTTTGGATTCAAGTACCGCCACCAATGTGGCTGGTTTGGTTCCCAAACAAAAAGAGGTTCAAATCCCGAACTCTGTCTTTTTTGACTTAAAAAATTCATTTAGTGATTCAGACCATCCTTTACCAAATACGCTTCCGGCTGCTGATAATTTTGAAAGCGCTTGTCAAAAGCTCGGAATTAATAAATCAAGTTCGATTGTCGTTTACGATAATTTAGGCATTTACAGTGCGCCAAGAGTCTGGTGGATGTTTCGGGTGATGGGTCATAAAAATGTAGCTGTTTTAGATGGTGGGTTGCCAGCATGGGTAGAAGCAGAATATGAAACAGTTTCTGATTACATCATTCCGACTCATTTAGGCGATTTTATGGCTGACTTTGATGAATCTGGCTTAAAAGAATCTGTGGAAATACTAAAAAGTTTGAACGATACAGAAAAGCTTTTGATAGATGCTCGTTCCGAAGATAGATTCTATGGCAAATCACCAGAACCAAGAATAGGAATGAGAAGTGGTCATATTCCAGGTTCAATCAATATCCCATTTGAAAGAGTGCTTAAAAATGGGAAATACAAATCAAAGGCTGAATTAGAAGCAATGTTTATGGAATTAAACATTAGAAATAAATCATTGACGTTTAGTTGTGGTTCGGGTCTAACTGCGTGTATAGTATTGCTATCGGCAGAGTTGGTACTTGATAACCAAACTTCAGTCTACGACGGATCTTGGGCGGAATGGGGTCAATTATCACATCTCCCTATTGAACGAGGGTGATTTTTCAGAAGAGTAATTAAATATTGAAATGATAAATAGGATATTAAATTCCTTCTATTTTATTTCGACGATGTTATTAGTACTTATTTGGCATATTTGAGAAAATCAATCGACTACCTTTTGTGAACACGGTTAATGATTTTGAGGTAAAAGGGTTGATTTTTGTTCTAAATAAATGATGTGGATTGGCCATATATAAAAAATATGAAAATTCTGACCAGCATCATTCTTGGCATTTTGTTAATCCTTTCCTGTGAGGATGACGCAGCTTTGCTTGATTCAATAGACTACACTCTTGGTGATACCCTTTCATTAAAAATTGGACAGAAAGCGGTAAATGAGGAAACATTGTTGATGATTTAGATAGATTCTGTTTTGCAAGATTCCAGATGCTCGGCCAATGCAAACTGTTTTTGGTCATGATTGGCAACAGTCAGATTCAATTTTATCGATGGACAAAATATACACCAAATAGCTATAAGTACCTTGAAGGAAAAACAATACCGAAGCGACACCATAATCAATCAAACCAAAATTCGTTTGATAAATTTGTTGCCTTATCCTGAATTAAATGTTGATCCTGCTTTAGATCAATATGAGGCTTTATTGGTCACTTCAAAATTAGAGATATAATCACCACAGTTTGATTTTTAATTTAATTAAATCAGACTTAAATGTCTCCTGATAGATTCTTCAATCATCTTTCCTTTGATTCTTGTGAGTGCTTGAAAAGAAATTTTAAAAGCTTCATCGCCTGATTCAGTATGGATAGTTGTAATGGATGGTGTCTTGTTTAATGCACTCCATGGATTTTGAAGAATAAGTATTTTAATTTCTCTGGTAGACCAACTCTGGCTTTCATTGACAATGCAGGTGAAGCTAAACTCAAATACTCCGGACGATTCAATTTTTTCATTCAAATCGGATGATGAAGATTTTTTTTTGAAAAACTTAGTCAGATTCCATGATGGATTTTTCCAACTCATATTAATACCTCTCTTTCTTTCAATGAAGTGATTAAAAACGGAAGTATGAATGGGGAAACGTGATAAACTCCCGCTGCTTTCTCTATGATTATTCCTGCACGCAGCATCGCGAGCACAAGCGTTTCTACTTCCTGATAAGACCAATTGGTAATAGTCACAATCCGCTCGTTGGTTAGGCGCTTGTGTAATACAAACTGAACCAGCAACATGATCCAATCCTCATTGAGGTTTTTGAAGACGGTAAGTGAAGGTTTTTCTGGTTTCTTGATATCAAGTCCTTCGCTGCTCGCGCTTTTGATATGAGCAAGCCAACCGTTTAAGGCTGTCCCAGGATTGCCCTCACTATAGTTGAAATAAGCGTTAAACAGACTAGCAATTCTTACAGGGTTTAATAGCTCGTAGTTTTTTCCATAACCAAAAGGTATTCGGCTTGATTGATGTCGTCTGAGCACCAGATCTTTTAACTCTTCTGCGTCAAATGGCATCATATTGATAACTTCTATAAAATGATCTCCAAGACTAGTCATTTCGTTGATCAACTGATAGGCGTAAGGGTTGAGGTTTACAACGAATAGGATTTTGTGTGAAAATGAATCCATCATATTTTCCAATTCGTGGATGACTGTCAGGCCATCTGTTGATCTTTCCCAAAATAACTCCAGGTCATTGATGACCACAATACTACCTGAGGATAATCGGGACAAAATCTGGCTGCTATCGCCTTTCACTTTGGTAGCTTTGGACATGGCTTGATTGAAGCCATCAAGTGATTTGGTTCCCATCATAGGAGGAAAAACTGAATATACCGTTATATTTTTGGCGTTCTCCTGTGTGATGTATTTTGCGAAGGCAGTTTTACCAGAATTCCGCTCGCCGAGTATTAGCACACCTCCAGCATAGCCTTCCTGATGTCTTTTATAAGCTTTTTTGAACATTAGCTCCTCATGTGGTCGCTTGATCCAGAAATCTTTACCAATACTTGATCTACCGTTAAATAGAGTGACATAATACTGTGGTAATGAAATCAGGACATTTTTCTTTGGACTGACCTGGTCACTTAAATCCAATAGCATGCTGTTGGAAGATAAGGGACCTTCCTCCTTATTAAGGCTTTTTGCAAGTAAGATTCCTTCGCTGCGGCTATAGAAAAGCCAGGACACTAGTTTTTGGGAGATTAAATCCAGGCGTTCATATAAGTTGCCAATACCACTAATCACCTGTTTGCTCTGATATGTTCTGAGACTTGTTGAAAATTCATTGGTGCTTTCTTCAATTCGCATGATATGAAGTGGCTCGAAAATTTTGTCAAATTGATCTCCAATCTGCTTTTCGTAGATTTCAATGTATTTTTCGACCTGGGCTCGTTCTTTTTGCAATTTGGTCACACAGTCTTTTGTGATCTCATCTTTAGTTAGCTCTGAGTTTTCTTGTTTAAGGTTTTCAAAGTTGTATTGAGCTAGGTTAATATCATCCTGACATGTATAAATTGATCTTTTGAGTCCATCAATGAGTGATTCAAAAGCTTCTTCTCCGGGAGATGTATATTGAGTTTCCACATAATATTTGGCCATTCGGGATACTGGGATTGAAAGAATTTCTACCTCTGATTGCTTATTGTCCTGATGGATGGAATATACTTCTGCGGATTCTGGCATTTCATCCGTGATTTGGGTCATCTGCTCCTGATGATCATCGAAAGACTCTTGCAGTACTGCTTCAAAGTCAACTTCCAATTTCAGTTTTTCGGATTTATCATTTTTCGTTCCTATGGTTTTGATTATGGCGTCCAAATCACGGAAAAAATTTGTTTTCAGGGTTTGCTTTATAACCTGCTTGTGTGATTCATGAATTGTTTCAAGTCGATTTTTGGTGCTATTGATGGCCAGTTCAAGTGTGGCCATATTCAGCATGGTCTTGATTCTTACCTCATAATCTGATGAAAAGTTATTTATGGTTTCAATTAGTTCGTTATAGTATTTTTTCTTTCTCGATTTCTTCCTAATAAGATTTGCAACATCAATTTGCTCCATATCTGTACTCATTAATCGCACATTTTTGCGGAATTCTACAGACAAGCGACCTTTATAAATAAAAGCCATTTTTTTACTTTCCGTAATATGCTCATCAAGAAGAATGGTTAATTCGTCGAACATGGTCAACTCCCAATCGGTCTGATCCATCCAGATTTTGCGATCGATGATCTCAAGCTGATTTGAAATACCTGCGGTAATATTCCTAAGCTTTTTGAACACAGAAAGGCGCTCTTCTAAAAACTGCTCCAAATATTGATTCAGAAAGGCAATTCTGTTATTCAGTTGATAATATCGAGCGATTTCCCTGTATTCTACTTTTTGAGTGATCGGCTGCCCGACTAAAAAATGTTTGAAACGTTTTGTCCGTTTATGTAACCGCAATCCGAATCCATCACTTTTATTGATTTTGAATTGTTCTTTTTCATAACTGATCTTCAATTTTCTTGGATATTTTGTAAAATCGTCCTGAATTTTCATCAAATACCAGCTGAGGCCATCAGCTATTTTTTGAGTTTGTAGTGGGATACGCTTGTCTTTAAGATCCTCGTTCAGTAAATAGTTTATCTTAAAGAATACTTCATTTTTTAGTCGGTCAATGGCTTTTTTGCGCTTGTAACTTTCTGGTGTATTTTTAATTTTTCCTAAATCATTTTTAATCGTTTTCAACTGTTCAGCCAGCTCATCTAAAGTGTCAATATGGTCTTCAATTACCTTTTGAAAGGTTTTTTTGAAAAAAAGCGCAAGTACTTTTTGCCCATTGTGATCCACTTTTTCAATATCCTGATTGATCTCTTCATGCTTGGAAACCGGTAATTCTGGAAGAGTTATGGACATAGACATGTCGGATTGTGAAGAACCTTTGGTCTTAGTTTGAGCGATAACTTCATGTTCTTCAAAGTCTTCTGAGGCATTGATGACCAATGTTGTGCCAATCCCATCAAGAATTTCATTGACATGATCATAATATTTATCCAGCATTTTAAACCGCTTATCTGGGAGTCCCAAAATAATGAGATCCGTTTCTTTCGATTCTGAATGGATGATTTCACTTTCTTTAAGCGGATCTATTTCATTGTTTACAATCCTGATTTCAGCGTCTAACCTATAGTTGGCTAAGATCACATTTGAAGCCTTATATATAGATTCAATTTCTGAATTTTTAGGATTAATAATCAGTAATCTGATCTTGGTTTTTTGCCATATGGGTGAATTTGTTATTTGGCGAACTAAATTAACAGCAAGGGATAGATTCCTGCCTGTACCACTCCACCATATATCTACGGTTTGATTGCCATAATTGCCCAGTTCTGTTGGCTGTTTTAAGAATAGGGTATTGAATTTACTCTGCCCAAGTGTACCGATAAGCTCCAAAAATTTCACTTTATTGGTTGGCTGTTTGCTCCAACCCATGAGCACTGTGTTAGGTTCTACACCTGAAAATCCATATACACGCGCAATCTGATCCATCCCTTCATAGACGTCTCTACAGAATATTTTTCGTTGAAAATATCCAGAGTCATCTTTATCAATTGCCAGATTTGATTCTGTTTTGGCGAGAATTTTATCATCGCTTTTTATGAGTTCAAATGCTGAAAGGATACCCAATTTTCCAGCGATGATTTTGCCCATTTCCACCATATGTTTTCGATTGCTTGGATTGCCACTGAACATGATAATATTTGGTCGCCAATTTCGGTTGTGGATTTTATCCTGCATGAGGTTTGTCAAGCCTGTTTTGACTAAAGCGGCCCAAACTCCGCTCCATGCATCACCCGTATCAAGCGTGAGTTCTTTTCGTTTTAGATATAGAAATAGCAAACCAAGAATTACCACAGCTCCAACCATGGCCACAAAATCAAGCTGTATCATTACAAGGATGCAGGCAATGGCACCAATCAAACTGATCCATCCTGAAACTTTAAATTCGGGTCTGAAATCGGCACTGGTCCAGCGTTCGAAAGCAGCACTGATATTCAAAAAGCCATAGGTTGTGATAAAGAAGATAGAAACGATTCTGGCGATCACATCTAGTTCACCAATGAGAATTCCCAATTCGGCAATTACGAATGTTAAAAGCAATGCATTGCGAGGTTCGTTAGTAGGGCCAAATCCAGCCGCAAAAAATTTCGGGCTGATTCTATCTGCAGCTGTTGCTTGTAGGATTCTTGGAGCGCCAAGTATACTGCCTAGAGCGGAAGATAAAGTGGCACCCCAGATTCCAGCAATCACCAATTCCGGAATCCATGAAATATTTAGCAGTACTTGAGAATCGCCGATCAGAGCCTCACTTTTTACTGTGTAGGCTAAAAAAAAGGAGAGCCCGATATACACCAGAAAACCGATAAGTATTGCCATGATGGATCCCCCAGGAATTGATTTCTTTGGGTCTTTCAAATCCCCCGACATGGAAACACCAGCTTCAAAACCTGTTACGGCTGGGAAGAAAATCCCAAATAAAACCATCAAAGAAACTGTTGATTTTGAGTTTGAAAATATAGGCGTTTCAGGTGTGTATTCGTGGTTCCCAAAAATGATGGATATCAGCGAAAGCAAAATGGCAACCATGATGAAATATTGTGTTTTGATAGCCAAAGACGTGCTTATAAATGTGAGGGTAGTCACAGCAAGTAATACGATGGTTCCCGTAAGCCGAATGTTATTAATGTCTGTTGAAAAGCCCCAATAGCCAAGAAAGCTTTCTGAGAAACCGATGAGATACAAACTGACGCTAAAAGACAACCCAACAAAAAGTGCCAACCCCAAGGTGCCGCCAATCGGTAATCCGAGACTTCTTGAAATCATGTAATAAGTACCACCCGCTTCTACTTTTCGATCTGTGGCTATTGAGGAGACACTAAGCCCGGTAGTCACTGAAATGATGTGAGCCACTACAATGATTCCAATGGTGGCCCAAAGTCCTGCTTCACCGACAATCATTGGCAACCTCAGATACATGATTACACCGAGGATGGTTAATATAGATGGGACGAAGACACCCCCGAAAGTTCCGAATTTATTACTCTTGGCCATGGATTGGTATAATTGCTTTGAAGCTTGCCTCAATTTAGATACTTGACGCTATAGTATGTCATCAAATTATAGCATAATTTGTAACACTTTAGATCGAATAAATAATCATTTAATATACGTCTTTCATGGATATTTTAAACGCATATACAGAAACGATTGGAATATCTCTAATAATTATAATTTCCTACTTTTTTAATTTCATTTCCAGAAAATCCAAGATTCCTAGTGTGCTATTGCTGATAGGATTGGGCGTGGGCATCAAGGAGTTGCTGAATTATTATCAATTTGATTGGGATACTCATATTATGGGTGTGCTGAAGCTTCTTGGTGTAGTTGGTCTGATTATGATTGTGCTTGAAGCAGCGTTGGATTTAGAGCTGACAAAGGAGAAAAAGCCACTATTAATCAAATCATTTTTTGTGGCACTATTGGGACTTGGAGGCACGGCGATAGCCATTGCCTATGTTTTTGACTATTTCATCTTCCATGATTTTATCAAATCGTTGCTTTATGCCATTCCGCTTTCAATTTTAAGCAGTGCCATTATTATTCCAAGTGTAGCCTCCTTGCTAGGACATAAGCGTGAGTTTATGATTTATGAAAGTACCTTCTCTGACATCCTTGGAATCATGTTTTTCTATTTTCTTATTGGAGGGGTAGATGCCTCAGGTGCTAAAGAAGTTTTGATGGAAATATCAGGAAGTATCATCGTCACGATTGTGCTTTCATTGGTGATCAGTTATGTTCTGGTTGTCCTGCTGCAAAAATTAAAATCAAAAGTGAAGCTCTTCTTTCTAATCTCTATTTTGATTTTGTTGTATTCTGTAGGTAAGATGTTTCATTTGTCATCACTTTTGATCATCATGGTATTTGGGCTGGTACTCAATAATTACACACTCTTTTTTCAGGGTAAACTCAAAAAACTGATCATACCAGAAGCGTTAGAAGAAATTACTGGCGATTTCCATATGGTAACAATGGAAACCGCATTTGTGGTACGTACATTCTTTTTTGTGATTTTTGGAATGACGCTTGATTTTTCCGGCATCACCCATTTACCATCTATCTATCTGGCGCTTGGGGTTTTATCCATCACCTATTTGATTCGGTTTGTATTGCTAAAACTCTTTATTCGAACCAATATTACTCCTCAACTTTGGCTGGCTCCTCGTGGTTTAATTACAGTCTTGTTGTTTTTTTCCATTCCACTGCAATTTCAGGATATGGCTTTTAACCCAACCATTTTGTTAATTGTGATCCTGTCGAGTAGCTTTATCATGTCAGGAGGATTAATTGCCAAAACTGAGGATATAAAAGAAGTAGATGAACTTTCATTTGACAATTGGGAAAAACTGGATGAAGAAATTAAGGATTTGAATATGTCAAAGTAGTGTGGAAATTGGGGATGTCAGCAAATTGATAGTTTGATTTTCATTTGTCCATATTAATGAAGCGTTGAATCTTATATTAGCATTTAATCAAGCCTTCTTCCAAAAGCTTTTTCAGGACGATTTCCGTCATCTCGGATTTGAATTTGAATTCATCTCTGATATCAAGGACATATGCCTTCATTTTCATTTTAATCACCGACTGTCGGTCTTTGTATTCATTAAAAAATAAAATAACAATTGGCTTATTCAAATAGACGTATTTAGAAACTTGCGCCGCTTGTGTGGCAATGGCTCGAGCTTTAGAAGTATCTATATCTATTGGTAAATAAATCTCAGCAACTACTTGGCAATTGGATTCACCTGAATTGGCATTGGAGACAGATTTGTTCATCACTTCGCTGTTGGGTATAGAAACCAGGCTGTCGTCTGCTGTGACAATTCGAGTACATCTGAGACCTATTTCAACGACTTCTCCATAATAGTTTCCCACCTCTATTTTATCACCAGTTTTAAATGGTCTGTCAAAAAGAATCATCACACCTCCAAAAATATTTTTGAGGATATCCTGTGAGGCAAAACCAACAGCTACGCCAATAGAGGCTGAAAAAGCCAGAATGGTAGCTGCCGGAGGAGAAAAAACACCCGCAACAATTATGAAAATCAGTGTAATCCACCCAAGTATTTTGACAATTGGAATGAAGCTTTTAATTGTAATGCGGTACCTGGTGCTTTTCTCTGCGGATATTTCTAAAATTCTTGAAATGAATTTGATGGAAACCAATCCTATGATTAAAAATACGATTGCCCAGAACACCTTCGAGAGCGAGATCAGTTCAGAGATAGGCGGTGGGCCATCTTTTATTGTTAGCTTTTTTGTTTGGTTAACTGGCTCTAACAAATCTTCAGAAGCCTTATTCAAATCGTCACTGAAATTTTGAACCTTGGTTTGTATTTGATTTTTTGAAGTCAGGCTGTCACCAATAGTATCTGTTTGGGCGGTGGTAATCCAATGGATACTGAGATAAAGGCTAATTAAAAATATCTTTTTCATGTTCAATGAATTAAGTTTCTTGATTTAAGAAGACTTATGGTATCTCGATATACAATTGAATTGACCATAAAAATATCATCCCTTATGAAAATGATTCCATCTTCAATCATCGCCAAGAGCATCAGTTTAGCATCAGTTAAGGTGATGTTTATAACTTCACTTACTTGCGCGCATGTGAGTCCGTCATGCAATATAAGCGCATGGAGGGCATGAAGTTTATTCATTGAAAGAACCTTAAGAAAGCTGAGATTTGGCTTGTTGAAGCTGCCAATAGTAATAGTGTTTTCATCTACACCTTTGGTAGATAGAAGCCAAAATATTAGGGCCAGACTCACGTTGCTTTTTGCAAATTCATTCAATCCTTCAAAAAATGATTCCTTGAGCATCAATTGTTGATCAACATGATTGAGTTTGCTGAATTTTTTATCTTCTGCTTGATCGACACTCGGCTCGAATTGGATATTGAAACCGCTGATTCTATTGCGTTTCCAGATGATGGAAATCATTTGTTCACTTGTGAGATTCTCCATTTCTATATTGTAGCTGAAGAACTCGCTAATATTGATTGTCTTGCTCAGGTAAGACCATGTATAAATGGTTGTGGTGCTTACCCAGAATATATTTTGATTGGTTCGGGTTATGAGTTCAAATAAAGTTTGAAGAGCAATGAAGCCATTGACCTTGCGGAGATACATGTTTTGAAGGTCTTCCAGCACGATCAACTTTTTAGTGCCTTCATTCAAAAGGCTAACCAGCTGATCTAAGTTTACTGGTTTTTCATTTTTATATATACCATGAAAGAATTCGAAGAATTTTTCTTCTGTGGAGATATTTTCTGTGGCTGCTAATCGGATCACAGAATATGGCATTTTCATTTCTTTGATGGCATAGTTTAGAAATGTAGAAAGACCGCTCCATTTTTCACCTAAAATGACGGTTGTTGCATACCTTCCCTGATTCCAATTTTGTAATGCGAGTTTGAACTTGTCCAGTTCATTTTCTCTTCCTACAAATAATTCAAGATCCTTGAGAGGTTCTATTTGATACAACCTTCTATAAATCAACGGAAGACGATCTATCGCAATTCTGGATTCCATTAGAAAGTCTGAGACTTCCTTGGTCAAAGTGGGCTTTTTGGATGTAAGAATAAATCGATCGCCAAGTGCATTTAAGAATGAACCTAGCTTCTCATAGCCTGAGGTTATTCGATCAATCACCACGCTTTTTTGTAGTTTGAATTTTTCACTCAATTCGACACGAACTGCTTCTGCTTGTTTTGATGCCTTGGCTTTAGTGATCCTTAGCCTGAGTTCACCAACATTTTCATTAACAGTAAGCTCCATGATCTTTTCACAAAACTTGACCACTATTTCTTCCAATTGATGGCTATTTTCAAGCATGGAACTTTCCAGTCCTTGCCGATTTTCATTTAGCCGATTCAACGCGCGTCTTAATCCGTCTTTGGCAATTATAAGTGCCTCTTGCTCGGATTTACCTTCCTCAACTATTGATGCAATAGCGGTGGTTATACTAAAAGTGATAATGTGATCTAAATCGGTTGAACCGGATGTGGCTTTTTCCAAAGCTGAGAAAAGTTCTTTCTTAATTAGTTTCAGATCCTCTTGAAAACCTGCAAGCGTTTCGAAAGCAATCAATTCGTATGGCGATATGCTCGCCAGATCGTCTGATTTGATCGGATTGTCGTAGTTGGTGGATTTGACTATTACATGCTCATCAGACAAATCTTCTACACTTTTCCGAATATTCACCTCAAGCTTATTTATCAAATTGGTGATGTCATGTCCGGATAGTTTATCACAGAGTCTTGGCACTAATTCTTTATCCAAGGATTTTTTAGCCTGATAATTTATTTTTTTAAGTGTCTTTGTAATGGAGTCTTGTTTTAACTCCAATGATTGCGATGCGTCTTCAATGAATTTTCGGATTGCATTAATTTCAGGATCAATAAACTCACCTAATTTCCTTATTTGTCCGGATTGAAATTCCTTTAATTCGGCCAATGCTTTGTACTTAAGAATGTAGATATCGAGATCAGACCTCCATTCTTCAAAAAGGGCGTAGGACGCATTTTTCCAATCTCGTCTGTTTTTTCCCCAATTTATTTCAGCCGTCTGGAGATGTTTTATAGTATAGCGATTACTGAGATGGCGATTCGGGAATTCTAAAGTTCCTGCCCTTTCATAGTCCTGCCCAAATTGTTTGGATTTTTTTTCCAGAATAGCAATTAAGGTTTCGTCGATCTCAGACAATAAATCAATACTGAATTGATCAATTTTCTTAATTAATGAAGTTTTTGAACCTTTCTTTTTGACGATAACCGACTCGCTGAGTTCATTTTCCCAATTCTTAATCTCTAAATATTGCTTGTTGATATGTGTGAAAAACAGTCTGGTTACTGTCTGTAATTCGAATATCAATCCAGCTTGGAAATGAGTGATAGCCAGATTTTTGAGTGGTATGGCATGTGACCAATAGGAGATTTTTGATTTTCTTTTTCTCACTAAGTTGGCCATTCGAAAAGGAAGACCATAGATACCAAATGCAAGCTTCTTATTAAATTTTAAAAATTTTATCCAGATGATATCACTTTCAATTTGGTGAAACCTTTCCCTGTTTTGATCCTGTATGATTGTTTCATCGAGATTGCTGAATATTGGAATGAATGCACTTATTAGCTTTGGATATAAAACCGAGAACTGCTCAACTTCAGGGCGATTCCAGACATTATCAACTATCGCATGTAGTTTTGATTTGTAATTAGCCTTTGCTTGATTGTAATCTTGATTTGTATCAGGCAGCTTACTAAATGAAGCTACCAGATTGATGATCTGCTTCATTCTATCATTCTCAACGGCAAGTTGGCTGGCTATGATTTTAACATAGTGCTCATTGAGTTGCTTTGATATTTTTACGGGAAGTATTTCTTCTATTTTAACCATTAGAGATCATGCGAATTAGGCAATATAACTGGAGAAGAAATAGTAACTATATTTATTTAATACAGCATGGAAGTGCAATTGTGGAAATGAATCCAACTCATTGATGAGTTTCATCTTAAATTTATTTATGATCTAATGTACGCATAATTGAATAGTACTAACTCTCAAAAATTAGTTCACTTAAATACAAACTTTATAACCAGTTTTGATTTTGTGGCTATTAACGAAAAGGCGGCAATTAGGATCAGTATTTTGAAATAAATATTCTTGTCTTAAAATGTGTGATTTTGCAAGGCCTATTCATGGCAACTTAGCAGAGTCAAACCATGAGGAAGATTTAGAAAAAAACCCTTACAACAATTTGCAAGGGTTTGATGTGGTCTCACCAAGAATCGAACTTGGATCTAAAGTTTAGGAAACTTCTATTCTATCCGTTGAACTATGAGACCGTAATAATTTAGGATCGCAAAAATAAGAAATTTATGACCTAAATCAACTCATGTCAACCGGCTTATTTACTGCTAGCAGATCTCCATGTTCACCTAACTTTCACTTAAAATGTTTCCGTGTTCAGGTAGTTAGGATAAAGTTTGAAATGCAGTTTGGCCGTTTCCTTCCCTATCAAATCACGCAATTCAGCTAAATGAAATTTGGTTTTGGCGGATACATAAATGGTATCACTGTTGATGGCATCCATATGATTGTATAATGCTGAGTCCTCAGCGAGAAGATCTGCCTTATTGAATATCTTGATCACGGGAATCTCTGCAGCACCAATTTCAGCCAGCGTTTCTTCGACAACATGGATGTGATCTTCATACGCTGGATTGGACACATCTATGACATGGAGTAGGATATCGGCTTCCTGAACTTCCATTAGGGTAGATTTAAAAGACTCAATCAAATTATGAGGAAGTTTTCGGATAAAACCTACGGTATCAGATAAGAGAAAAGGTATCAGATTGATCACCACTTTTCTAACCGTAGAGTCGACAGTAGCAAAAAGCTCATCTTTCGCATAGACATTTTCCTTGCTGACCAATTGCATCAGGGAGGATTTTCCAGCATTGGTATAGCCAACTAAAGCTACACGAACCACTCCATCGCGGGATTTTCTTCTTGTGGCAGCCTGAACTTCAATTTTGTCCAGCCTTTTTCTGAGCACATTTATCTGGTTTCGGATATTCCTTCTATCTGTTTCAATTTCTTTCTCACCTGATCCACCTCTGGTACCGGTTCCCCCTCGCTGACGCTCAAGGTGGGTCCACATTCGGGTCAGCCGCGGGAGTAGATACTGAAACCGAGCGAGTTCTACCTGGGTTTTTGCTTGGTTACTTTGTGCTCTTTTCAAGAATATTTCAAGAATAAGTAAGCTTCTATCAAAAATAGTGACTCCTAATTCATTCTCAATGTTACGCATTTGGGAGGGCGACAAGTCATCATCAAAAATGACATTTTTGATCTCCTTCATTTTCACAAATTCCTTGATTTCCTCAAGTTTTCCTTTTCCGACAAAAGTCTTTTTGTCAGGATGTTCCAGTTTTTGAATAAATGTGTTTAGAATTTTGACATCAATTGTTTCCGATAGAAAGGCCAATTCATCAAGATACTCCCGGGTTTTTTCATCAGACTGAGATTTCGGAACCACCGTCACCAACACACCAAATTCCTGCTCTTTTTTAGTATCTACCATAGAAGAAAATACATATTATTAATTGCCACTACATATCTTGTAGCTCGAATGTTCAAAATTAGAGATAAGTTTTTAGAAAAGGGCTTGTGAAGATCGCCATCATTATCAATACCAGTTGGAATATCTATAATTTCCGTGAAGGATTGGTTCACTTCTTTCTTGAAAGAGGAGATGAAGTCATGGCCATCGCCCCGAAGGATGATTATTCACACAAACTCCAGGAGTGGGGTTGTGAATATATGCCGGTAGAAATAATTGGGACCGGCATGAATCCGATAAAAGATTTAAGATTGATTTTGGTGTTAAGGAAAAAGCTCAAAAAATGGCGTCCTGATGTGGTGCTTACTTACACTATCAAACCAAATTTATACGGCTCAATAGCAGCAGGCTCTTTAGGGATTCCATGTATTTGTAATGTAAGTGGGCTGGGAACTGTCTTTCTTTGGACTGGTTGGATCAGGCGATTTGCAGTTTTGTTATACACTGTCTCCTTCAGATTCAATAAGTGGGTTTTCTTTCAAAATGATGAAGACCGTGAGGATTTCCTATCTTTTGTTAGGCTTCCAAGGGAGAAAACAAGTTTATTACCAGGATCGGGTATAAATACCAGTGATTTTATGATTTCACCATTTATCAAAAAAGAAAAGACCGTATTTCTAATGATCGCAAGACTTATTGTGGAAAAGGGTGTTGGTGATTTCATTGAGGCCATCCGAATCATCAAAAAGAGCCGAACGGATCTGGAATTTATTCTGGTGGGTAATTTGGATCAGGAGCATTCAAGGGCCATTTCCAAAGTTGAACTCAATCAATGGATCTATGAAGGACTGGTTACTTACAAAGGTCATTTGGATGACGTAAAACCGGAAATACAACAAGCAGATGTCATCGTGCTGCCTAGTTATCGTGAAGGTACACCAAGGACATTACTCGAAGGTGGTGCCATGGGCAAGGCATTATTGGCTACAGATGTGCCCGGATGCAGACACGTGGTAAAAGACGGTTACAATGGGTTTTTATTTGAAAGTAAGAATCCCAGAGACCTTGCCGATAAAATGAAATTGTATTTGGCTCTTAATCAAGAAGAACGCTCTCAGATGGCGGTAAACTCTAGAAAATGGATTAAGGAAGTTTTTGAAGAAAAAATT
The DNA here is from genome assembly GCA_047632435.1 of Cyclobacteriaceae bacterium. Lineage (GTDB taxonomy): Bacteria > Bacteroidota > Bacteroidia > Cytophagales > Cyclobacteriaceae > JAMZMI01. The sequence goes on from JBLICU010000007.1 coordinate 15,269, forward strand.
GTCATAAATCTGTATGCCGAAAAAATGGATCAATTGGTCAAAGAATAAGCCAGCCTTTCGAATAGATAAGATCCATCATCGTGGTTAATCTATTTTGGGCTAATTTTAGGTCTCAACACTGATTATGAAAAAAGTAGTCTTTCATTTTTTGATTTTGGCGACAATCGCAACTGGTTGCAAGGTCTACAAACAAGACATCATGTTTCAGTTAAATGAAGAATTTTCTGAAAATGATCTGACAAAAGACATTGATCAAGCCGAGAGGAATTATCGCCTACAGGCCGATGACTTGATTCAGGTTGATGTTTTCACCAACAATGGCGAGCGCCTTGTGGATCCTAATTCTGAATTTGGTACGCAATCAAACATACAAACTTCACAATTTACGGATCGGTTTCAATACCTGATTCAAATGGATGGAACAATCAAATTGCCATTGATCGGCAAGAAAGCTTTGACAAGGTTGACTATAGATGAAGCTGAAAGATTGTTAGAGCAGGCATACAATGAACATTATGTAGACAGTTTTGTGAAAATCAGGTTACTCAACAGAAGAGTAATTGTGCTGGGTGCGCAAGGCGGTCAGGTGATTCCTATCACCAATGAAAATACTACCTTGATTGAAATTTTGGCATTGTATGGTGGAATCAATGTGGGTTCCAAGGCAGCCAATGTGCGTGTGATTCGTGGGGATTTGACAAAACCTGAGGTCTTTTATGTGGACTTGTCCACGATTGCAGGTATGCAGCGGACCATTATCGACGTGGAAGCAGGGGACATCATATATGTAGAGCCATGGAGAAGACCTTGGATTGAATCTTTGAGAGATGCTTCACCCATATTTGGATTTGTGACAAGTGTGACCACTTTGATTATTTTATTTATTACTCTTTAAAGCGGAATCTGTCAATGAGCAATCAGGAACAAATTAGTGTTGATCGGGATGATGCCCTGAATTCCTTTGATCTGGAGAAGTTCGGGCACATTTTCAAACAAAATTTCTTATTCATTATTCTCTTTTTCATAGTTTCATTCTCTACGGCATATCTAGGTTTTATTCGCTGGACAAAACCGATTTACGAATCCACATCTATTCTCAAACTCGACTTTGAGAGTGAAGCAAAAAGTTTAGGACTAGTCGGCAATGCTGAAGCACTCGACTTGAGCGAATTGTCAGGAGAAATTGAACTTTTGAGATCTGCCTTATTCTTATCAAGAGTTGCTCAAGTGGTCAATATGGATGTGTCCTATTTCTTTTATGGTAATTTATTGGACGATGAAAGGTATGGCAACAGTCCATTTAGGGTTTCACACAAAATCAAAGACTATAGTTTTTATGACAGACCCATTGATTTGGTAATCAAAGATGTGCAAAATTTCGATTTGATTTATACCGCTGATGGAAAAGAAGTGAAAACAAGTCATCGTTTTGGAGAAGAACTTCAAACCAAATTTTTCAATTTATTGATTGAAAAAACGGCAAATATGTCAGAGTCCGTAAAGGGGAGATACTATTTTCTAGTTAATAGCGAAAGAACGCAAACCCGCTATTTTCAGGAAAGTGTTTCGATTCGGCCTGAAAACTTCAATGCGAAGACTATTCTTATTTCTATTTTGGACTACAATAAATACAAAGCACGTGATATGATTCAGGCCATAGACACTTTGTATTTGGACTACACCAAGTCTGCTAAAAATCAGGCGATAGGTCAGAAGATCACGTTTTTGGAGCAACAAATTGGGGAGACTGAATCAAAGCTGGAGGAGTTTGAAAGTTATTTTGAAACTTTCACCATTGAGAACAAAACGACCAATCTGCAAAACGATATAGCCCGCACCATCTTACAGTTGGATGCCCTTGATTCACAGTCATTTGATTTGAAAATCAGATTGACCGATGTGGAAATACTGTTGGAACAACTTCAAAAAGAAAATCCGATTTTGATGAGTCAAAGCCTCGGTTCAAAACTTCCAGAAGAGATCATATCAAGTTTGAAACAATACATGGAATTACAAAATGACAGAACCAAAAAGATGGGATCTTACAGCGAAAATACGTTTGTGATTCAGAGCCTGGATATGGAATTGAAGCAGGTGAGTGCTGATCTGCTCCTGCAAGTGGATGAATATAAGTCCAATCTTCAGACTCGGATCAATAGGGCTCAGGCAAGGAAAAATTCTCTGGAAAGTAGTTTTCTGTCACTGCCATCCATGGGAACTGAATACAACAAAAAAAGGCGCTTTTATCAGCTTCAGGAAGAATTTTTGCTTTCTCTTCGCAAGTCTAAAATGGAGTTGGAAATCACTAGGGCTGGAACCGTCACCAATTTTGTAATACTATCGCCTGCTTCCCTACCAGAGATACCAATCAAACCTGAAAAACTGATGGTCTATGGTGTGGCTCTGTCAGCAGCGTTGGTTTTGTCATTCATTTTTTTACTCTTACAATATTTACTTCACAACAATATTACCTCCTTGCGAGAATTGGAAAAATTGATCTCTGTTCCCATACTGGGCACACTGCCTCGTTACAATCGTGAGAAATTGCTTCTGACCAAGCTAGTAATTAAGCCGAGCTCCAAATCTGCTTTGAGTGAGTCACTTCGAACCATTCGTACAAATATGGATTTTATCAATGGAAACAAGAAGAACCAAGTGATCTCTATTACATCGACCATAAGTGGGGAGGGCAAAACTTTTGTGGCAGTGAATCTGGGAGCCATAGTTGCTTTTTCCAATCAAAAAGTTTGTATTGTTGATTTGGATATGCGGAAGCCCAAGGTTCACACGGCTTTTGGAGATGAGCCTGGCTCCAATGGTGTGAGCACTCATTTGATTGGTAAATGCAAGCTCGAGGACTGCATTCGACATTCGCCAATTGAAAACCTTGATTATTTACCTGCAGGGCCAAATCCGCCAAATCCATCTGAATTGATCATGAATATGGAATATCGACAGATGCTCGACGCACTCACGGAGAAATATGACATGGTCATCCTTGATACACCTCCCGTAGGGCTTGTGACGGATGCCATTTTATCAATGAAAAATTCAGATATACAGCTTTATGTTATGCGCGCAGATTACTCTAAAAGGTCATTTGTGAAGTCTATTGAAAATCTGAAGCAAATGAATCAGTTTCCGCATCTCACTGTGATTTTCAATTCTGTTAAGAACTCGGGCTATGGCTATGATTACGGCTATGGTTACGGATACGGATACGGATACGGATACTATGATGAATCTAATAAAAGCTGAGTACCTTTGCGGCTGATTTGCAAAGGCAATGTTCGACTGGATAAATTCAAGAAAAAAATTAAATCTTACGGTAGATATTCATTCACATCTATTACCAGGTTTGGATGATGGGGTGAAGTCATTTGATGAGTCTATTGAAATTCTTCAAAACCTACAATCTTTTGGTTATAAAAAGGTAATTACGACCCCTCATATTTATCCTGAGGTATATCCAAATACTCCGGCAGGAATTGCAGAACGTTTTGATATTTTAAGTAAAAAAATTAAAACATATGGAATAAGCATCGAATTGGAATTTGCGGCAGAATATCAAATGGATTCTTTATTTCTTGAAACAATAAAATCTGATGCGCAACTTTTAAGTTTTGGTGAAGGTTATGTTTTATTTGAAACCTCATTTTATAGCAAGCCATTGATTTTTAACGAGGTAATTTTTGAGCTTCAGTCCAAAGGGTATACGCCGGTATTCGCGCATCCCGAACGTTACCATTATCTTGAAAAAGATTTGAGTTGGTTGCGTTCATTGCACAGTCAAGGAGTTAAGCTTCAGGTGAATTTGCCTTCACTTGTTGGAGCTTATGGTGATGGGCCAAAAAAAACGGCCAATCGTCTATTAGATGCATCAATGGTGAGTTTTTTGGGTTCTGATATTCACCGGGCAAATCAGGTGGGTGTATTGCGGCAGGCATTACAACAAAAAATAAAAGAAAATGTGCTGCTGAACAACAGTCTCCTGTAAGGAGTGCTGTGGATAACTTTTGGTTCTCTTTTTAGGAGACCATAAAAAAAATGGACTAAATTGTTATGTACCTAGTTCTTACTTTAACTGTCATTTATGCACGAAGAGTATAAACACAAGGAGGAAAAGGAGTTGATCAGAAGATTTGAAGCGTTCCTCAAAAACAAGGAAGTTCACTACTTCGATGAAGACTCATACCTTCAGGTAATTACATATTACCAAAATCACGAGAAATTTATTTTGGCTCTAAAGGCCTGTGAGCTTGCTTTGAGTCAATACCCATTTTCTCAGGAGATCATTATGGAAAAGGCGGACGTACTCATCCGTTTGGAACGTGCTGATGAAGCTATTGAGGAGCTTGACACTGCTCTCAATTATCATCCGAATGATCCCGAAATCATGATCCAGAAGGGCAACATTCATTCACTATTGGCTGAATATGATGAAGCCATTCAATGCTTTGAGGCATCATTGGATTTTGTGGAAGATAAAGATGAAATCTATTACAGTATAGGTTTGGCCAACCAGGGATTGGGTAAATACGAACAGGCAGCTGACAACTATAAGCTAGCCATTGAGTACAATATGCTCAATGAAAATGCCCTCTATGAATTGGCTTATTGCCTTGACATCACAGGAGAGCTTGAGAGCAGCCTTTCTTATTATAATAAATTCATAGATCAGGATCCATTTTCTGAATACGCATGGTATAACCTTGGTATAGTTTACAATAAGTTGGAACAATACGACAAGGCAATTGATGCATATGAATATGCATTGGCCATAGATGATGATTTTAGTAGTGCCCATTTCAATCTGGGTAATTCATACATGAACTTATTCAAGTATGAATTGGCTTTGAAATATTATCTGAAAACTTTGGATCTCGAAGGGCCAAGTTCTGAAATATATTGCCATCTCGGTGCTGTATATGAAAAATTATTGATTTTTGATAGGGCTATCAAATACTATCAAAAATCAACCAAACTTGATCAGCTGTATCATGAAGCATGGTATGGGCTTGGTGTTTGTCTCGCCCTTCAGGAAAAATGGTATGAAGCCATACATTTTTTCAACAAGGCTCTAAAAATCGATCCGGAAAATGGATATTATTGGAAGGCCGTGGCGGATGCTGAGTATAAAATGGGGAATATTGTATCAGCTATAGATGCCTATGAGGAGGCTTCCGAGATGGATGCGGAAAATGCAGAGATATGGTTAGATTGGTCCAACATTTATTACGAGCAGGGAGATTTTGAAAAAGCTCAGGAAGTGATCGAGGAAGGATTGGTTGAATGTCCTGATGAATCAGAGTTATACTACAGAAGTGTAGTCTACTTGATTGAAGGGGGACGCTATAAAATGGCTGTAAACAGACTCGAAACTGCACTAATGCTAGATTTCGAAGGACACTTGAAACTATTCGAATTTTTCCCGAAATTGCAGACGCAAAAAGCCTTGTACAAAATTGTAGATCAATACAGAAAAAACAATCTTTAAAGCAAAACTTAATAAAATTGAATTTTTAATTTTTGAGGCTTGTCGTTACAAGCATAAACCCAACTATGAATTATCATCTTAATAACGTTCCAGAGAGGCCGGCAAAGCCAAGAAATACAGGATATACCATGGTTATGGACAAAGGTCTGAGCATCAGAGAGACTGAGGACATGATTGAAACCTGTGGCAATTATATTGATATTGTAAAATTCGGATGGGCCACTTCTTATCTCACATCAAGGCTGAAAGAGAAAATTGCCTTATTGAAAGAAAATGGTATTCCTTGTTATTTTGGAGGAACACTTTTTGAGGCTTTTATAGTCCGTGGACAGTTTGAAGATTACAGAAGATTACTTGATGAGTTTGGGGTGGAATTTGCCGAAGTTTCTGATGGCTCATTAGAGATGAATCATGATGATAAATGTGATTATATCACCACATTAGCCAAACAAGTGACGGTATTGAGCGAAGTTGGATCAAAAGATGCTGCTAAAATCATACCCCCCTACAAGTGGATAGAACAAATGCAGACTGAACTTGACGCTGGTGCATGGAAGGTTATAGGAGAAGCTCGCGAAGGTGGAAATGTTGGTCTTTTCAGAGATTCAGGTGAAGTAAGACAAGGCTTAGTGGAAGAGATTCTAACTAAAATTCCAGAAGAAAAAATCCTTTGGGAGGCACCTCAAAAATCGCAGCAAGTTTGGTTTATCAAACTCCTTGGTACCAATGTAAATCTTGGAAACATTGCTCCAAATGAAGTGATTCCTCTTGAGACCATCCGTTTAGGTTTGCGAGGAGACACTTTTGATCATTTCCTGAATAAATGACCCATATTTTTTTGATCCTTAAAGGAATGGCAATGGGAGCTGCCAATGTCATTCCTGGGGTTTCTGGTGGTACCATCGCTTTCATTACAGGAATCTACGAGCGATTAATAAATTCACTCAAATCTTTTGATTTTAGGGCAGTCAAGTTACTTTTTTCGGGTAGCTGGAAAGCGTTTGTTTCGAAGATTGATTTGTATTTTCTGGCTTCAATTCTTTTTGGTATAGCCATTAGTATTTTGAGCTTATCCAAAGTTCTGGAATGGGCTTTTAAGAGTTACGAATCTCTTACGCTATCTTTCTTTTTCGGATTGATAGTCGCCTCTATAGTAGGCGTGGGCAAGCAAATTTCCAAGTTCAACTTTTCAAATATTGTTGCCTTGGTGATAGGAGTGGCTATCGCCGCTGGGATTGCCTTTTTACCTCCTGCTGAACCAAACGAGTCGTTTTTATACTTGATTATTTGTGGAATGGTCGCGATAAGCAGCATGATTCTACCAGGGCTGTCGGGCTCCTATATTTTACTTTTGATGGGTAACTACGTACTCGTTATTCATGCAATAGGTGCGATGGATTTTAGTATTCTCCTTCCGTTTGCACTTGGCTGTATTGTTGGACTCTTGCTTTTCGCTCAAGTATTGTCCTATCTATTCAAGCACTTCCGTGATTTCACCATAAGCACACTGACTGGATTCATAGCCGGATCACTTGCTATTATTTGGCCATGGAAAGTCACTCAATATGTGACGCTTGCCTCCGGCAAGGAAAAAGCAGTCGGTTATTCTTGGTTTTTGCCTGAACTAGATGGATCTTTCTTCTTCGCCTTGGTGCTCGCATTGATTGGCTTTTTGATTGTTTGGCTGATGGAATACATTGCTTCTCGCAATAACTCAAATATCTGATCATATTCTATTCGCGTTACTTTATTTTTGACTCCAGTATTAATTTTTCGAGTCACAGGTTATGCGAAAATTCGGATTAATTGGATTTCCATTAGGGCATTCATTCTCCAAAAAATATTTCACAGAAAAATTTCAAAACCTTGGGTTGACTGATCATCAATACGAATTATTTGAAATGCCCGATTTGGGTAGTTTCATGGAATTGTGGAATGATTCAGACTTGGTTGGCGTTAATGTGACTGTTCCTTATAAAGAAAAAGTGATGTCATTCATCACCCGATTCGACAGGAGTGCCGAAAAAGTAGGTGCTGTGAATGTGATCAAGAAAGAAGCGGATGGATTGGTGGGATACAATAGCGATTATTATGGCTTTAAATTATCACTCGAAAAATTCATTGGTATGGGTAGCGATATAAAGCGCGCTTTGATTTTAGGAACAGGAGGTGCCTCCAAAGCAGTAAAAGCTGTTCTGTCAGATTTAAATATTGAATACAAAATAATTTCTCGTACAAAGTCAGATAACAATTACACGTATTCTGAATTGATGGAAAATGATTCAATAGTCGCAGACGCAAATCTAATTGTCAACAGTACGCCTTTAGGAACTTATCCAAAAGTTGATACATGTCCTGATTTGCCTTACGGCGTGATTGGTACTCATCATTTTTTGTACGATTTGGTTTATAATCCTGCCCTGACAAAGTTTTTGTCAGAAGGGTCAAAAAGAGGGGCGGTAGTAAAGAACGGATATGACATGCTGGAACTACAAGCCGAACGTTCGTGGGAAATTTGGAATAAATAAACAATGGATTTTATACTTACATCGGAATATACTCCTACTGGCGATCAACCCAAAGCGATTATTCAGCTGGTAGATGGATTAAACAATAATGAGCCTGCTCAAACATTATTAGGAGTAACCGGTTCTGGCAAGACTTTTACGGTGGCCAATGTCATCGCTCAAACCCAGCGACCGACGCTTGTGCTTTGTCATAACAAAACTTTGGCGGCACAGCTTTATGGGGAGTTCAAGAGCTTCTTCCCAGAAAATGCAGTGGAATATTTCATCTCCTATTACGACTACTATCAGCCTGAAGCCTTCCTTCCAACATCGGGTATTTACATAGAAAAAGATCTTTCAATTAATGAGGAAATAGAGAAACTACGACTGAGTGCTACATCGTCCTTACTATCAGGTAGACGCGATGTGATCGTGGTGGCATCTGTTTCTTGTATTTATGGAATTGGCAATCCCGAGGAATTTGGCAAGAATGTCATTCGCGTGCAGGAGGGGGAGGTGATCCCAAGAAATCAGTTTTTGTTCAGCTTGGTAGATATTTTATACAGCCGAACTGAACTGGATTTTAAAAGAGGAACCTTCAGAGTCAAAGGAGATACTGTCGATATCTTCCTCGCCTATGCCGATTTTGCCTACAGGTTTATTTTTTGGGGCGATGAAATAGAGGCGATTCATAGAATAGATCCGTACACTGGTGAAAAGCTAGGTGACGAACGAATAGTGGCAATTTTTCCAGCAAATCTTTTTGTGACAAGTAAAGACATGCTTCAGGTTGCCATTCGTGAAATCCAGGACGATATGGTCGCTCAGGTTCAATTTTTCGAAGATGAACGAAGGTTTTTGGAAGCCAAAAGATTGAAGGAACGTACCGAGTTTGATCTCGAGATGATTCGCGAAATCGGCTACTGTTCTGGTGTAGAAAATTACTCCAGGTATTTTGACAGACGTGAAGCCGGCGCACGACCTTTCTGCCTGCTTGATTATTTTCCAGATGATTACCTGATGATCATTGATGAAAGTCATGTGACTGTTCCTCAAGTCAGGGCAATGTGGGGAGGTGACAGGAGCCGAAAAGTAAATTTGGTTGATTATGGCTTTCGTTTACCATCGGCACTGGACAATCGTCCATTGACTTACAACGAATTTGAGGAAATGATCAATCAGGTGGTGTTTGTAAGCGCCACGCCAAGTGAGTATGAATTGCGAAAATCAGAAGGTGTAATTGTAGAGCAACTCATCAGACCTACTGGACTTTTGGATCCAATCATAGAGGTTCGCCCTAGTTTGAATCAGATTGATGATCTGATGGAAGAAATACAACTTCGTGTAGAGAGAGATGAACGTGTATTGGTGACTACCCTCACCAAAAGAATGGCCGAAGAGCTGACCAAATATTTAGTAAATGCAGGAATAAAGACCCGATATATTCATTCGGAAGTCAAGACTTTAGACAGGGTGGAAATATTGCGCGAATTGAGATTGGGAGTTTTTGATGTCCTTGTTGGTGTGAATTTACTTCGTGAAGGTCTGGATTTGCCTGAGGTGTCGTTGGTTACAATTTTGGATGCTGACAAGGAAGGATTTTTGAGAAATGAAAGATCACTAGTTCAAACCATAGGACGTGCCGCACGGAATGAGAATGGTCGGGTAATCATGTATGCTGATAAAGTAACAGATTCCATGCAAAGAGCAATGGATGAAACCAATAGGCGAAGAGCTATACAGCAAGCTTACAACATAGAACATGGCATTACACCTACAACAATCATTAAAAATAGGGAGGCTGTCCTTGGACAAACTACTGTGGCTGATAGTAAGCGGGGAGGTAAAAAATATTATGTTGATCCCGAAGAAACTAGCATAGCGGCTGATCCGGTGGTGGCATATATGAGTGTGGATCAGCTCAAAAAGCTAGAATCCGAAACCCGTCGCAAAATGGAAAAGGCTGCCAAAGACTTGGATTTCATGGAAGCAGCTCGACTCAGAGATGAAATGCTCGAAGTTCAAAAGATGCTTAAGGATAAATGATAGAATCAAATTAATTTCGAGCTGGAAAGAAATAGCATAATATGTATAAACGCATCAACGGGATTCAACACATCGGAGTAGGGGTTTCAGACTCTGAATTATCTCAAAAGTGGTACAGGAAATTTCTAGGAATGGATATTCGAATTTTTGATGGTGTTGCTGCGGCACCTCTGATGGATGTCTACACCCATAACGAAACCATCACCAAAAGAGCCAGCATGATCTTGAATATACAAGGCGGCTGTGCAATGGAAGTGGTAAATCCAACTTCTTTTATTCCGAAAAAACCAGATTTTGACACCCAGCTTGGAGATATCGGAATCTATATCAATCAGGTGAAAACCATGGATGTTCATGCTGCTTATGGGTATTTCAAAAAAAATGGAGTAAAACTGCTTTCCGAGGCTGTAGAAATGCCAGATGGAGGTAAGACTTTTTATTGTGAAGATCTCAATGGGCTGATTTTTCAAATACTCCAGGGAAGTAATTTTTATACTAAAGGAAAACACTTAACAGGGGGGCCAAATGGTTGTGTGATCGGCGTGACTGATATAGACCAATCGCTAAAGTTGTATGCCGACATTTTGGGATATGATAAAGTTGTCTATGATGAGGAAGGCGTATTCAGTGATTTTCAGAGCCTTCCTGGCGGGAAAAACAAATTTAGAAGAATCAGGCTTACTCAATCCAATCCTCCGGGTGGGGGCTTTGCAAAGGTCTCTGCGGACACTTATATAGAAATGATTCAGGCGATCGATTACAAGCCAAAGAAAATTTATAAAGGCAGAATCTGGGGAGATATTGGTTTTGTCCATATTGGCCTTGATGTCAGAGGAATGAAAGTGCTTGGTGAAGAATTGGCGCAAAAAGGATTTGGATTTACCTGTGATACCAAAGACACACTTGACATGGGTGGAACTACACGGGTGCATTGTGTTTATATTGACGATCCAGACGGTATTTTGATTGAGATGATTGAAGTTTATAAAATCCCAATTCTAGAAAAATTTGGAATTTTTCTAGATGTAGAAAAACGTGATCCGCTAAAACCACTACCAGATTTTATGCTTAAGGCACTCAGATTTGGCAGAATAAAAGATTGAGATAAGATCGCTGCATTAATGAAATCATTTGGCCTCTTTTTTCAGAATGAATCACGCTACCATTATTAAAAATAAAGTAAAGGCAAAATGAAAATTGCCATTATTCAATATCAATCTGTTTGTGGTGATATTCCGACCAATATTTCCAATCATCTTTATTGGATAAACCGTGCCATTGGCCAAAATGCAGACGTAGTTATATTCCCTGAATTGTCGCTCACTGGTTATGAACCTACTTTGGCCAAAGATCTGACTATCGAAATTCAAGATGGTCGATTGGATGAGTTTCAAGTGCTTGCAGATTCTAATCAAATAATCATAGGAGTTGGAATCCCGCTAAGAATTCCTCGTGGGATTTGCATTAGCATGGCCATTTTCAAACCCCATCAAAATAGATCTTCGTATTCCAAAAAGCACCTTCATCCAGATGAAGTACCCTATTTTGTATTGGGTATCAATGAAAGTGTGATGCTAGATATTAACTTAGGAATTTCAATAGCCATTTGTTATGAAATTTCTATTGAAGAACATGTCAAAAGCGCATTTAATGAAGGCGCAAAAATATACTTAACCAGCGTGGCAAAATCAATCCCGGGAATAGATCAAACGATGATCAGACTGTCTGATATTGCTCGAAAATATGGTATGACTGTATTGATGTCCAATGCCATTGGCGAAGCTGATGGTGTAGTATGTGCTGGTAATTCTTCCATTTGGAATACAGCAGGAGACTTAGTTGCTCAACTCAATGGGACTTCTGAAGGTATTTTAATCAGAAACATAGATGATCCTCGAATTGGCGAAATCTAAGAATATTGGAGAGATTAAAATCAAGCAATTCGTTGAAATTGCGACACAAAAGTGATAACATTCATTTTCGGTGATGATGTCTGTCATCGTTTTTCTGAAACTATCGTGATAACTTCTTTTCATCAAATCTTCAGGAAGATGAAAAAGATATTAGTACCCACAGATTTTTCCGAATGTGCAACTGATGCATTGCATACTGCGATCGAAATTGCTCATAAAAACGGTGCTCAGATCGAATTTCTGCATTGCAAAAGCGTGCCACACAATTAGACCTTGCTATCTGATCCGAAGCACAGGCTCTATGCAGACATTGACAGGGACACCAAAATAATACGTTATAAGCTAGATGAACTCATAAGACTTGCGGAGAAATCAAATGTGAGTGCTAAACACCATATGTGTTATGGGCAAAGCAAAGAAGAAATATTTCGGTTCATCAACAAGCAGGATATTGATTTGGTTGTGATGGGTTCTCATGGAGCCAGGGGGATTAAAGAGCTATTTGTAAGTAGCAATGCTCAGCAAGTAGCACGCTATTCTGATGCGCCGGTATTGATTCTGAAAAAGAAAATAGATACAATCATTTCCAGCCACGTAATTTATATTTCTGAGTTTAATCAAGACGTATTGACGGCTTTTGAAAAGGTGTTGTAATTTGTAAATATGATTAATGCCAGCATCGATTTGATATATATCAATACTCCTGAGTATTTTAAAGAATCATGTGATATTAAAAAATTAATTGAACCCTTTCAGAAGTTAGCCGGATCAGTTATATCAAATGAGGAAATAATTGACGCTGAGACTTTTGAGGGTGGGCTGGAAAAATATTGTGAAAACAGGGGAGATGGACTTGTGCTTATGGCCAATCATGGTAAAAAGGGTTTTGGTAGATTTTTTACGGATAGTTTGATCGAAAGAATTATCAACCATGTTGATGTACCGGTTTTGAGCTTTCGTATTTAAGTCTGGACCAAGCCCGAGATATTTCTACGCTTTCAAAATGAAGACTTACGGATTTGAGTTACTTCCGCAAACGTGGTACTGATTTGTCATGTAGGGGGATAAACATAATTAATAGGCCTATTTTTGCGCCTACTAATTTAAGCAGATGTCCACTTTTAAAAACCTTGCCTTATCAAATCCACTTCAAAATGCTCTTGATGATCTGGGGTTTGTAAAACCTACACCAGTTCAGATAGAGGCTTTTCCAATAATCCTTTCAGGAAAAGATATTGTAGGGATTTCCCAAACTGGTACAGGTAAGACATTTGCTTATCTACTTCCTATTCTTCGGGACTTAAAGTTTTCTAATCAGATTCATCCAAGAGTGCTCATCTTAGTGCCAACGCGAGAGCTTGTTTTGCAGGTAGTGGAGCAAATCAACAGCCTGACGAAATACTTGAATGTTAGAGCTCTGGGCATTTATGGTGGAGCAAACATCAACATGCAGAAGATTGCAGTGGCTCAAGGATGTGATATATTGGTTGCAACACCAGGCCGAATGTATGATCTCGTTTTGAGCAGAGATTTGCAGCTCAAGGAGATTAAAAAACTGGTCATTGATGAGGTAGATATAATGCTTGATCTCGGATTCAGATTTCAGCTGACTAATATTCTCGAATTACTTTCTGAGAAACGGCAGAACATCATGTTTTCTGCAACCATGACTGAAGAAGTGGATGGATTGATTGATGGTTTCTTTTTCAATCCGGTAAAAATTTCCATAGCCTTAAGTGGTACACCTTTGGATAATATCGAACAGAAATGTTATCCTGTTCCGAATTTTTATACCAAGGTAAATTTGCTCCTGCATCTTCTTGAGGATAAAAAAGAGTTTAGCAAAGTGCTTGTATTCGTTTCAAACAAGAAAAATGCTGATCGACTCTTTGCTGCAATGGAGGAGTCATTCGGATCAGAAACTTGCATCATACACTCCAATAAAACCCAGAATTATAGAATTCGATCCATCCGACAATTCGATGGGGGAGTTAATAGAATTTTGGTAGCAACAGATGTCATGGCACGTGGTTTGGATTTGGACAAAATCAGCCATGTGATCAACTTTGATACACCTGCTTTTCCTGAAAATTATATGCACCGGATAGGAAGAACCGGGAGGGCAGAAGAACTTGGAAGAACAATTTTATTTTATACCAAAGCAGAAGAGCCGGCCAAAGAAGCGATTGAGGCCTTGATGGTTTACAAAATTCCAACATTGGATTTTCCTAAAAATGTGGAAATTTCCAAAGAGCTCATCCCTGATGAACGGCCCAAAGTGGTTGAGTTTGTCAGCCCTCACAAGAAGCGAAATCTTGATGGTGTCGGCCCTGCTTTTCATGAAAAGAAAGAGAAAAACAAAAAGACCAATCAAGGAGGCTCCTATAGAAGAGAAATTGTGAAAAAATACAAAAAGCCAAGAACGCGCGGTGACAAAAACGCCAACATGAAAAAGAAGAAGAAGTAATAGCTCATCTCGTTTTTCTACAAAGCACAAAAAAACCCAGACTTTTACATTTGGGTTTTTTAACTCAATTCGTACTAAAATCGGATTAACCGATAGAAATTCTTTTAAATGCAGATACAGTCAAACCTTTAGAAACTGAATCAAGGTATTGCTCCACAGTTACAGAGCCATCTTTTACAAATGACTGACTGAGAAGTGTATTGTCCTTGAAGAATTTAGCCAATTTACCTTGAGCGATTCTTTCAATCATTGCTTCAGGCTTGCCTTCTTCTCTTGCCTGTCCTTTACCTACTTCAATTTCCTGCTCTACGATAGCTGAATCAACACCGTCTTTATCAACAGCGACAGGATTCATTGCAGCGATTTGCATGGCTACATCTTTTCCTGCGCCTATAACATCACTACCATTGGTGTTTTTTAGAGCAACGAGTACACCTAATTTTCCATTTGAGTGGATGTAAGGAACAACAGCATCACCAGAGACCATGTCGTAAGCTGAAATCTCAAGTTTTTCACCAATTTTCCCAGTGTTTTCTATGATCTTCTCACCTAAGGTAATGTCACCAGTTTGGATAGCCTTGATACCGTCGATATCTGCCGGCTGGTTAGCAAATGCTAAATCAGCAATTTCGTTGGCCAATTCAAGGAATCCTTCGTTTTTGGCCACAAAATCAGTTTCACAAGTGAATGCAATAACCATCCCTTTGGTGCCATCAGCACTTGTACGAGTTACAACTATACCTTCTGTAGTTTCTCTATCTGCTCTTGACGCAGATACTTTTTGACCTTTTTTTCTAAGCAATTCAATTGCCTTATCGAAATCACCTTCAGCTTCTACCAAAGCTTTTTTGCAGTCCATCATGCCTGCACCGGTCATTTGTCTTAGTTTGTTTACGTCTTGAGCAGTAATAGCCATTTTGATATGTTTTGTTAATTAGAATCGTGTTTTAACAAAAATTGAACATCCTCCCACCGAAAATCGGAACAGGATTGATGTTCAACTTTTAATACTTTGCATTGGAAAAGAGCTTAAACTTTTTGCTCGTCTACCTCTTTTTTTGCTTTTTCTTCTTCCTGAACGGCCATGTCAGCCTTGTCCTTCTTTCTCTCATTGAGACCTTCTTCAGCCGCTTTCAAAATGTAATCAGTAATAATACTGATTGATTTGTAAGCATCATCGTTTCCAGGTATCGGAAAATCAACTTCAGTTGGATCTGAGTTAGTATCTACCAAAGCGTAAACAGGAATATTTAGTTTGTGAGCTTCAGAAACTGCAATGTGCTCTCTTTTTATATCGATGATAAAAAGGGCAGCAGGCAGTCTGTTAAGATCAGCGATTCCGCCAAGTACTCTTTCCAGCTTTTCTTTCTCTCTTGTGATCATCAATCGCTCTCTTTTCGCAAGGTTCAAGTAAGCCTCATCTTTCATGAGCTTATCAATACCTGCCATTTTCTTAAGAGATTTCCTGATAGTAGCAAAATTTGTCAACATTCCACCCAACCATCTTTCAGTTACGAAAGGCATGTTAAGGGTTTTTGCTGCAGTTTCTACTACATCTTTCGCTTGTTTCTTAGTCGCCACGAACATCACTTTTCTGCCTGATCTGATGATTGACTGAAGTCCCAATGCGGCTTCTTCTAGGCAAGTGATGGTTTTATTTAAATCTATAATGTGAATGCCATTCTTCTCCATGAAAATATATGGAGCCATTTGCGGATTCCATTTTCTGGTAAGGTGTCCAAAATGAACACCAGCATCCAATAAATCTTTATATTCAATTTTTTGCATCGTTCTGAAATCTTAACGTTTACTGAATTGGAATTTTCTTCTTGCTTTTCTTCTCCCTGGCTTCTTACGCTCAACCATTCTAGGATCTCTTGTCATAAAACCTTCTTTTTTCAAAGCTGGTTTGTTGTCAGGATCCAACACAACAAGCGCTCTTGATATAGCCAAACGAACAGCTTCAGCTTGACCTTTTGGTCCGCCACCATCAACGTTTATATCAATATCAAAATTCCCATCCACATCAAGTGTTTCAAGAGGTTGCTTCACGATTAGTTGAAGAATTTCTGAAGGAAAATAGATGTTAAGTTCTTTCTCGTTAACACTGATTTTTCCTTTTCCGGGCTGGAGGTAGACTCTGGCTACTGCCGTTTTCCTTCTTCCTATGGTATTAATAGTATCCATTCAGATTAAAGTTTTACTTCTTTAGGTTGTTGTGCTTCATGCGGATGCTCAGAACCGGCATACACATATAAATTCTTATAAATCGCGTCACCTAGTATTGATTTAGGTAACATACCTCTTACAGCTTTCTCTATAAGAATAGTTGAAGATTTCGCCTTCACCTCAATAGGTGTAGCAATTCTTTGTCCTCCAGGATATCCTGTGTGTCGCACGTATTGCTTTTCAGTCCACTTGTTACCAGTTAGTCTGATTTTGTCAGAGTTAATAACAATGACATTGTCTCCGCAATCTACGTTAGGAGTGTAGCCAGGCTTTTTCTTCCCTCTAATGATTTTAGCTACCTCACTTGCTAGTCTACCTAAAACTCGAGCGTCCGCATCTACGACCACCCAATTTTTCTGTACAGTAGCTTTGTTTAATGATACTGTTTTAAAGCTTAAAGTATCCAATGTTTTTTTGTTTAAATGATTATTTCCTTACCCTTCGCGAAAAGGGACACAAAAATAGAATTTTAGTTTTGTAATAACAAGGCTGTTTGGCGATTATATCAAAGGTTTTTTCTGAGCTGTATTATAAGCACTGCGAAATCTTTCGGATATGGTGCATCTAAAGTGATGATATCGTCTGTGTTAGCCTCAAAGTCCTTAAATGAAATACTTGCTGCATGTAGGGCTACTCTCTGAATTAGCGGTTGTTCCTCTGTTTCTTTAGCCAATTTGAATTTTTTCTTAACAGAAGAAAGGTAAATAAGGTCTCCTCCATAAATAGGATCACAGGCAATTGGAGCCTTGTGAAAGGCCAAGTGCACACGTATCTGGTGTAATCTACCGGAAACGGGAAAGCATTTCACCATGGTGGTGTTTTTGAAATGCTCCAGTGTGGAAATGAGCGTAAGAGAGGGCTTCCCGTCCGTGAAATCCACACGTGATTTGCTGTTGGATGAATAGATGGGTTGATCTGCTTCAACATCTTTAAAATCGTGGATACCATTTAATACGGCATGATAGATTTTCTTTACCTGCCGCTTTTCCAAACTCATGGCGAAATGTCTGTAAGCTTCGGGGTGTTTGGCAATGACCAAAGCTCCGGATGTTTCTTTATCTAGTCGGTGGCATACCTGAGCATCTGCATGGTATGATTTAGCCAGCGCTAATATGTTTTGATTGTCATTCCTATCCTCGAGAGTTGAGACGTAGGGTGGTTTATTAATGACTATATAATTTGGGTTTTCAAAAAGTATGAGGTCTTTAAAATCTATCCGGCCTTTATTCTTCATCGTCATCTTCATGGATAAACCGATGAGCTACCGGTTTTCCTTTTTTCAGCGCAAAGCTAAAGACTGATCCTTTCCTAAATTCACTTTCTACAATTACTTTAGAATTGTGAGCTTCCATTACGTGTTTAACTATAGACAATCCTAGCCCAGTACCCCCTTTTTCCTTAGAACGGGATTTGTCTACCCTGTAGAATCGTTCAAAGATTCTCCCGAGATCCTCTGGAGGAATTCCAAGTCCATTGTCTTTTATATTTGTAATGATCTGATTATTTTCTTCTGTAAAAGAGACATTTATTTTACCCCCTTTTCGAGTGTATTTGATCGCATTGGAGATCAGATTGGTGAGTACTTGGTAAATACGCTGGTAATCTGCGTGAACAAAATGTTTCTCATTTTCATTTTTGATTTTGAAAGAGATTTCCTTTTTTTCTGCTTTATCATCCAGCTGATCATGAATTTCTTTACACAATTGCACGATATCAAAATATTCAAAATGCATTTTGATTTCTCCTGTTTCCATTTGGGAGATGGTCAATAATTCCTGCACTAATATGTCTAGTCCGTCCAAACTTTTGGCGGCTTTCTTTAGAAATTTTATGCGCACACTTTTGTCTTCCACAGCACCATCCAGCAGGGTATGCACGAACCCTTGTGCAGAGAAAATAGGGGTTTTCAATTCATGTGATACATCTGCCATGAATTCTCTACGAAAAGCTTCTTGTTGTTTTAATTCAGTAATTTCTAATTGCTTTTGTTCTGCGTAATCGTAAATTTCCTTATTTACTTTTTTCAAAGGGTTAAAAGATGATTTGGCAGAAGGACTTGTGAGAAATGATAGATCCTGATCCTTTATGTTATCCAAAGCGTCAAAAATGGCGTTGATCTGTCGAAAGAAAATGAACTCTAGTGTGATTCTAATAAATATGTAGGATGTTGAAAATGAAAGAAAGAATGCAATTCCTATAGCAACATCATTGACAGATTCAACCATAGAAATAAAGGCGGTAGTTATAGCTGAAATCAGAACTGCCAATAAAAGAGAAATGCCCCGCGAATTAATCATTGACTCAGTTTACTTCGAATTTGTAGCCGACTCCCTTAACTGTAGAAATGAATCCTTCTCCTATTTTCTCACGCACTTTTCTAATATGAACATCAACTGTCCTGGCAAGCACATAAACGTCTGTTCCCCATATATTTTGAAGCAGTTCGTCACGGCTAAAAACTTTCCCAGGATTTGAGGCAAGGAAATATAGTAGCTCAAATTCTTTCTTTGGAAGATTAATTTTTTCGTCACTGGCTATCACTGTGTAAGATGATCGGTCAATGATGAGGTTGGTCACCTCGACTTTATGTGATTCTTTTTTCTTTTTTGATTCTCTTCTGAAGAGTGCATTGATCCTGCTTATAAGTGCCCGAGGCTTAATAGGTTTTGTGATGTAATCATCAGCGCCCATATCAAAGGCTGCCACTTCTGAGTATTCCTCTGAGCGGGCGGTAAGGAATATGACAAATGTATTGATCAACTCTGGTATTTCTCGTACCTGACGACACGTTTCCACACCGTCTTGTTTAGGCATCATGATGTCCAGAATAATTAAATCCGGAATAAATGATCTGGCGATATCTACTCCTTTGATTCCGTCGATAGCTGTTTTCACATCATATCCTTCTTTGATCAGATTGTATTTTAAGAGCTCCAGTATATCTGGCTCATCATCAACAATTAAGATTTTTTGGTTTTGCTTGGCCATTGTTTTGACTTTGGAGATAATGCTGAGTTAATGAAAAATTTACTTGGGATTAATAGTTCTGTAATTATCACCTTTAAAAAACCGATTAACCGTAATCCAGTTTGATATTATTCAAATTTAAGTAGAAATCAATTTCAAGAGTAAAAGGTAACAATTTGTTAATTACCAAAATTATTTACCGTACAACTCCTTTAAATTTTCAATCATCAGCATCAAGTCGGAATCATATTGATTATAAATGGATGTCAATGTATCTTCCTGAGAATGATATCTCATAAAGGACATAAAATAAGCATTATTTGGTTTTGTTTTTTCAAACAAACCATAATATCGCTGATTAAAAAATGAAACAGTGTCTATTGATTCGACTATTTCATTGATGGTTTTTTCCTTGAGCGTTTTTTTGATAGCATCAGGTTGCTCAGCCATGTGACTATAGAGACTATCCAGAATTTGCGCTCCTTTCAGAACATGTGCAGTGAGTCTTTTTCCATCAAGCGATTCTTCATAATATTCCTGAAGTATCAAGTGATCTTCCCCATGTTTTTGCTTGAGGTAAATGACAGCCCCTTGCTCTCCAATGAATGAGGCAAGATTTTCATTGAATTCAATCTCATTTTTCACAAAAATGGTGGCATGTGTCAACTCATGGATAATTACTTCTGCCAGTGCGCCATCACTTCTATTGAGCATATCCGACAGGATAGGGTCATTTAGTATCCCAAGTGTAGACCAGCCTCCCACAGGCCTGATACGTGCATCATACCCAAGCTGCTCCAATTTTTCTTTTTCCAGTTTGGCTTTCTCCAAATCAAAAAATCCTTTGTATGGCATGCTGCCCAAAAATGGATAATACCAGGTGTAAGCTTTCAACTCATATGGTTCACAGGCTGAGAGGTTCCATAATATTGTTTTCCCTTTCTGATCATACATGGTCGTGTAATTATCAGATTGGTTGAGTTTCAAATCATTCATAGCAAATATTCTCACTTCTTTCGCAAGCGTCAGTTTTTGCTTGAGTGAGTCAGGGAATGAGGGGTCTTCTAAAAATGTGTCGATGGGTTTTGCATTTCTTATCACTTCTATTTGACCTTTGGCCTGGTTTATACCATAAAGGATGAAGCTCCACTGCCAAATAATTAGCATCAACAATATTGTAATGGTACCAACCCAGATTTTTTTAAACATATATGTTCTAAAATGATTGTTCAAAATAAAGCGTAATTCAGCAAGATGACTTATATTTATTTTTAGCGCAAAGCGGTATTTTTGTTTTTATCTTATCAGGTAGCAAATTTTTGAATTTGCTTTATGATAAAAATATTAGTCTTATTAATTATTTTACTAAAATATTTAGCAATTCACTTTTATTTAAAGTTAATGCAGCTAATTTTGTTTGATAAATATTCAATAATCCCTAATCATCTCACTCATGGCAGACAAGAATGAAAAACTAAAAGCACTCCAATTAACAATCGATAAATTGGAAAAGACCTATGGGAAAGGAACCATCATGAAACTCAGCGACAACAAAGTTGTGGATATTCCGGTAATCTCTACAGGCTCACTTGGTTTGGATATGGCGCTAGGTGTTGGCGGAATTCCAAGAGGTAGGGTGATTGAGATTTATGGCCCGGAATCATCAGGTAAAACGACCCTTGCCATGCATTGCATCGCTGAAGCCCAAAAGAAAGGTGGCTTGGCGGCAATCATTGATGCGGAACATGCTTTTGACAAGTCGTATGCTGAGAAATTAGGAATTGATACTGAAAACTTACTCATCTCCCAGCCTGACAATGGCGAGCAGGCTTTGGAAATTGCGGAACATTTGATTCGCTCTGGAGCTATTGACATCATTGTGATTGACTCAGTGGCTGCTTTGGTTCCAAGAGCTGAATTGGAAGGTGAAATGGGTGATAGCAAAATGGGTCTTCAAGCGAGATTGATGTCTCAGGCATTGAGAAAATTGACTGGAGCGATCAATAAAAGTGGTTGTTCGTGCATCTTCATCAACCAACTTCGTGAGAAGATCGGTGTGATGTTTGGTAATCCAGAAACAACAACTGGAGGAAATGCTTTGAAATTTTACGCATCTGTAAGATTGGATATCCGAAGAATTGGTCAGATCAAAGAAAGTGCCGACAACATAATGGGTAATCGTACCAGGGTAAAAGTGGTGAAGAACAAAGTAGCCCCTCCATTCAAGGTAGTTGAATTCGATATTATGTATGGCCGTGGCATCAGCAAGTCTGGTGAGATAGTGGATATTGGTGTGGAACTGGAAGTGATAAAAAAATCAGGTTCATGGTTTTCCTACAATGACAACAAACTTGGTCAGGGACGGGATTTCGTTAAACAACTGCTTGAAGATAATCCTGAATTGATGGAGGAGCTTGAAGTCAAAATCAAGGCTAAAATTAGTGGGTTAGTGAGTGGAGTTTCGGAAGTGATCAAGGAAGATATAAGCGAAGCAAATTAAATCAACTTAAAAAAGGTTGGTAACTGATCAGGTGCTAAATCTTGAGGTAGTTAAAGTTTTGTCTGCAAAAGTCAACAATAAAACCAAAACATGTCAATTGTACTTTTTATAGCCACGGGCTTAAACCCGTGGCTATAAAAATGAAGTACCTACTGGCACTGAGAGCACACTTTCGCCACCTAAGGAGTCACAAATTTGTAACTATTTGCTACCGCCTTTTTTTCATTTTTGACATTGTCCACTCATGGAATAAATGGCCTTGAGAGAAACAATTACCAATAAATGTCGTCGTTTAGGGAAACAACGCCCTAATTGAACTTTCCAGATGCCTAAAAAAGTACTTTCTGCATGGTTTCTCCTCTTTGCATTTTTTGTCAATGCACAGGACGAAACAACAGAAGCAAAAAAGACCTATTTAACCTCGCGAGCGACACAAGGAATAGTTATCGATGGCAAGCTGGACGATCCTGCTTGGAATGATGTGGAGTGGGGTGGTGATTTTGTTGGCCATCAGCCAGAATATAAAGCAAATCCTACTGAACCCACACAATTCAAAATACTGTACGATTCAAAGTTTCTCTATGTTGGTGTCAGGGCTTTTGACTCTGAACCTGACAAAATCGTTAAACGCATGTCAAGAAGAGACGGGTTTGACGGTGATTGGGTGGAAATCAACATTGATAGTTATTTCGACCAAAGATCGGCCTTTTCATTTACCGCTTCAGTTTCTGGTGTAAAGGGAGATGAATATATATCTAACAACGGAGATAATTGGGATTCAACATGGGATCCAATCTGGTATTTGAAAACAAGCGTTGATTCGCTAGGATGGATCGCAGAGTTTAAAATCCCGCTCTCACAATTGCGCTTTGCAAACAAGGAATCACACATTTGGGGGATTCAACTTACACGTAGATATTTCCGCAATGAAGAACGTTCCACTTGGCAACCAATTAATCCAACCGCACCTGGTTGGGTGCATTTGTTTGGAGAGCTTCATGGAATAGTTGGTATCAAACCTCAAAAACAACTTGAAATTCAACCGTACATCGTTGGGACTGCTCAAAAATTTCCGAAAGAGGAGGAAAACCCATTTAGATCAACAGGTAAAGAAATAAGTGGTGATTTTGGAATTGATGCCAAAATCGGGATCACTTCAGATGTGACTCTGGATTTAACTGTAAATCCTGATTTTGGACAAGTAGAGTCAGATCCGTCCGCAGTGAACCTCACCGCTTTTCGACTTTTTTTTAGAGAACAACGTCCGTTCTTTCTTGAAGGGAACAATACTTTAACATTTCCAACAAGTGGAGGTCGTAATAATCTGTATTATTCTAGGCGGATTGGTGCTAGACCTAAAGGATATCCAAACGACGGAGATATTGCATATGTAAATATGCCTCAAGGAACGCGCATTCTTGGAGCTGCCAAACTGACTGGCAAAAATGCCAATGGATTCTCATGGGGTATTTTGGATTCCTATACCAACAGGGAAATAGCAGGGGTTATTGATACACTTGGAGCAAAAAGACATGAAAAGGTGGAGCCATATACCAATTATGTGGTGACCCGTGTGCAGCAGGATATTGATGCAGGTAAAACGGTAGTTGGCGCATTTTTGAGCAATGTCAATCGCTTCGGAAATAACTCGAATGGCCTTGAACTTCTACATGACAATGCCCAAAGTGGGGGTTTTGATATCGATCACAATTTTGTGGATCGAAAGTATGGGATTGTCCTCAGAGGAATGGTTAGTCGCGTTCAGGGCTCTGAAAAGGCTATTTACGAAACGCAAACCTCGTCCGAGCGTTATTTTCAACGGATAGATAACAATCACAGACAAATTGATTCCACCAGAACCCTGCTCTCAGGTTCTGCGGCCACTTTTACGTTTGGAAAGCGAAGCGGTAATTGGCGATGGACATTGGGATCCAATTATCGCTCACCTGGACTGGAGTTAAATGATCTTGGTTTTCTTGTACAGACGGACAATGTCAACAATTGGATGTGGTCGCAATATCGTGTGACTAAGCCCACGAAACTTTTCAGAAGTCAGCGTTATTCCTTTCACTATGAACAAAATCTTGATTTTGGCGGCATGCAGACAAGATCCGGTGGTGAACTCAATATGGGACTTCAGTTTAACAACCTTTGGTTCTTTGGGCAAGGTGTATGGGTAGATGTTGCTTCTGTTTCCAACGCCGATTTGCGAGGAGGCCCATCATTTCAGTACCCTGGCGGGATCAATTATTGGTATGAAATCAATACAAATAGAAGGAAAAAGGTAAGCCTTTATTTCAATAATTGGTTTTATTGGGGCAATCAGGATTACACTAAAAACACGGGCATAGAAGCAAGTATTAATGTTCGTCCTATAGATGCTTTGAGTATTTCTGTAACTCCAAATATTTCTTGGGGGACAAACGATCTTCAATACATAGAACAGTTTGATCTGGAAAATGAAACAAAATATTTATTAGGGCGCATCAATCAAGGGACTTATAGCACTTCATTCAGATTGAATTATAATGTGACACCAAATCTTACTGTGGAGTTGTGGGCACAACCTTTCATTGCGAAAGGCGAATACGGCCAATTCAAATGGGTCAGTCAATCTACGTCAAATGACTATTTTGATCGGTTTAGTTTAATTGATGAAAATACGATTACCTATAATTTGGAAGATGTTGCCTATCGAATTAATGAAAACACCGGTCATGAATTTGATGACCCTGATTTCAATATTGTGGAGTTTCGCTCCAATTTCGTATTTCGTTGGGAATATATTCCGGGATCAACCTTATTTTTTGTTTGGTCCAATAACAGTTCTCATTTTGATCAATCGGAAAGAAATAATTTCAATCAACTCAGTTCAAAATTGAATAATCTGGATGGAAACAATACATTTTTGATCAAGTACACATATCGCTTTATTCTATAGATCAGTTGGTCATTAGGATCTGATGGCGACAACAGGATCCATCCTTGCGGCTATTGCTGCAGGAACTATCCCGGAAATCATCCCGATGGCGGCAGACACCCCAAAACCGATAGTGATATTTGATAAGCTAAGAACCAGATCCAAAGATCCCAAATTCACAAAGGACAGTAGCCAAACCAAAATTATTCCGATACCTCCACCAATAAGGCTTAAGAAAACAGACTCGAAGAGGAACTGGAACAAAATAAAATAGTTTTTAGCGCCAAGTGACTTTTGAATACCAATGATGTTGGTTCTTTCGCGAACAGAAACGAACATGATATTGGCGATTCCGAATCCACCTACCAATATGGAGAACCCCCCAATGATCCAGCCAGCAATACCTAAAACGTCAAAGGTGGAACCTATAAAATTGGCAATGGCCTCAGGTCTATTTAAAGCGAAATTATCTTCTATTTTTGGTCTTAATCCACGTTTTTTTCGCATGAGACCTCTGAGCTCAGATTCCAACTCTACCAACCCGATATCTTCTTCTAAGCCCTTCACAGTAATATGTGGCTCTACGCCTGATTTACGTCCGCTGTAGAAAATTTTCAAAAATGATCGGTAAGGGATATAAATGTTTTCATCATTGGAAGGCCCTCCTAAGAAGCTTTCCCCTTCTTCTGTTATGGTTCCGATCACATAATATTTCAAACCCTTAATTTTAAACTCTTTTCCAATTGGATTCACTAATGGAAATAGTTCCTGTGCAGTCCTGAAACCTATTAATGCGACGTTTTTCCCGCCGTTGGCCTCTTCTCGCGTAAAATACCTGCCTTTATCTATAGGCAATTCATAAACATCACTGTGGCTAAATACAACACCTAATAAATCGTGATTGGTGCTGCTATTGCTTTGGTATTTGGCGGTCACACCTCCTTTGACGGTAAATATGCAAATCGACTGGGCGTTTTTAACATTTTCAGAAAGAAATTCATATTCATCATAAGCCGGATACGGCCTTTGCATATATTTCCACCAAGGATACGGACCTCCTCCTAAACCATAAGGCCACTTTTCTACATTGATATTATTAGTGCCTAGAAAACTTAGGCTATCCTTGATGCTTTTTTCAAGAGAATCGACCAGAGTAAAAACAGCTATAATCGCAAAAATCCCAATCGTTACGCCTAATAAAGATAGGGTAGTTCTGAGTAGGTTCGCCGTGAGTGCGTTCCACGCAAAGCGGAAGCTTTCTAATATGAGTTTAAAAATGATCACCCCGTGGAATATTTAAGTTAGGTAAAAAGGTTTTTTATGTATTAAAACAAAACAATTCGCTAGTTTTGCGCACTTATTTAATCAACACCATCGATTAATACAAGGTATTCACTTGAAATTATCATCCAGATTAAAAGATAGAGACAAATGTCTTCTCCAAATTTAATGATGATTCAATGAAACCTTTGAAATTAGAACAAAACACATGAAATTATCAGCTTTCAAATTCGATCTTCCAAACAGTCACATTGCATTGCACCCTACAGAAAACAGAGACGAGTCTCGTTTGATGGTGATTCATCGTAAGACTGGGGAAATTGAACATAAAATCTTCAAGGACATTGTCGGTTATTTCAGTGATCAGGATGTCATGGTAATCAATGATACCAAAGTGTTTCCTGCGAGATTATACGGGAACAAAGAGAAAACGGGTGCCAAGATTGAAGTTTTTCTTCTTCGGGAGCTGAACAAAGAGATGAAACTGTGGGATGTTCTGGTAGATCCGGCCAGAAAAATCAGGGTTGGTAACAAACTGTATTTTGGAGATGGTGAGTTAGTAGCTGAAGTTATTGACAATACAACTTCACGTGGCAGAACTATACGTTTCCTATATGATGGAAATGAAGTTGATTTTTACAAAATGATTGATAGGTTGGGAGAGACTCCTTTACCTAAAAATATTGACAGACAAACTGTACCAGAAGATAGAGAGCGGTTCCAGACCATCTATGCAAAAAATGTTGGCGCAGTTGCAGCTCCTACCGCCGGTCTTCATTTTACCAAGCAGGTAATGAAAAGGCTGGAAATAGTTGGTGTAGATATCAAACCTATTACACTACATGTTGGCTTGGGTTCATTCAGACCGGTGGATGTGGAGGATTTGACCAAACACAAAATGGATTCCGAAAACTATTTCGTGAATGAAGACACAGCCAATCGTGTCAATCGTGCATTGAATGAAAAAAGGAGAGTTTGTGCTGTGGGAACCACAGTGATGAGGTCATTAGAATCATCTGTATCAGCACTAGACAGATTAAAGCCAAACGAAGGGTGGACGGATAAATTTATTTTCCCTCAATATGATTTTAAGATTTGCAATGCGTTGGTGACCAACTTCCACCTTCCAGAATCTACATTATTGATGATGGCTTCCGCATTTGGAGGTTATGATTTGGTAATGAAGGCATACCAATTAGCTATCAAGGAAAAGTACAGGTTCTTCACCTATGGTGATGCCATGTTGATCATCTAATATTCACCTGGTGTCTCAAAACAGTGTAATCATTGTAGCAGGGGGCGTTGGTTCAAGAATGAACCAACAGCTTCCGAAGCAGTTTACACTGATCCACGGGACTCCTATTTTAATTTATACAATTAGGGCTTTTATTTCCTTTGATTCTAAAATCAAAGTGGTACTTGTATTGCCCGAGGATCATTTTGGGAGCTGGGAAAAAATAAAGAAGGAGTTCCTTCCAAATGTTTTTGTAGCGACAGCCGCCGGTGGCTCTTCGCGCTTTCAATCTGTTAAAAACGGATTGAAACTTGTCTCGAAAGGTTTGGTGGCTATCCATGATGCTGTCAGGCCACTTATAACACCAGAAATTATTGCCATGTCTTTTGAATCTGCTGCAAAGGTGGGTTCTGGGATTGTGTGTGTGCCCATTAAGGACTCAATTCGAAAGATCGAAGGGAATACATCTAAGGCACTTGACAGATCGAAATATCATATCGTGCAGACGCCACAAACTTTTCAAGTGGTCAAAATCAAAAAAGCATTTGAAACAGAGGAGCAATTATTTTTTACCGATGACGCGAGTGTTTATGAATTTACCTTGAAAGATGAAATTAGTTTGGTCATGGGAAGTTATCAGAATATCAAGATTACCACGCCCGAAGATCTGGTACTAGCGGCCATATTCCTTGAAAATAAAAAACCCTGAGTTCTCACACAGGGTTTTAAAATATCTCAAATTCCGTCATTAATATTCATCCTCATTGAAGAAGAAATCTTCCTTGGTAGGATAGTCAGGCCATATTTCTTCGATACTCTCGTAAGGGTTACCATCGTCCTCCAATTCCTGTAGGTTTTCTACAACTTCAAGTGGAGCACCTGATCTGATTGAGAAATCAATCAATTCGTCTTTTGCAGCAGGCCATGGTGCATCTTCAAGATATGAAGCCAATTCTAGTGTCCAGTACATAATTTGTTGTATTTAAAATTTCGTGCAAAAATAGTTTTATTACTTAGAAATCAAATTTTATTTCGATTTATTCGAGTAGAAACTTTCAACACAAATTTTAAAATTTTTGTGTCGTATTAATTCAAAAAATGATTTAGAATTTATTGAGCATGGCTAGAAGCTGCTCTTTGATAGCTACTTTCATTTTTTGCTGAGTCAGTTTTTTCTCTATAATGGGGTTCATTTGCCCGGATGCTGAAGTGAAATTTCCTGAATTTGAAAGGTATTTGGCCAGATCTTCTCTGTCGCGAACCAGTAAATCTTCCAGTACCTTAATTTCCAATTTACGCTGTTCGGCAGCATCCAATTCCTTGTATGTTTTTAGGCGTTTGCTGGAAACGTTGATCAAAAAATCCCATTCTTTCAGCAGCTGTATTTTGCTAAAAGCCTCCTTCCGTTCTTGCTTGGCTTTGTATTCTGCAGGAAGGTAGGTTTTTAGCTGGCTTCTGTATCCCTCTAGTGTTTTTAGATTTACTTTACCTGTTCCAGACAAATAACCATCCAATTCCTTTATGAGTGCTTTCAGGTCGATGGTCTGTGGTTGTGGCCGATTGGTTGGTTTCAAGTGTTTGTTAAATAGATCCACTAACGGCCCGTATTCTTCTTTGGGTATATTCCCCAATTCTGCCCATAGATCCTTGAGTTCTTTCACTTTCTCAAATCGTTCTTTGCCGTGAATATTCACTAATTTTTCGGCTTCTTTTACCAAGTGTTCATATTCCACTTTGTTTTTTTCACCAAGTCGTTTTTTATCCTCATAAAAGGCTTTTTTCTTTTCGAAGAAACCCGAAACTATGGCCCAAAATGATTCCTCCAATTGCTCCTGCTCTTCTTCCAGTGCATTGCCTGTTTTTATCCAGCGTGTTTTGATATCGTGTATTTCCTCTGTGGCTTCTTTCCAGTTGAATTTATCTGCAGCAATTTGAACTTCCGAAATAAGTGTTTTCTTTAATTCTGAATTCTTTTCCCTGTTTTTTGCAATGACCTCTTGTAGAAGAGTTTCCATTGTTAAAAGCTTGTCCAACAGTGATTGATAATCTCCTAGGCCTTCATGAGTGGGAATGACTTCTTTTAGATGAAGAAGTTTCATCAGGAAAGAACCCTTATTAATAGATTCTTCAATGGTCTTTTCCAGATCAGAGATTTTAGTTTCAAGTTCTTTATAGCGTTCTTCAAAATAGTGAAATGAGTGATCTGGATTGTCGTCCTTTACTTCACCAATTTCTCGATCAGGGTATTCTCCCCATCCATTAAGAATGACCTTATTCCCTTGAATTGTGCCATATTTGTTTCCCTTTTCTTCCACAATTATTGAAATGTGAATTAATTAATAGTGCTGATTTAGAATTGATGTAAATTCGAAATCATTTTGTAAAAACTCAACCATGTCTGACGAAAAAATCATTTTCTCAATGGCTGGGGTAAATAAATTCTACCCCCCAAAGAAACAAGTTTTAAAGAACATTTACCTCTCCTTTTTCTATGGCGCCAAGATTGGTGTTCTGGGATTGAACGGTTCGGGTAAGTCTTCATTGCTTAGAATCATTGCCGGAATGGATAAAGAATACCAGGGAGATGTAGTTTCTTCCCTTGGGTTTACTGTTGGTATGCTCGAACAAGAGCCTAAACTCGATCCTACGAAGACGGTAAAAGAAGTAATCAGTGAAGCTGTTTCAGAAATCACTGATTTGCTAAAAGAATATGATGAGATCAATTTAAAATTCGGAGAACCTGAGATTTTGGATGATCCTGACAAAATGAATGTGCTGATAGAGAAGCAGGGCAAAGTTCAGGAGAAATTGGATCATGTGGGCGCTTGGGAGCTTGACACCAAATTGGAAAGGGCAATGGACGCCCTTCGCACACCTCCAGAAGACGCCCTCATTAAAAACCTGTCTGGTGGTGAGAAAAGGAGAGTAGCGTTGTGCAGACTACTGCTACAAAAGCCAGATGTGCTTTTGTTGGATGAGCCAACCAACCATCTCGATGCTGAGTCAGTGCACTGGCTGGAGCAGCATCTGCAGCAATACGAAGGAACGGTCATCGCTGTAACTCACGATAGGTACTTCCTCGACAATGTAGCCGGATGGATACTGGAGCTGGATAGAGGTGAGGGTATCCCATGGAAAGGGAACTACTCCAGCTGGTTGGATCAAAAGCAGAAAAGATTAAAACAAGAAGAAAAAACCGAATCCAAACGTCAGAAAACGCTGGAGCGTGAATTGGAATGGGTGCGCATGTCCCCGAAAGGTCGCCAGGCCAAAGGAAAGGCAAGGTTAGGAGCCTATGATAAATTGCTTGGTCAAGAGGGCAAGGAGAAAGAAACTCAATTGGAACTATATATCCCTCCGGGTCCGCGATTGGGTGCTAAAGTGATTGAAGCAAAAGGAGTTTCTAAATCGTATGGTGATAAAATGCTATTTGAGAATCTGACATTCAGTTTGCCTCAAGGAGGAATTGTTGGTGTGGTAGGGCCAAATGGTGCCGGTAAAACGACACTTTTCAACCTGATAACGGGCAGAGAAAAGCCCGATGCTGGAACTTTTGAAGTGGGCGAAACCGTGCGAATGGCTTATGTAGATCAGGAACATGATGACCTTAAACCTGACCTAACAGTTTTCCAGACCATTTCTGGTGGAAATGAAATTATCCTACTTGGAGGCAAGGAGATGAATGCCCGTGCTTATGTGAGCAGGTTTAATCTGGCGGGTTCTGACCAGGAAAAGAAAGTAGGCGTATTATCCGGTGGTGAGCGAAACAGGGTGCATTTGGCTATCACGATGAAGCAAGGCGCCAACCTGATTCTATTGGATGAACCTACAAATGATTTGGATATAAACACCCTTCGTGCGCTTGAAGAAGGGCTTGAGAATTTTGCAGGTTGTGCTGTGGTAATCAGTCACGATAGGTGGTTTTTGGATAGAATAGCCACACACATTTTGGCTTATGAAGGCGACTCTCAGGTGTATTGGTTTGAAGGCAACTATTCCGACTATGAAGAAAACCGCAAGAAAAGATTGGGAGACAAAGAGCCGACCAGGATTAAGTATCGGAAGTTGATGAAGTGATGAAAAGAATAGTCTTCGTTTGCAGCGAGGACTCATGAATCCTCTCATTTCAAATTAGGGGTATGCGCTGCAAATGCTTACCAGATGAGGACAATTTGGGTATAGGGCATATTAGTTTGATGAAGTGATGAAAATAATATCAGTTATTACGTTTACATGTTTTTTGTTGCTTTTAATATGCTCATGCGATATTGACAGTACCACTCATTCTTTTACCATAAGCAATTTGTCTGATGATATTGTTGCAATAGAATATCAGAGTTTAGAAATGAATTCTGTCCAATTAGATTCACTGGAATCCGGAGGCTCCCATTCTCTTGATTATATTCATGAAAAGGGGGAAAAGAGCTGGATAACTTCAAAAACGTTTGTAAATTATTTTGAAGTATTTAAGATCAATAATGAAGACGTTTCAAATATCTCTATTGGAAAAGGAGAAAAGAGTGTGGATTATTTTTGGAATGAAAAATACCTTTATTACACAATTGAGATTGAAAGATAGGTACATCTAAAACGAGCATTCTTGTCCTCGTTTGCAAAGAAGACCCTTAAACGTCAAGAGAAAATTGAAATGAAACCTTTTTTAACTATTGGACTTTGCTTGCTCTTCACCGTAGTATCAGGTCAGGATAAGGTAGAATGGTCGCCTGAGTTTGAAATGCAATTCTCAGATTATAAATCGACTTCATCAGAGATCAATGGGGAGTTATCCATTTATTCCGTTTCTACATCCGCGAATATTGAGTTCTTCTTTTCTATGAGTTATTACGAATTCATGTTTACAAAAAACTTCAATGAAAAAGTGAGCACGGTGCTGCATAGACCGTCGAGTTACATCACATCTTCAAGTCAAGAATTGGCTAATCAGTTGGTGAAATTTGGACAATTGGAATTTGATTTGAGCGAATTGTCGGCCAGGAAATTCAGAAAAAAGCTATTTGAGAGCAAAGGAACCTTTTCAAACACTAATTTTTTTAAACCCTTGTATGATGAAATTATAACCGAACAAAGTAACAGACACAATGAGCTGGCTAAATCAACAGATCTAGGTAAGAATGTTGATGTCTTGATTATTGAAAGAGAAAAAATTCTTCAAGAAATAGCCGAGCTGTCGGATTATTGCAAAACGTGCAAACCTCCTAAAAAACAAAAGCCTTAGGTTGTCTCTGCCTATTCTAGTCTCAGTTTGCATCGAGAATTCCTAAATCCCGTCATTTCAAATGATCCTTGAGATATACGTTACAAAAGCGTACCAGATGCGGACAGCATTCTGTATTTGGGTTATGTAACCTATCGTATGCCATAGAAAGGATTACCTTTTATCAGCTGTTTTATTTTGTCGCTAGTTCGATTTTGCCGCCTAGATTTTCTGTGTCCAGTCAGTCCTGTGATCACTAATTCTGAATACCTGCGAAAGTAGAAGCTTCCTGATTAGTAACTTACCGATAGGTAACTTACCGATTGGTAAGTTTGTGAAAATGTATTAGCTTTGTGATATAAGATTTGATCCATGGAGTCCCCCTTTTATTTCGGTCAGGTAGTTGCAGATTCGTCATTTACGAATCGCACCAACGAGTTAAAACTGGTCACAGACTTATTGATCAGTCATAACAATGCCATTTTGATTTCACCGAGGAGGTACGGAAAATCCTCATTGGTCAAGAAGGTGCTCAATGGAATCTCATCGAGGAAGAACTTTCAAGTAGTATCACTTGACCTGACTGCTTCGCGCTCTGAAGAGGCTTTCCTAGAGGATTTTGCCAACCATGTGCTTCGGGCAAATACCAGCAAAACTGTCTGGCAGAAGTTGGGGGATGCACTTAAAACCATCACACCTTCTTTCTCTTTAGGTATGGGTGATTTCTCCGACTTTGCCACCTTGTCCTTCAACTGGCAGGAAAAAAAGAAGACGATTGCCGAGATACTAAACCTGCCTTCTCTAATGGCGGAAATCACCGGTAAGTATCAAATCATAGCCATTGATGAATTTCAAAATATCAATCGATTTGAAGATTCGGAAGGACTACAATATCAGATGCGCTCATATTGGCAGCACCATACTCAGGTATCTTATTGTCTCTACGGAAGTAAAAGGCACATGATGGAGGAGATTTTCAGTAGTGACTCTTCACCTTTCTACAACTTCGGCCAGGTACTGCGCCTTCAAAAAATAGATGAATATCATTGGGTTCCATTCATTATGAATCAATTTGAAATTTCTGGAAAATCGATAAGCAGGCACTTTGCCGAAGTGATAGTCAGAATCATGAATCGCCATTCTGAATATGTTCAATTTTTGAGCCATCAGATATGGGCGGCCTGCCCAAAAGGAGAAGTATCCGAAAAACATATGGAGCGAGGGTTGAAAATTTTTATGGATGCCACTTCCATTCACTTTGTGGATATGTTTGATAAGCTGAATAATACACAAGTCAAAATCATAAAAGCAATTTTGAATGGAGAGACAAAACTGTCCTCACAAGAAGTGATCAGAAAATATTCCCTTGGGACTTCTGCCAACGTGGTGAAGGCTGCCAGGATCCTGATCGAAGAGGATATTGTGGAGAAAGGAAAAGAAATTTACTCATTGATCAATCCGGCATTTGAACTTTGGTTCAGGGCTAAGATACTTGGCGAGCCTATTCTAGATAAATTTCGGAAAGTACTTAAAAGCTGACTAAGACCCATTAGCCCAATCGGATCCCTGTTTGGTATGAGAACGCCTATATCATCTGAGTTCAAATGAGCCACTTTGAGGCTACATGTTTCGAAGAGAGACCTAATAGTTGGTGCTTCATGAGACATGCCTATGTTTTTATAAAAACGTAACTACATTTTCAGAAAATCATAATTACATCTTAGACAAAACATAACTATGATTTTCAATGTTCGTCCTTATGTTTTCTAAATCAACATTCGATTTTCTTCATACATCCTTGAAATTGTACTTATAATCTATTTTGTCCTGGCTCTTTACAGGCTTTTTCCATTTCTATTGGTTACTTTTGCACCCTGATTTTGGAATAGGATCACACCTTTTTCAAAATATTCGAGCATAGAAATAGTACAAACACAGAATAAAAAATGGGAAAGACGCTATTTGATAAGGTTTGGGATTCACACGTGGTACGTCAGATTAAAGGCGGCCCAGATGTGTTTTTTATAGACAGACACATGGTACACGAAGTGACCAGCCCGGTTGCGTTTCTGGGATTGAAAACACGTGGAATTGGTGTGCTGCATCCGAGCAGAACATTTGCTACTGCTGATCACAATACGCCAACCATCAATCAACACCTTCCGGTAGCTGATCCACAATCTGCTGGACAGTTAAGGGCTCTAGAGGAAAATGCCAAAGAACATGGAATTACGCACTGGGGACTTGGGCATGAGAAAAACGGGATCGTACACGTAGTAGGCCCTGAATACGGGATCACTGTGCCAGGAGCTACGATTGTTTGTGGTGATTCACACACTTCCACACATGGAGCATTTGGAGCCATTGCATTCGGAATCGGTACTTCCGAAGTGGAAATGGTATTGGCCACTCAGTGCATCATGCAGCCTAAGCCCAAGAAAATGCGCATCAATATCAACGGTGCTCTTCAGAGAGGCGTCACGCCAAAGGATGTGGCATTATTCATCATTTCACAATTGACTACTTCTGGTGCGACCGGATATTTTGTGGAATATGCCGGAAACGTGTTTGAAAATATGAGCATGGAAGGCCGAATGACCGTCTGTAACCTTAGTATCGAAATGGGTGCTCGTGGCGGTATGATTGCCCCTGATGAAAAAACATTTGATTATATAAAAGGCCGTGAGTTTACACCAAAAGATGCTGCATGGGATAAAGCCATGACCTATTGGGAAACATTGAAAACAGATGCTGAAGCTACATTTGATAAGGAATTGACATTTGATGGCTCTAAAATAGAACCGATGATCACTTACGGTACCAACCCGGGAATGGGCATGGGAATCGGTAACATCATTCCTAAGGCAGAATCATTGGAAGGTGGTGTGTCCACCTACAAAAAATCATTGAGTTATATGGGCTTCAACGAAGGTGAATCCATGATCGGCAAACCTGTTGACTATGTATTTATTGGAAGTTGTACCAATGGCCGGATTGAGGATTTCAGAGCATTTACTTCTTTGGTGAAGGGAAGAAAAAAAGCCGACAATGTTACCGCATGGTTGGTGCCTGGTTCGCACCAAGTAGAAGCAGCTATCAAAGAAGAAGGTCTTTTGGATATCCTTCATGAAGCTGGATTCGAACTGAGAGAGCCTGGTTGCTCGGCATGTCTGGCAATGAACGATGATAAAGTGCCCGCTGGCAAACTGGCAGTGAGTACCTCAAATAGAAATTTTGAAGGAAGACAGGGGCCTGGGTCAAGAACGCTTTTGGCTAGTCCGCTAGTAGCAGCTGCCAGTGCCGTGATGGGTGTGGTGGCTGATCCGAGGGAATTGATGGATTAATGTGGCCTTTGGCTGCTAGCTATTGGCCTTTTGCCTATGAGAGATTTTAGAAAATATAAAGTATGGGACTTGGGTCATGAGTTGAATTTATCCATATATAAACTGGCAAATGATTTTCTTAGTGATGAAAAATTTGGATTGATCAGTCAAATGAGAAGAGATGCTTATTACATTCCCTCTAATATAAGTGAGGGTTGTTGTTGAGAAGGAGATGCTGAGTTTAAGCGTTATTTGGTGTTTGCCAGAGGCTCATCCGCTGAGTTGGAATACTTTCAAATCCTATCAAAGGATTTGAAAGTAATTAAAGATTCAGCTTTTGAAACTCATGTTGATTTTGTTAATCAAGTAAAATGAAGCCTAAACAATTTGATTAACAAAATTTGAAATAAATCGAACTCAAAGTTCAAAACGATAATAAAAACAAGTGTTTGGTGGTCAGCGCTAAGCGCAAAACAATAAAAAATGTCCTACGATAAATTCAAAGTACTCAAAACCACCGCAGTTCCACTTCCAATAGAAAATGTGGATACCGATCAGATCATTCCGGCGCGGTTTCTTAAAGCGACCACCCGTGAGGGATTTGGTGATAATCTTTTCAGAGATTGGAGATACAATACCGACGGGAGTCCCAAAGCAGAGTTCATATTAAACAATCCACTTTACAGTGGAAAAATCCTTGTTGGGGGTAAAAACTTCGGCTCAGGATCTTCCAGAGAGCATGCTGCTTGGGCTGTTTATGATTACGGATTCAGATGTGTGATTTCAAGCTTCTTTGCTGATATTTTTAAAGGCAATTGCCTGAACATAGGTGTACTTCCGGCACAGGTAAGTGCTGAATTTTTGGATAAGATGTTCAAAGCAATTGAGGCAGATCCGAATGCTGAATTTGAAGTGAGCCTTCCAGAACAAACAGTAACTATTTTGTCGACAGGCGAAAAAGATAATTTTGATATCAACACATATAAAAAAGGCAACATGCTTAATGGATATGATGATATCGATTACCTGCAAAGCATGAAAGTTGAGATTGAGCAATTCGCCCAAGATCTACCAATATAAATTTTGAATCAACAAAGGATGGCCGTGATGTTCATGGCTATTTTTTATAACAGCATCGGCTTGAAAGTAGAAATTCTTGATACCACCCTAAGAGACGGAGAGCAAACCTCCGGTGTATCATTCACCAATAGTGAAAAGCTTACGATTGCTCAGTTGTTGCTAGAGGAGCTCAAAGTGGATCGCGTGGAAGTGGCATCAGCCAGAGTTTCTGATGGGGAATTTAAAGGCGCAAAAAAAATCCTTCACTGGGCTGGACAAAACGGTTATGTTGATCAGGTAGAAATTCTGGGTTTTGTGGATCACACCCTTTCTGTTGATTGGATCAAAACTTCTGGCGGAAAGGTCATCAATCTCCTTTGCAAAGGATCAAGAAAACATTGCGAAAAGCAATTGAAAAAAACTATCGAAGAACATTTGGCTGATATCGCTCAGACCATCGGTTATGCGACTGAGCAAGGATTGGCCACTAATGTATATCTCGAAGATTGGTCTAACGGGATGCGGACATCACCGGATTATGTGGATCAGATGATAGAAGGCTTGCTCAATATGAACGTTAAGAGAATCATGTTGCCTGATACCTTGGGTATTTTGAATCACAAAGAAACAGCCGATTTCTGTGGGCAAATGACAGCTAAGTTCCCGACTGCTCATTTTGATTTTCACGCTCACAACGATTACGATCTGTCCACTGCCAATGTCTATTCGGCCATTGAAGCAGGGATCAATGGAATCCATACCACATTGAATGGATTGGGCGAACGAGCTGGGAATGTGCCACTTTCAAGTGTGATTGGAATCGTAAAAGATCATTTGCACGGAGAGATGAATGTAGATGAGACTAAACTTTATAAAGTTTGTAAAATCGTGGAGTCATTTTCTGGAATCAGAATCCCCGCCAATAAGCCACTTGTCGGAGAATTCGTATTTACGCAAACGAGCGGCATTCATGCTGATGGCGATAGCAAAGACAATCTATATCACAATGGGCTGAATCCTGAGCGCTTCGGAAGATCCTATTCCTACGCTTTGGGCAAAATGTCAGGTAAAGCCAGCATCAAAAAGAATCTGGATGAACTAGGGATTGAGCTGAGCAAGGAGGAAATGAAAAAAATTACCCAGAAAATCATCGAGCTGGGGGACAAAAAAGAATCGATCACCAAAGAAGATTTACCATTTATTATCAATGACGTTCTTCGAAGTGAAAAGATTGAACGACATGTCGTTATCCAAAATTATTCGCTATCTGTCGCTCAGGGTCTCCGATCCATGGCTACTTTGAGCATTGAGATAGAAGGGAAAATTCACGAGAAGACAGCTTCTGGAGATGGTCAATACGATGCATTTATGAATTCACTTCATGCGATCTACGCTGAATTTGGAGAAACACTTCCGAGGCTGGTGGACTATGAAGTTCAGATTCCTCCCGGTGGCGAAACAGACGCTTTGGTTATTACCACCATCAGCTGGGAAAATGGAAAAACTTTCAAAACGCGGGGACTAGATTCGGATCAGACGGTGGCGGCCATCAAGGCGACTATCAAGATGCTAAATATTATCAAAAATCAGAATAACAAGGCTGAATAGTAAATTAAACAAACACAAATAAATCCAGATTTATTGATTTGGATATTCTAAAGCACAAAGCACATACAATAATGAATTACAAAATTGCAACACTACCCGGTGACGGAATTGGTCCTGAGATCGTGGATCAGGCGATCAAGGTGATGAATGCCATAGGCAAAAAATACGATCATAGTTTTGATTTCGAATTTGCCCCGACTGGAGCAGCGGCCATTGATCTGCTAGGAGAGCCTTACCCAGAATCCACCCATCAGATATGTATGAATGCCGACGCTGTGCTTTTTGGTGCCATAGGTGATCCCAAATACGATAACGACCCCAAGGCTAAAGTACGTCCGGAGCAAGGTTTGCTATTGATGCGTAAAAAATTGGGTTTGTATGCCAATATTAGGCCAGTAGCTACCTTTCCTTCTTTGATAGATAAAAGTCCTTTGAAAAATGACCGTGTGGAAGGTGCCGACTTTGTGGTGATCAGGGAGCTTACAGGGGGAATCTATTTTGGTGAAAAAGGTAGATCCGAAGACCTCACTTCTGCTTTTGACAACTGCGTTTACAATACCCATGAAATAGAAAGAATCTTGAAACTGGCTTTTGAATACGCCGGAAACAGGGACAAAAGATTGACGATTGTGGACAAAGCCAACGTGCTGGCTACTTCTAGACTTTGGAGGGAAGTATCTCAGCGCATGGAAAAAGACTATCCTGAAATCACTGTGGACTACATGTTTGTGGACAATGCAGCCATGCAATTGGTGCAATGGCCGAAGAAATTTGATGTAATGGTGACAGAAAACATGTTCGGCGACATCCTATCGGATGAGGCAAGTGTGATCACCGGTTCTCTTGGGTTATTGCCATCTGCCTCAGTTGGTCTTCATACTTCTGTTTTCGAGCCAATCCATGGTTCGTATCCACAAGCAGCAGGTAAGAACATTGCCAACCCGGTGGCGACCATCCTTTCCGCAGCGATGTTGTTGGATTCACTCGGACTTCTGGAAGAAGGCAAGACCATTCGTGATGCTGTAAACGCTTCTTTGGAAGCGAACTTCGTGACGGAAGATATTTCTAAGGAAAATGCCAAATCAACATCAGAAGTGGGAGACTGGATCGCTGCTCAGATATAAAACTGAGCCAATACTCAGTTTAAAGAAATGGAAACCCTGGATGTAAAAATTTAGGGTTTTTTATTGGCATTTATTTACGATTTTTTTTTGGAACCAAGTTTTTAATTGTTTTGAAAATTAAGGATTCATTGGATGAACACTCAACACTGGAATTAATCCCACTACTTCCTCCAAAAACTGATTGGTTTCAGCTTCTACGTTTTCAATATCATGAGACGTAAGATATGAACCAATGACATGATGATCTGCT
The DNA here is from genome assembly GCA_047632435.1 of Cyclobacteriaceae bacterium. Lineage (GTDB taxonomy): Bacteria > Bacteroidota > Bacteroidia > Cytophagales > Cyclobacteriaceae > JAMZMI01. Next base: position 55,409 of record JBLICU010000007.1, read on the forward strand.
TCTGGAAATGCGACTTTCCTTTTCAAATTTTCGGGGGTGCCCAATTGATCATACATCTGTAGCATGGCGGGTACAGACACAGTGTGGTCCTGAATGGAGTCGTGTTTTTTAAAAATAGCCAAGAAAGACAGGTTGTGTAACTGATTTAAAAGTTTCTGGCGTCATCGTTTCATCAATCAAGGCACGCAATTCAGTTAAGACTTCCAGATGGTATCTATTTGTCCAATAATTGGCACTGACACTATCGAGTGGCCATTCATTATATTCCGACCCTTTTACGAATTTGGCGAGTTGCAAACCCCATGGTTTTGCCAGAAGAAAAGATTTGGAATCGTAGATATCTATATTCGGAGAATAAAGAATGATAGCAGCAATGTTGGGATTGTTCTCAGCTAGATATAAGGCATAGCTGCCGCCGGTGCTGGTCGTCAATAGAATTACTTTTTCACCCAATTGCATAGTAAAGGCTATAGCTTCCCTTGCACTCTCAATGAGCTGATTGGCTGTAAGGGTTAGCATTGGTTTTTCTTCTATTAGTCCATGTCCGGCTAATCGGGGCAGGTACAGATTGCAGCCATATCTTTTCGCAAGATCAATGTGAATAGGGGCACCCTCTGCCTGACTGGCCGAAAAGCCGTGGAGATACACCATGCTGTATTTGGTCTTTTTTGGAATGGAATCAACCCAGATAATCTGTGATTCATTGTCAGGCTTGATATTAGGAAATGATAGTTCCCGATCATTTATGAACTCTTCTAATTCATTCAGATCAGATGGGACTTCAGGAAGATTTTTGTCTAGGGGTTCAATATCGACCTGTGGACCAAAAAAATAGGTGGCGGCAAGCAGAAATACAATTCCTAATATCCATTTAAGGGCTTTCATATGGGGTGTGGGGCTTTAGAATATAAGGATTGAAAGTGTCAGAAGTTTAAAGGCATTTGGCAATAAAATCAATTTTCATTTACGCCTACCAATACTTTTACTTAAATATTAAGAATAGTGTTCGCAATTCCAATAGGAGTTAAATATACTTGATTTTATCCTTGAAAATGGTCAGCTAATTATGATTGATATGGAGCAAGACATTCCCGGTTTTTTGCCCGGTTTCTACATAATGAAAGGCATCCGAAATTTGTTCCAATGGATAGGATCGGTCAATGACAGGGATGAATTTTTTCGAAGCTAAAAGGTCTTTTATTAGCAATACACTTGCTCTGATATCCAAGGGAATTGGGAAAACGACTTTCTTTCTTCCCAAAATAGGTGTGATCAAAGCTAGAAATGGGTTTTGAATCATAGGCCCTAATTCCGATGAGATATAAACGCCTTGTGAGAGCAATAATGGTTTACACCTTGCAAAAGTGCTTTTGCCGACTGTATCGAAAATGTAATGAAAACGGTCTTTTGTTTTTGTGAAATCCTCTTTTGTAAAATCTATCACGTTATCAGCTCCAATTGATCGCATCAGTTCTAGATTTTTGGTGTTACATACGGCTGTTACCTCTAATCCCAAATGTTTCAAAAGTTGAACTGAGGCTGAGCCTATTGCTCCTGATGCACCATTTACAAGTACCTTTTCCCCTGATCTGATTGTCAACTTATTGATGATATTATAGGCATAGTGAGCACCTTCCAGACTTGCGGCAGCCTGATCAAAGGTTATATTTTCTGGTATTTTTGCAATCCCTTTTTGTTCATTGAAAGCCAAATATTCGGCATGAGAGCTTGTTCCCAAATCGTAAAATCCGAAAACTTTGTCACCAATGCAGAAAGTCGAAACGGCTTTTCCAATCGCTTCTACCTGACCAGCAAAGTCAGTTCCTGATATTTGATTTTTTGGTTTAAAAAAACCCGTGACGAACCGCATGATAAATGGCCTAGCCCTCAGCATCGCACAATCTGTGCGATTGACTGTTGCGGCACAGACACGAACTAAAACTTCATTGTCTTTTGGAGTCGGAATTTTGGCTTCTTTGATTTCAATTGCGTTTGGGGAGCCATAATTCTGGTGTAATGCTGCTTTCATATGTTTTGTGAAAAAAGTAATCTAGCCAATCGAACAGGTGCGCCTAAGTGGAAATACCCTATAATCTGCTTTCAACTTAAAACTAAGTTTTCCTTTTGGATATTCTTCTTAGATTGGTGTTGTGCCAGATTCAGTAGCATTACTTTGGATTAAAATATTGCTCAATTTAAGCCTTCTCTGAATCAAAATTCTCATCAGAAATATTACTGTGATTCAAGATTAATAGACTCCTTTCTTATGTCGTTAAAATTTGAATGATCAATTCCGAGTCTTTATCTGATTCTGTAAATTTAATTGTTCTCCACTATTGTGTGATCTATTGGCATGGATTCAGGGATCTATTGACCCCTGATATATATCCATCCCCAGTGTTTTAGAAATACAGGTAAAGCATTTATTGATATGTTCTTTCACCTCACAGACGCCAAATGGGGAAGTTTGATTGACTCTTTTGAGCGATTCAAAAAAATCAGAATCAATCATTGACATTTCTTTTGCTTTGTCCGTGACATTATCTGACCACCTTTTTTCCTTTCTAAGAAAATCGAGTGTTTTATTTATTGCAATTGTAGAAATCCAAGTTTTAAAGCTTGCCCGGTTTTTAAATTGGTCCTTCTTTTCGATGGCCGTCAAAAGAGAATCTTGCAGGAGATCTTGAGTGTCTTCCGGGTTTCTTGCCATTGTCAAAATGAAGGATGACAACCTGTGTTTTTCTTCTTTCAAAAATGGTTCTATTTCCTGCAATTTTTAACATTTACTGCTCATGATAGTATAAAATAAGTGATGATGAAAGCAATGCAAGTCCGTCATGGACTTCCATTAGTAAGCTTGAGCAAATTAGTTTGAGACTTGAAGAGGAGGGTTCAATTGATAACCTAGGATATCTGCATTGGCTAAATATGCTCATTAATCCTGGATCTTCTTTAGGTGGCGCAATACCAAAAGCAAGTGTATTAGACCGTAGCAATCATCTGTGGATTGCCAAATTTCCAAGCAAAGCTGATGAAGGTGACATTGGTGCATGGAAAATTGTCACTTATGAGCTATCTATAGCATCGGGAATCAACATGGCTGAATGTCAGGCCAGAAAATTCTCAAGTGAATACCACACATTTCTTACCACGAGGTTCGACCGCACGAATGACGGAAAAAGAATACATTTCACATCTGCTATGACACAACTTGGCTATACCGATGGTGCCGATGCAGCTGCAGGAGTGAGTTATCTTGAGCTAGTTGAATTCATCACCAGTAATGGAGCCAATGTTAAGGAGGACCTACATGAACTATGGAGAAGGATTGTATTCAGTATTTGCGTTTCAAATACTGATGTAATATTATCCATAAAACCGACTGGTTTTTCAGTACACTTGTTGAGGTAATGGAGAAACCATTTATGATAAGGGTATAGTATGCGGTTGTAAGCAAGGATGAGGCGGCCAGCAAATAAAACTAGTTGAGATGAAGCGCGTGTTTTTGTGTTTTGGAATAGTCCTCAATTATTTTACGATAATTAACAACAGATTCAGATTGTAATTTTTCCAAAATGCTTAATAGTTCGGATGAAGGTGTTTTGTCTTGATGAAATTTGTCATTGAGCCATTTCTCGACACTTTTGAATTTTTCCTCAGAGGTTTTCTTGATTAAAATTTCTTCTCTTAATTCAAGTATTTCATTTTCAAATAGTAGCTGAGCATGAACAACTTTTTCATTTAATTCTTGAATTGGAAAATGAAAAAATGGATATGCACCATAAGGCTTAAATTGAATTACAAGCATTTCAGATTTCTGGTGAGCTCAAATTGAGATGTAATTTTTGTGCATTCCAGAAACCCAAACTTTTGTAAATGTGTTGTTTGATTTTAATATTTTGTTGTCAAAAGTGTTTCTAGTAAAACCATCTAATTCAAAAATAATAAATATCTGACCCGTTGGAACAACATGTTCAACTGAATGGTCGGGCATAAAATCTTTTAAATGAAATATAGATTCAATTTACTGGTTTAATACTCCTTTTAGTATGTGTGTTTCAAATGTCATTCAGGTTTTTTCTATTGACTACACCATCCTAAGAGCACCTTGGATTAGAAAGCCTATCCTTTCTGTTAAAACCCCATTCATTCATTGTTGTTATTATCCGTTTTTTTCTTTTTTATTAGAATGAGGAATCCAAAAACAAATCCTAATACTGCACCAATAGGAATAGAAAATAGGGCTATAGTGATTGTTATTATGGTACCACCATTTTTGTTGTCACTCAGGTTCCATCCTGTCCAGAAACCAAGATAGCCTCCGGCTATCATGAGCCCTACTATAGCTATGATGTTCATCAGCTTACGGAGAAATGATTTTTGTGACTTAGCCAGATCTTCAGGATTATTCTTTTTTCTGTCGATGGGTGATTTGATAAAGCGATAGATCGCCCAGATAACTCCAGTTATCGCCAATACCATCAATACATAATTTACTCCAGGTACATTAAGAAGCATTCCAAAGAGAAAAACAAGCGCCATTAGCCAACCGCCACCTTGATTTGGACCATCTACATGCTCCGCCTCTCTAGAAATGAAATAGGGAATTGAACTAAAGGGATTAAAACCCTTCTCTATCATCATTTCGCGAAGCATTACCAACTGGGGATCAGCTGCTTCGTAATGCCCATCCGCATTGAGTATGAATAGCTCATAAGCAGAATAATCCTTTTCATCAGAGGGTTCTAACTTAAGAGCAAAAGACGCTTTAAACTCTTCCAATTGATTTTCAGTAATTCTAGGAAGCTGTTGGAGTCTTGTGTATTCATCTTCATTAAAATAAGCTATGCTAAGAGGAATAAGTGAATCATATCTATTGTCTGCTAAGAGAGAGTTCTTGGCATAAAGCAGCATTTCGTCAATCTTACTTTCTCGTTCTAAAAGGGACTCATTTCCTCCGTAATTATATATATCATCTATGACCAGTCGGTTGTTCAGATAATGCATTACAAAGTAATCCTGACGATCATCCTGGCCTTCTTCTAATATGTCAACCGCTAAGACTGTGGTTTTACCTTGGACAGGATAGCTTCTAATCACTTTGTAGGTTGTATTGTAGAGATTGCCGTAAGTATCCATTATGTCTTTGGAAATCGTATCTCCATGGATCTTTATGGAGCGATGTTCTCTAAGACCTTCTTCATCGTATTCATCAAAGAAAAACTGTCCTTGAGGAAGGTCTACGACTATACTGCTATCTCTGACTAATAGGAGTTGTCGTGCTTTCAATTCATTTTTTTCTTTTTGAATGGAGTCTCCTCTAGTATGGTAGATCCTCATGCTTTTAAAGCTTCTCGTAATCTCCTTATCGTTTTTGGAGTTCACCTCTTTTTCTAAGGCACGAATGGTTGAAATATCTTTACTGTAAAAGACGAGATCACTGAGCCAGTAGTATGCTTCATAAATTTTAGAAGGGTCTGCGTCACCTGCTTGGTAGGCTTTTATTGCTTTTCTACACAGCATTTGCGCTCGCTTCGAATTGTCGAAGGAAGCTTCCCGACTACTTATCCAATAGCACTGCGCAGCATTTAATGGGGCATTGTTAAAAATATGATCATCTCCGACTAACTCCATCCATTTGAGAAATGAACTCCTGTATTCTGCGGATTTGGGGTAGTTTTTGTCATTTTTTGAGACATAGTTGACCATGGCACTGGAAATGCCTAAACAGAATTTCGGATCTTTTGCTTTGAAGTATTCATACACTAGGCCATAGGTCGCAGTATCTAATACTTGATTTCCTGAAAGGAGAAAATTAAGTCTGGCATTTCTATAACGGTAGCGAGTGGTTAGGTCTTTGCTTTCAAGTGCTTCGCTGATGGATTTATAAGCTTTGATATATTCGGAAGCCTTTTCTAGGAATTCAGGTCGGTTGGAATAAAACCTGACCATCTGATCCAAGCAATATCCTTTGGGTAAACCAATTGCCTGGTGACTATTGTAGGCACTAAGGAGCGAATCTATGTTTTCAGATGAAAATCGTTGTGTTTGAGCCGATAGGCTTAAAGACAAAAGAAAGTAGGCTGTAAAAAAGAGAAAATTCTTCATGGTTAAGGTGCATTTTCTAACGAAATGCTTCCTTTCCAATAATCATAGGGGCATTAAGCTAAGTATCAATGAAGCTCTAAAATAAGTTTAATAATATCAACTATCATTAGTCAATATTGATTACTTTTCTCATTGTCATATGGGCTCAGTTCGCATATTCATTTTAGTGTTGTTAGATCATCTTATTTGGATTCTTTCTAGTCATTATGCTTTAGTTGGAATTTGTAATCGTCAATTGAAATCCTTTTTTTGGAATGCACATCTATATATCCAAACTTATCTTTCAGAAATGCGCTATGTTCGGTCTTTTCTATAGTGAGAATGTCCAAACTCGGTATTTCAATATTATCCCCCTTTTCGAAAATAAGTGTATCAATATTCCCATCTACATGATAAACAAATGATTGGTCCTTGTAACAGCTATTATTAATGATTTTTATATCGTCATAATTCCCACTCGTAATTTTCCTTTCCAAAAGGAAATAATTGAGCCCATCTCTAGCCCAGAGATCAAATCCTTGAATAAACTCAAAATTTTTGATCGAATTCACATTGAGTGATTTTTCCCTGAAAAAAACTTCTTCATCTGAACGTGCATAAGCAATCCATCCTTTACTCTTAATCACTTCAAAATGTTCAGGTTTTACACTTTCAAAAGGCACGCCATCAAAATACACAGCAAGTTGGTCTTTCTGGTAGGGTCCTTCTAAATTCAAAAACGACCCAGGATCTGCTCCTAAAATTGGTTTGCCCTCAAACCAAACAGTTCGATCATCCTTAGCAACTGATCCAAGAATCTCAAATTTGCTTTTATTTACGTTCTCGAGTCTGATAAATGCAGGATGCTGAATCCCTGGACCAGCTGCTGAAGGTAACCATTCAGGTGTTGTAGAATGGTAGTAACGAATTTCAGATTCTACTTCCTTGTAACCAATTGATTGACCACAACCATAAATAAATATTGGAATTATAATCTTCAAAATTGGAATTAATACTCTTCTAAAGGATACTATCATAATCGAATTTTATGGAACAACGTATCTAAAGGTTGTATACCCTCAAGCTGTGAATAGCACTAAACTAGCAAAATCTGCCGCGCCCAGGGGGTACTTCCAAAAATTCCAAATGACACTGCGTTCAGGAAGGTAAACATCCTGCGAGCTTCACTCAGTAGAAAGCTCTAAACTTTCCTCAGCGGTAGATTCACGGTCGAGTTGCAGAATGCTGACAGAAAGCACTTTGGTGCGGCCGGCTAGGCATAAAACCGATAGCGCCTGTTACAGCACGCTTATATCCGTTTAGTTAACCAGATCCGCGAGAGTTAGTATGAAGTTAACCACAGGAATAGATGTTACTGCGAGAATGTTCACAGTTCGATGTTTCAGTTGGAAAAACCCATACAACAAAGTTCCTGCAATGGCTAGATACTAGAAAAGTCCGTAGTTCGGGAGGTTCAACAGGAGAGGAGTTGAGTTGATGATAGCTATCAGAAGAAAAACCGAGAATAGAATTCGATGTTCGTTCTCCATCTTGTTAGTTCGTACAAAGTAGAGACCCGCTAAGAGAGTTAGGACGTAGAGAATTACAGCCACAGAAGTTAAAGTTCCTTGTCCGAAAAGTGTTAGACCGAAAGAGGCAGCAAGTAGACCTCCGATCCAGTTCGAGGTTTGTTCGTTGTTGCGAAAGATATAGAAGATGGTAATTCCAATTGCGCGTAACTTAATTAAGAGAATCTTATCCATCTATTGGATTATGTGCTGTAACGTTCAGTATATGTGAAGCGTAGCAAAAGGGTGCTGTGATTTCATATACACCTTGTGTGCTCCCAGCATGGGCATCTGGTATCTAAGATACCAGATTATTCCACAAGGCTGGCGTTCCAGAGGGTGAAAGCAGCCGAGGCTCAGTCCCTTGTGAGCGGGCTCGTAACCCGTTCTCTCCTAGTTTTTTTCTAAGCCTTCCAGGAATCCCACCGCACGTTCCAAATGCGTGTTTCTTTTTTCGTCACTCATTTTATCCAGGGTATTTACAAGCATGGCTAGTCGTGGGTTTTGCGTGAAGAAGTCGCGATGGATATGCATGAACCTCCAGAAGAGTGCGTCCCAGGTGTCTTGCCAATTGCCTTTGGGGTAGTTGCTCATTTTCATCAGGTAGTTGCTGCCACTGATGTATGGTTTGGTGGACATGAGTCCGCCATCGGCAAATTGGCTCATGCCGTAAATGTTGGGTACCATGACCCAATCGTAGGCGTCAATGAAGAGCTCCATGAACCAGCGATACACCTCGTCTGGATCAAATTCGCAGAGCATCATGAAGTTGCCGAGCACCATCAGGCGCTCTATATGGTGACAGTATCCGGTTGATAACACTTTCCTGATGGTGGTATCAACGGGATCAATGCCGGTGGTTCCGTCATAAAAGGAAGGAGGTATTTTTCTGGAGAACTTCCAATAGTTTTTAGTGCGCTCTTCAGTTCCTTTTACTTCGTAAATGCCTCTGATAAACTCTCGCCAACCGATGATTTGTCGTATGAATCCTTCGAGTGAATTGATAGGAATGTTTTCTGCATTGGCAAATTCAAGTGCCCGATAGATGATGTACTGGGGGGTGATCAGTCCTACGTTCAGCATGGGAGTGAGTACGCTGTGGTGCAAGATGTTTTCCTCTTTTACAATAGCGTCTTCATAGGTGCCGAACTCCACAAATCGTGTTTGGAGGAAGTCTTCGAACCACTTTTTAGAGGCAGAGGAGGAGTTTGGGTAAAGTGGATAGTTTCCCAGCTTCCCAGGGCAGTCTGAGAAATGACTTTCCACGTATTCCCTTGCTTCTTTGTAATGCTCGTCTGTATCTGGAAAGGTGATGGATGGCGCTATTTTTTGCTTTGGGTATTTCTTTCTGTTTTCGGAATCGAAACTCCATTCTCCACCCACTGGAGTCCCGTCTTCGTTGATCAGGATTTGATGCTTTTTGCGCTGTTCGGTGTAGAAGGAGGTCTGGTAGAATTTCTTCTTATCTGATCGGAAAAAGGGATCGAGATCTTCCCTAGCAGTCATAAATAGAGGAGAGGGATAATTGACGATTTTGATCTGGTGTTGCTCAGCCAGCTTGCTTATACGCTTTTCCAGCCAGTTGTCCGTCACATCGATGTAGTGAATTTCTGCCACTCCTTTTTGAGCCAAATGGGGTAGGAGTGTCCGAATATCGGACAAGGGATCGACCGCTTCGATGTAGTGGGTGTCATGACTGGAACTAAGGTGCTTTTCGTACCGCTTCATAGAAGCACGATGAAAGGCAAGCTTTTGCTTATGGAAGTGGTACTGCTTGAAAAAGAGGTATTCTTCAATCAGGTAAACTGGCCGATTCTCTTTGAGAAGCACGTTTTCTTCAAAAAGTTGATGTGGGAATATGAGGCTAACTTTTTTCACTAATGCTGTGCTTTTTTCCGCTGCATTTTTTACTGCAGTACTTCACTTCTTCCCATACATCTTTCCATTTCTTTCGCCAGGCGAATGGTCGTCCGCAGACGGTACAGGTTTTAACTGGAAGGTGCTGTTTTTTCACGCAATACTATTTACCAAAATCGGGAAGCACCTCTTTTCTGGCGTAAGGAAATTGATTCAACTTGGTCAGTTTGTAGTAGGTATTGACACCAGAAATACCAGCTGTCTCCAAGGAGGCTAGGTCTATTTGGCCTTGCTCATCGACAGACGCGTCAGGTACCATGAGATGCTGAATTTCACCAATCATGAGGATGGTTTTGTTCCTATCAATCAGCACTTCCTCCAGGAATTTCATTCCAATTTTGAGCGAACTTTCTTTCACGAATGGAGCATGAAAGTCAGGTAGGTATTCTTCCGTAAACTTACAGATCTCAAACTCTGATTCTTCTTTGGAGAATTTGGCAGAGGTGTAGTGCGCCTGTTTCACTAGGTCTTGATGGATGTGATTGATGGTGTAAAATCCATTCTCCTTAATGTTGATGTAGGTGTCCCGCGGCTTTTCATGTTGAGGACGTAGTACAAATCCGAGCAAGGCAGGGTCGCTCCCCAAGTGCACCACACTACTGAAAATTCCCACGTTTGGGAAACCGTCGTTGGATTTGGTGGCAATGAGATTTGCCGGCTTAATTCCTGTGATGGAGTTGATGATGTTCAATCTTCTGATTCGATCGGTATGTTCTATTTGTTCTTTCGTAAGGTGCATGACTGCTGAGTTTTACTTCGTGTGTTTTTCGGTTTCGATATCTATTGGTACTAGCTCGCCTTCTTGTAGTTTGGGGATTTCTTTTTTGCACTTTTTCCAAAAGGCGAAGAAGGAGGGGAAATATCCTTTAACTGAAAACATCCAGTCTCTGGGGTCTTCCACTCCCTGGTAGTGATGATTTAAAGGATGTTCTTTGAAATGAATTTCTTTAAGTTGGTAAGTCTGCACCAGTTCGCCAAAGGAGCCAACGAACACTTGCGTGTCAGGAATGTTTTTGGATAGGTTGAGTACAAATTGCAGCGTATGGTTAGAAATGGGAAACTGTGCGAAATGTGCTGGTTCTAATAGCAAAATGCGATTGGCCGGGAGGTCTTTTTTCCACTGCGGATCGAGGTTGTAAAAATTGTAGATGCAGGTTGGTTTCTTTGAGTCCACCGCCATGGGCTGCTTACCCGGCAGTGCGGTCTTTAGCGCCGGTGATGTCAGGGTTTTTAAGTCCTCGGGAATTTGCATGGAAGGAAATGCCTCATACTCGACATCTAAGAAGGTCTCCTTTTGATTCGAGTAGAAATGGGTATTGATATTTTCCTGATTGGCGTAATACTTCTTGTTGCTATTCGCTCCGGCTACCCATTGCCAACTCAATGAATTGCTGGCCCAGTCCGCATCTAATAGGTGGTAGTACATCCATTTTGCTGGAACTTGCCAATGGCTTTTGCCAAGATTACATGCCATAGACGCTACATACATCCGCATGTGGTTGTGCATGTAGCCAGTTTCATAAAACCTTTCTAGCGCAGAATCTACTGCGTCTATTCCGGTTTTAGCTTCTACGATGCTTTGTGGCATTTCAAGATTTTCAACATCTGGCTGGGGGTGTTTAAGGTCTTGGTTGATAGCATCTCCCTTACAAATCCACACTTGCTGCCAGTAATCCCTCCACGCGAGTTCTTGAATCAATTTGTTGGAATGGTAGGTGTTAAACCCCCGGGCCAAGATGGACTGGTACACTTGCTTGGTGGAGATGACTCCACGGGAAATGTAGGGAGATAGCTTAGTGACAGTTCCATCGGAATAGTTTCTTGTCGCGCCATAAGAAATAGGATCGATGGATTCCATCTGCCCCAAAATATCTTGGTAATCAGTGGTAAATTTCATCGCTTAGAGATTGTATTGAAGCTGATTGATTTTTGTCTTGAACACTTGAAGCGGTCGATGGAAGCTTCCCGCTTTTTTAGGTGTTTCTGACTGACTCCACTATTCACTCGCTTTCGCCACAGTTTGAAACTGCTGGTCTTCAAACTGTTACGCATCAGGGTGATCACCATTTTCTCAGTCAATCCAAATTGGCATTTAATGGCTTCAAAGGGTGTACGATCTTCCCAGGCCATTTCAATTATCCGGTTGTGGTCTTCCTCTGGGAGTTGCAGTGAGTCCATATTAGCAGCAGCTTTTAACTATGCCTCTTCGGCAATGAGCTGTATAATTTGCTTTTGAATTTCCTCTGCTTCTGCGACTTTTTTATCACTTGCCGAGCGGTTCGTTTTTGAGAGGTTAAAGGCTTCCTCCAGAAGTTTTTGATACTGCTTCTGGAGTGTTTGTAGTTTCGGTTTTTTACTAAAAAGGTTGAACATTTTTCTGTAGGTTGACTTGATCTAATCATTCCAACTAATTCAAGAGGGAGATGTTTGAAATGGAGAGAAAAAGAATATGGGCGGGAGGGAGAGCGGTTAATTTTTGGCTCGGAGAATTATCCAGATAAGTGCCACAAAACCAAGTGTCAAAACGGAAAGGGACTTTTCGAATGTGGTCTCAGCAAAAATGTTTCCGACGGTATTCAGCGCAAAAAGTAACAGAAAGATCCACAAAATGGCACGCACAATTTTTAATGAAATTATCGGCTTTAGGTATGCTCCCTTGAGGAGGAGTGCTAAACCCAAAATTAGATTGATGCCGATGGAGATGGTTTCGAATACATACATCTCCTCATCACTTTTCAACCGGCCGCCCCAGGTAATCTCGTAGGGAGTGATTTTCAAGAGGATGCTTAGGTGAAAGAGGGTAACCGCAGCAACAAATCCAAGCATTAGGTTGATGGCCGTTTTTTTGCTCATTACTTTTCGCTAAGATAAGATTTTTGAAGACCCATTCAAATACATCGTATTGGGATTGGCTGATTTCTCTGGTATTTGTTGAATAGCATCCCAATGCTCACAAATTTTGCCATTTTCATCAAACCGGAGAAAGTCCATCGTGATCATATCCAGGCCAGGTTTGATGAGTGTGCAATGCCACCAGATCCCCCTCAGCAACGCAGCAAACAAACTCAATCGCATTTTCCTTATTCTTTTCTAGGTTCATCTGGTAGCTTAATTATTCTTTGGGCTTGGTATAAGGAATTCTTCGAGAAACTTTTCCGTTGGCCAGTTCAATACGAATGCGTTGAAAATCGCCTGGATCGTTAGCGTACTCCTCGAAGTTGAAAAGTTCAATTTTGTCAAGATGTCCGTCCGAATCAATATCGTACTCGTAGGATTCAACCGGAATTATCGTTAATTCTGAGTTGTTTTAAATGGTCTGTGTTCCTCTGGGTTACCAGTTAGTTCAGGGTTGATGTCCAGTCCGTTAGAGTTTGATGGCTCTGTCTCAATTGTTTGGAATTACCCATTGGCTATTTTTATACATCCAAATATCTGTAAACCGTCTTTTTCCTGTAGTCCCAGCTTTACCAGTTAAACCGGTTGGCATTACTGTCTCCAAACCCATTACTATTCCGATATTATCAATAATTTTAATTCCGTCAACTTTTTGCACATAGGATGTAATCAATATATCCGAGTTTTAAGGCTTCCATAGCCATATTCAAATCAACCACAGTATTGCTTGGAGCATTGACAATTAAATCATTAGCAAGTATTTTTCTAATAATGGTTGAACTTGTAGTTGTTCCATTTGTCTTATTTCTTCTTCTGCCGAAGGCCTGTTTAAGATTTCATTTTTACAACTCATAATAGAAAATGATAAGAGTAAAACAAAAATTCCAAATTGAAAGAGTTTGGTTAGTAGCATAATGAGAATTTTAATTCTTGGCTTATCGGTTTTTTAAATTAATTGCAACGTTTAGTACACGAGTAGTAGAGGAATAAATTGCAACTACTTTTCGAATATTAATATACTTAATTAAACGCAAAAACGGTTCAGGATTTAACCTAAACCGTTATAACTTTTAAACTTTCTGGTATGCCGTTTTTTTATTTCCTAAGCCAATTAAAAAATTTCTTATTTATGAAAGGGATATAAATCCAAATCATTAAGGGAACAAGAATTAAACTCAATGCTAGATTTTGTAAAAGACTTGGTATTTCTGTCATTAAAGGTATTAGGCTTTTAGAAAGTAATGTGAAAACAGGGTAAATAAAAAACCAAATTAAAAATGCAAACTTGTATTTTTTTGGGGGTGTATTATTTTCCATTTACGAGCTAATTTGCGAAAAATGATTGATTACATTTTTATTAAACAATAAATAAATAACCACTAATTGAACACAAAAGAAAAGGCCGATTGCACCAAAAATCATTTCTGGTGGATTAGATACTTGAGGACTGAGGTACTCCGTCAATAGTCCGTTTGCATAATCAAATGCGCCAATACAGTTATAAGCAATTAATGCTCCCCAAAGCCTTAATCCTGTTTTCTTATAAGCTAAATATGCCATCAGTGGTGCTAATAATCCTAAGGTTGTATCTGTTGCCCAAGGCCCAAGCCACTCGTTCGGGTCTGGTCCTCCAAGCATTTCTAAACCTGGGAAATAGGTAATAACTGAAAACCTACTAAAGGTTAAAGCTATCAGTATGGTTATCCATTTTATTTGTTTAGTATCATTTTGTGTTTCACGTAGATTATTCATTTCTTCCTGTCTATTTAAGATTTTAATAATAACGCAAAGTTGCAGTCATTCAGGAAGCTGTGCATTGATGTAGATCAAGAAATGAATTATAAATTATTTTCTTAGGGAAAGCACTTTTCTAACTCTGCTCAAAGCTTCAGGAGTAATACCCAAGTAAGAAGCAATCATTCGCTGAGGGACTCTTTGTGTAATATCAGGATAAGTACCAATGAAATGTTCATATCGTTCAAGAGCATTGGAACTCATTAATTTAATAATACGACTTTGCAATGTCTCTAATCGTTTAATTAATGAATTGACATTTGCATTTTGAATGGATTCCGCTTTCTCTGAAACAATAAGTATAGAATCTTCTAATGCATCTATAAATAATTTACAAGGCGTTTTAGCATCACAATTATCAGCCACCAACCAGTTTTCAGGTGCAAACATATAAATGTGTTCTTTGCCTTTGCTGTCAATTGAATAACTACGTAACAAACCTGATTCAACTTTATATACTTTTGAGTTAAGCTCTCCTTGACGTTGAATTAATTGTCCTTTTTTTACTTTTAATGTTTTCAATTTGTTAGGTTTACGTCAAATGGCATATAACGCACAGATATGACGCTGTGCCTCTGGACTTAATTAGTATCTTCTAAAGTACCCGATTTTGGCCATTAATTTCAAACTGGCAGTTTGAGGCATGCGTTCATATCGTTTATTGGCGTTAGTTTAATTTGATTCAACGCACTTTTGAA
>JBLICU010000008.1:0-69349 GCA_047632435.1 Cyclobacteriaceae bacterium
GGTTATTGGATTTGATTCAACAACCGTAGGTAGTACAACACTCTTTTCTTTTAAAGATGAAAATAGTAGTACCTCTGCTGTGATCAAGGATATCAAAATTCACATTGTTGATAAAAGAACAGGTATTAACGACACCATTACCACCTTGACCAGAGATGTTAATATTGATGGAATTCCAGAAAGTCAGATGTTGGCAACACCATTGACTCATAATTTCACAAATCCTGGGCTCTATGATATTACATTGATTTATAACTCAACTACCAGTTGCCAAAATGAAACGTATAGAACCATCCAAATAAATGATCTCATTACAATTGATCCTATTTTGGGAGTTGAACATACCTTTGATTCGGGTTCAGAAGGATGGTATATTGACTTAAGTAATTATGCAGATTATGACCCTACTGATCCAAATGATGTTCAATACGGAAGAGTTGAATATGATTCATCCAGAATTTCATGGGAATTGGGTAGTACTAGCGTTTTTGGTGATAATCTGACCCAATTTTGGGTAACTGATGCAGATAGTTCCTATTATGCGAATGAAAAATCATGGGTTTATTCTCCGACTTTTGACTTCAGCAACTTGCAACTGCCAACAGTAAGTATGCGATATGGTAGTGATTTTGATCCAAAAGATGGAGTGGTATTTCAATTCTCAACGGATGATGGTGTTGTTTGGAGCAATCTGGGCAGCTTCAGTGAAACAGATGGAACCTCTGGAAAAAACTGGTTCAATAAGTTAGCAATAAATGGAAATCCAGGTAATCAGGATGATGCATCCGGTAACGATTTGTTTAATGCATCCCAATGGGGTTGGGGTTCTTCAGGTGTCTTAGTTGAATGGAAAACCGCTGCTCATAAGCTGGACGGTTTTATCAATCAAATGTATTGGGGTTCTGTCAGATTCAGATTCGCACTTGGAGCAACAAATGCAGAAAATAAATATGCCGATGCAGCATTGACTGACCCATATTCAGGGTTTGCATTCGATGATTTCAGGATATATGACAGAACCAAGCTTGTTACAATAGAGCAATTCTCTGCATTGTCAAATACACGAAGTGATGCTACCAATATTGAACTTAATATTCGTCTGGATGATACTTCAAAAGGAATTGGTCGTGATGCTATTCTATTAAACTATTTTACGGGACTAGGTATAGGTACTGGTGAAGATGTTCTAAATGAGAAAAATAAATCGGATCCTGGTGCCAGATCAGTCTATTATGGTATTTCGAAAGCACCTAATAGTGTGATTGCCGGAGTTGTGCAACCTAGTGATGCAAATTCAACAAATGTCGAAGCAAACCTTGGATGGAACACTAATAAATTTAACGAATTAGCTCTTGAGGAAGCTTTTTTCGAAATAGGGGATATTATGCTTAGCGGATCGAGTCAGCAAATCATAATCAGTACCTCATTTACATCCCTGATAAGTACATCAATTATAGATAATCAGGTTTCGTTCAGATTTGCGATTGTAGAGAAAGTGGTTAATGGTAGTTTGGTAGGGAGTGATGCAGACATAAATTATCGAAATGTTGTAAGAAAAATGCTCCCATCATCTGGCGGGCTTACATATGTAGGAGCTCTAACAAATGGACAATCTACTTTTGGTGATCTTAATTTTGAACTTCAATGGAATATCAAGAACGTTTATGATGCAAATAATTTGGCTGTAATTGTCTTTGTGCAGTTGGATACAGATGTAAATCCTGATGCAGGCTTGGCAAGGGGAGCTATCCTTCAAGCGAAGCAAATTGATGTAGGTTCAGGCAAAATTATACCTGATGCCAGCAACATCACTTCTACGATTCCGGTTGGCAAAGAATTTTCTATCTATCCAAATCCATCTAATCGTATGTTTGATATAGAGTTGGCTCAGGCTGCTTCTCAGGATTTGAATTGGATTCTTTACGATCAAGCGGGTAGACAAATGGCCACCGGGGTAATTGAGAAAGGAATGAACCAAACACAGGTAAGTTCGGAAGATCTACCAAGCGGACTTTACATGCTTCACGTTTATAATGAGCAGATAAACTGGATACCAAAACGAGTGATTGTCGTTCACTAACTGAGCGGTATTTTGACATTAAAAGGGGGAATATTTCAACTGAAATATTCCCCCTTTTAATGTCTTGTAATATTTAGATCATTTCACATGGAGATGATGGACATGTTTCCGAATATGATCCACTCGCGCGGTTATGTGTTTGATATATTTATTGAGCTCATTTTCTATAATATATATCTGACCGCTATAAGATTCTGAGCCAATCTCTGACTTCAGTTCCTTGGCGTGTTTTTCAATGTCATTTCTGTCTTGACATTCGTCATGTAAGAAATGCATAAATTTTTTCATGCTATAACTTTCCTCAAATTTCTCAATGTCTTTTATTGCTTTGCTTATTTCTTTGCTGTCACTTATTCTTGAAGCCTTGAGCAATCTTTGGTACAATACGGAATCATAATGATGTATGTCATGCAACATAGAAATGAAATCTTCGCGATATTCTTTTTCCAGACAAAATTTACTTAGACCCTCATAACTATTTAGCTCTTTTGATTTATAATCCCATTTAAAAGTGATGTCATCTATTTTTTGACCCAACGTTTCATCTTGTCCAAAAGCTATTTGGCTCAGAAACATAAAAAAAGAGGCAACTACTATATTTTTCATTCTGATATTTATTTTAATGCTGATCCAAACTTCGATCCAAATGTGATCAAATTGGTTGATCAATTTAAAATATTTTATGGATATCCAATTTTGATTTACATCAGATGATATCTTTTTTATACTTCTCCCGTAAAAAACCTAGTTATATTATATAAAGGCCATTTAATAATTGCACAAAAATTGGCTGTTTGCTGCTAATTATCAGGTAGTTACAAAATTATCTCGTGTAAAAGACTCATAGCCTCTATGTAATCACTCAGTGAATTGAAACTTGATGAAAAATCATAAACCTAGCATTCCTTCTGAACTATCGTGGGTCTGGTAATGTGTTAATTCAGCAAGTGTGGTGGTTTGCATTATAACTCACTAATGTCCCTACTAACAATATGAATTAATAAATGTTTGAACTCAAAAATAGTACTAATAAGCAATCACAACACTGACATGGTCAAAAAGGCCAATACTCATATCCATAGGAACCTCAATCCTTATTTGTGATTAAAACCGTGTTATTGAGATTTTTTATACTTTTGCCGCTGCTATGAATATCCGCCTTATACTTTTTATACCTACACTACTCATTTCATTTCTTGTTTTTGCTCAAAACAAAAACACGCTGCTGTCAACGGATAAATATTTTGAAATAGGGGAGAAGCTGGAATTCAGTATCAATTATGGCTGGTTTCAGCTCGGAAAAGCTGAGGCTATTCATGGGGAACGCAAAAATTTTATCAATGGAATAGATCACTATAGCGTGGATCTGCAGGCCAAAACTGTTGGTTTTCTGAGTTTCATCAAAAATGTGGAAGCTCATTTCCTTTCGTTCTTACAAACGGCAACATACAAACCAACCTATTCCGAAAAACAGATGCTTGAAGGAAAGGAAGAATGGGATCAAACCAATTTATTCAATTACGACTCAATGACCGCAGATGTAAGTGTTACTACTAGCAAGAAGTGGAAATACCGTAATTGGATTGTCGATATGGAAGATAATACTTTTGATATTTTAGGAACATACATGTATCTACGCAATGTAGATTGGAGTCAACTTCAGATTGGAGACAGCTTGATGTTAAGCACCCTATATGAAAAGAAGATATATGATTTTGGTATTGAAAATGGAGGTTTTGAAAAAATCACCTGGCAAGATTCTGAATATAAAGCATACAAATTGTACATATTGTTTCCCATAAGTAAAGCATTTCCCGAAGAGAAAGCAGTAATTTTTTGGGTAATTGAAAAGGATGGTGTGAGGCTACCTGTATTGGTTGAGGCCAATATGCGGTTTGGTAAAGTTACTTGCAAGTTGGAGCGTTATAGCCTCCTAGGTGAATACAACTAATCCTTGCACTTTTCGCACCATTTACCCGGCTTACTCAATTGACCTGAAAAATCGTGCTCGCAAAGACCATTTATGCAGTTGGTAGTGTAAGCGATATCCAATGATTCTATATATTGTCGCTCACATGGGCTGTTTACTGTGTAGGTGTTGATCAGTACGCTTCTTTTTTTCCATTTTTCCACAAATTTTTTGGTAACCATACATTCATTTGGTTCCATTATTTGGCTTTTGTGTTTTTTCACA
Organism: Cyclobacteriaceae bacterium; assembly: GCA_047632435.1. Lineage (GTDB taxonomy): Bacteria > Bacteroidota > Bacteroidia > Cytophagales > Cyclobacteriaceae > JAMZMI01. The sequence goes on from JBLICU010000008.1 coordinate 4,275, forward strand.
AAATGTGGGGCCAATATGATGGCCGCTCTTGCCGCGAGCTTACGTTCATTGGGTTGACTGTGAAGAGCAAAACTTGTTTTGATCCAATCAGTTTTGGCACGGATTGATTTTAAAACACCTGGATAAAATGTAGATACAAAAAAATAATCATAAACCACAGTACCTACTTTGAGCTCACTTTCAATGACCACACGCATCAGTTCTATAATGGCAAATTCATTTGTTGGTTTGAAATCTAATTCCAAGACAAATTTGTGGTCAGCGGCCAGTATGGTTAATGTGTCTATGATCTCCTGAAGTGTGGGAACTACTACAGAAGCATCACTTTTTAATGACATCCTTCTCAATTCACTCAAAGTAACTTCATTGATTGTTTTTGTCGACTAGGTATTCAACAGGCGAGTAAGTTCCTTATCATGAAAGGCAACCAGCTTGTTGTCTTTGGTCACTTCAATGTCAATTTCAACAGCTGTTACCTTGAGTTCCGTGATGTTGTAAATGATGGTAGCTATGGTGTTTTCTGGTCATAATTCTGAATACCCACCCCGATGGGCAAATCTTAGTTGATGGAAATAGTCAGTATCAAAGGTGTTTTGGCCAGCACATAGTAAAGTTATAAGTAGGAGCAAAGTTGATAAAAGGGTGCTCTTTTTAGTCAAACTTTAAGGTGTAAATTTCAAAAAGACATTAATGACTGCCTGTTGTTTATCCCCGGCTGATCCATATCCGGGAATACTATAAACTTCAACGGGATCTATTTCATTTTCATAAGTAACCAAAAAACGCATTTTAAAGAAAAATCCGATTTTTACCAGGTGATTGATTTTCGATTCTGGTTTGGTTTTATCAAAAATAATCCGGCTTTCAGATGTTAAAACGGCAGACCACCACCGTGCTGATAAATCTGACCGGCTAAATGGATATCTGAAGTCGTCTTGCAGCTGAGAAGGACTATTTATTTCAATTAAACCCTGGTCACTAAATTTACTGATACCATATCTTACACCCAGGCCTATATTTGATTTGGCATTGATCTCGCCCATCATACCTCCTCCAAATCGGAAATAAGTACCTGAAGATTGATAGTTGCCATTTATATAGGCATATTCAGGATTTAAGGTAGCTTTCCCAAATTCTGTGATTACTTCAAATTTTTCAAAGAATAAAAGAGAGATGGCTCCCTCCAGTTTATTCTCCAGACCAACTGATGTGGTGATGAGTTTTCCAAAATCTACATAAAGTTGAGGTTGAAAAACTCTTTTTTTAGGGACTGCAATAGAATCCGCTAATTCGATTTCCTCTGTTGCAATGGGTTGATTGACCATGGCAGTAGAATCAGTTTCCTCCTGAGCGTACACACTAATGTATAGACAGCTAGAAATAAACAGTAACCAGTACTTCATTGCTTTTGCATTTGGAGGAATTACATTCAAATAGGAGAGAATCATAGGTATAGCTTACCGTATCAATATTATAAGCCTGCATTTCAATACGCCTCTCTTCATCTACATTCAATTCTGTGATATATTGAAAACTTATGGTGTCAGATTTTCCCTTCAGATCAATGAGGAAGGTGGTTAGATTGGCATTCTGCATGATCAATGGGAGACTGTATAAAGTAGCACTTTCTGAATAAGTTGTAGAATTTCCATTTTCTAAAATGGTAACCTGATCCACTCTTACTTTTCCTGAGTTTATCACCGTGCGAAGATCACTGAGAGAATCCTGCAATAATGTCGTGTAAAAAATGGCAGTATCGAGCAATGTGATTTGAGGCCCGACGGTATTGATACTGTCGTCTATTTGAAGCGTGTCTACTATGAATTGTATTTTACCATCAGCTATAGAATCTCTCAAAGAGATAAGCAGTTTATTCCACGCCTTTACCTTGGCACTCAATGAATCCTTATTGTCAGTCATTGACGAAATGCTGTCAGTTGTTGTTTTGATGGTGTCATTGAGTAGCAATAAACTATCTCTATTGATAAATTTCATTTGCACGGTTGGTTCAAACAGCAGTGGTTCCCCGCAATCCGCACATGGTTCACATGCGTAAATGAGGCTGGCCCAAAGGAGGATTATTAACAAGGATCCTTTCATAGAATTAAAGTGGGTCGACATCAAATTGAACTTTGACACTTTTATAGAAACGCTGACTTAACAAGATATTACGCGAAGTAAGCAGGAATTCTTTTAATGCGCTTAGCGCACGTCCTTGTTTTTCTACTTTTATTGTGATTTCCATCAGAAACTGGTTTCTGATTTTCCCTACCAAAGGTTCCACAGGTCCAATGACGCGCATGACACCAAGTTGTCTTATCAATTCTTTGAATAAGTAATGTGAGGCGTCCATCACTTTTTGTTTTTCCATGTCCTTTAGTGTAATTCTGATCATGCGATAATAAGGCGGGTAATGAAATTTTTCACGCTCCAAAATTTCACTTCTATAAAAGGAATCATAGTCATGGTTTTTGATCAGTTGTAAGATAGGTTGCGTAGGGTCATTCGTTTGTACGATCACAGTTCCTTTGTCCTTCCTTCGTCCTGCGCGTCCGCTTACCTGATGGATAAGTTGAAATGCTCTCTCGTGAGACCTAAAGTCTGGGAAATTGATCATTCTGTCTGTAGAAAAGACACCTACAACTGTTACTTTATCGAAATCAAGCCCTTTGGTCACCATTTGGGTGCCAACCAAAACATCTATTTGGCCAGATTCAAATTCATCAATGATGCGTTGATAGCTGTATTTACTTCTTGTTGAATCAAGGTCCATGCGCTGGATGATGGTATTCGGAATAAGAATTTCCAACTCTTCTTCCAACTTTTCAGTACCAAAGCTCATGGTTCGCAATTCATGAGAGTTGCATTGAGGACATTCAGTGATCATCGATTTTTTATGACCACAATAATGGCAGGAAAGCACATTTTGATAAATGTGATAAGTTAGGCTCACATCGCAATTGGGACATTTTGCCAGGTAGCCACAGCTGTCACATTCCAGATAGGGGGCATATCCTCTTCTGTTTTGAAAAAGAATTACCTGATTATTTTGTGCTAGTGCAGTTTCGATTTCATTCAATAGGAGTGATGTAAAGTTGCCTTTCAGGGTTCTCTTTTTCCTTTCCCTACCTATGTCAGCAAAAATGATTTCAGGCATACTCACATCTCCATATCGCTGGTCCATTTTGACCAGGCCATATTTGCCATCGAGTGCATTTTTGTAGGTTTCAATGGCAGGTGTGGCGGATCCTAAAAGTGTTTTCGCATGAAACATAGCGGCCATGTAAATGGCAGTATCTCTCGCATGATAGCGTGGTGCAGGATCGTATTGTTTGTAGGAAGTCTCATGCTCTTCGTCCACGATAATGAGCGAAAGGTCAGAAAAAGGTAGAAATACAGCGCTACGAACCCCAACGACAAAATTAATTTCACCTCTCAATACCTTTTGCCAAACTTCCACACGTTCATTTTCTGAATAACGGGAGTGATACACACCAAAAGTTTCCCCAAACGCTTTTCTCAGTCTCTTGATGATTTGAGTGGTTAAAGCAATTTCAGGTAATAGGTAAAGTGCGTTTCCACCATTATTCAAGACATCTTCTATCAGGGAAATATAGACTTCAGTTTTTCCACTTCCGGTTATGCCTTTGAGTAAAACCGTATCTATTTTCTCAAAGTGATTGAGTATTTCCGTTTTTGCCCTTTCCTGTTCTGTCGACAGTTTTGGAATATCTGAAACAGCTGATGCGTCGAATGGAATCCTCGATATTTTTTCTTTCCATTCCACCAGAATGCCATTTTTGATTAGCGTTTTCAAACTGGATTCACTTCCTTCACCTTCTAAAAATTCTTTTTTAGAGATGCCTTTTTGATTGGCCGATGGATTTTCCAACAAATGAATTTTCTTCAGATAGGTGAGTAGTAAATCTGTTTGTTTTGGCTTTTTGTCTAATGTTTGAAACAGCAATTCAATGTCATTTTCATTGTTCAAATCAGGGTTTAATCTGATTCTGATTTCCATTTTAGGTGTGTATTTATCTTTGACTTGCTCAAAGAGATGGATAGCATTTTTTCCTGAAAGGTTTTTGATATGATGGTGTACTGACTTGATGTCGAGAAGGGTGGCCAGCTCATCAAGTGTCATGTCGGCTGATTGTAAGTTGTTAAGGATGAGCTGTTCTTTCTCCGTTAAATCCAGCTCATAAAGATCAATATCCGCATTGAGTGAAATATAGGATTCACTAGATATTTTTAGTCCCGATGGCAATGCGGCATTTACCACTTCACCCAAAGTGGACATATAGTAGTGTGAGATCCAGGTGAAAAATTCTAGCTGGATTCTGGTAAATACAGGCTCGGAATCAATGATATCGAGAATTTCCTTTGGTTGATATTCTTTGGGGGCATTGTTATGAAGATGAAGAATGATCCCAGTGTATATTTTTCGTTTGCCGAATTGCACAATGACCCTACAGCCAGGTTGTGGCTGCTCCTCTGTGAATAAAGGCAGTGAATAGGTGAAAGTGCCTTTTAAAGGTAGGGGAAGTATGACTTCAGCAAATATCAATCTAAGTCTGTTATGTGAGACTTACGAAATTAAACTGATTCATGCGGAGAATAACAATTTGATAGGTACAAGTAATATAGCAATTGAAAATTCTATCTTGTTTTACTGTTTACTGAGCATGATCGAATAATTCGAGTGTAGGCGATTGATGATTTTTAAAGCAACGGATGCCAGTTCTATGGTATCATCAAATTGATTGCACATTTCTATCAAATCCTCTTTTGAGAGATCTCTATTTCTGATCAGTTTTTCTTTGAAAGCAGTTAAAACGTATTTTTCTTTGGTGAGTAAATTCATCATTTTGGGCTTATACAGAGCAAAGTTGTTAAACCTAAGAATCAGTTCTAAAACATATTCGATGAGTGATAAGAATTTCTCGTTAAAACCATGACAAATATGGATGATATACTATTTACTCATTTGGTCTACTGCATCTGTCACGGCAAATACTGGTCGCTTACATGATTTATCGAAACAGACATAAATTGTGGGTTGATTTTGTAAAGCACTTTTGTATTCAAAAAGTGGCAAATTGGTTTCTTCTTTGCCCGCCATGATGATCTTGTTTGGTAGATATTGGGCATGCATTTCTTTCGTCAATGAATCCAACACATCACCAACCATGATTACCTCTGCTGTAGGATGATTGATCATGAGTGTCACCAATGCCCAGTTGGACATGTATTCTGCATCCTGCTTTACCAAACTGCTTACTTGTCGAACCATATTTAATCCAAGATCCTTAAAATCAGCACGATCCATCATCAGACCCAGTTTGTAAAGGTTTTCAGCCATAATGGAGTTTGAGGAGGGAATCACATTGTCAAAAATTTCCTTTTTTCGTGCAATCAGGTTTTCCGATTGATTGCTTGTGTAAAAGAAGAGCTTCTCATTTTCGTCATAAAATTCAGAAACTACCCGATCGGTGAGCGCAACGGCCAAATGTAAATACGATTCATCAAAGGTAGTTTCGTAGTATTTGACAAAAGCCTGGATCACTGCCGCATAATCTTCAAGAAAGCCTTGAATTGGTTGACCATAAACCCGCAGCAGTTTTTGTTCTGAGATAAGTGATTTTCGAATAAAGGAAGCATTTGTTTTGGCCAAATCTAGAAACAAGGGATCACCAGTAGCCTGATAGGCATCAAGAAGACCAGACAAGGCCAGGCCGTTCCATCCGGAAATAATCTTGTTATCAAGTCCGGGACGAATTCTTTCAGCACGTTTAGCAAGAGCTTTTTCTTTGAAGGATTGTATTTTATTCGAAAGGTCTTCGATGGATATTTTCCAGTTGCTGGCAAATACATCATCCTCATCCAATCTTCTCAGCACGTTGGTGTGTTCCCAATTGCCTTTTTTTGTAACATCATAATATTTGGAAATCAAAGTATTGTCTTCACCTGTCAACGCCTCAATTTCCTCGGATGACCACACGTAAAATTTCCCCTCTACGCCTTCACTGTCTGCATCAAGTGCGGCGTAAAATCCACCATTTTCGTCCATCATCTCACGAGACATCCATGTGGCTGTTTCGGTCAACACACTTTTGTAATTTTCTTTATTTGATATCTTATAAGCATTTGCGTAAAGGCTCATCAGCTGACCATTGTCATAAAGCATTTTTTCGAAATGGGGCACATGCCACTGGCCATCAACCGAATACCTGGAAAAACCTCCACCTATTTGATCATAGATTCCACCCTGGGCTATTTTGTCCAAGGTAAAAAGGAGATGATCTTCTATTGCTCTATTCTCAAAAACGTAGGAATAAAGCGCCATGTATTGCCAGACAGAAGGCATAGGAAATTTAGGTGCTTTGCTTATTCCTCCCCATTCATGATCAAAATTTAAACTCAAATTGTTGATCGCCACCTGGAAGTCATCATCTGTAATCGTTGTGATTTTGTCCTCTAGACCATACTTAGTAACCTCACTGGCTTGTAGAGCAGCAGCAAATTGCTCCGCTGAGGCATTGAGTTTGTCATAATTCTCATCATAAGCCTTTACGATATTCTCAAGCAAACTCATCCAATTGTTCTTAGGGAAATAGGTGCCTCCGTAAAATGGTTTTTGCTCTGGTGTTATAAACACATTCAAAGGCCATCCTCCACGAAGACCCATGGCTTGTACGGCATCCATGTAGATGTTATCAATATCTGGCCTTTCTTCCCGATCCAGTTTGATGTTTATGAAGTGCGCATTCATATAGGCTGCAACCGAATCATCTTCGAAGGACTCATGGGCCATCACATGGCACCAATGACAAGATGAGTAACCGATACTCAACAGAATGGGTTTATTCTCGTCAGCGGCTTTATTAAGTGCTTCTTCTCCCCAAGGATACCAGTCAACCGGATTGTGGGCATGCTGTAGTAAATAAGGACTTGTGCTTCCAATGAGTTTGTTCGTGTGTTGCGCTTGCATCTTGTTTTGATTACAATTGGTGAGAATGAAGGATAGAACCAGAAGTGTTAGATAATGTTTCATTTCTTGATCAGTTGATTGGTTAACATTACCAGCTCTTTTTTGACATCTATTTTCGATTGGTAAGGTGTAATTTTTTCTATCAAACTATTCAAAAACACCTGATGTTTATCTGATTCAGGATGAAAGGGTCTGTGAGCCATGGCCGATATGATTTTGTCCCATTCGTTGATGAAGGAATTGGATGTTTTATCAATGAAGGAGTGCCTGAACTTGTTCCAGATATAACTGATCGCCTGATCCGAAGGATGAATCATATCCACTTTGTAAAAACGATAATCCCGCAACTCATCAATCATGATTTCATAACTTGGGAAATACCAGGCCAATGAATCTTTTTTAATAATTTCAGCCACAGCCTGATGTAAAATACCCTTGCTGAGGTTATTTTCATTTAACCCATCCTTTGTATGCCTTACCGGACTTACAGTCAGGATTACTTTTAAGTCAGGATTTATTTTTCTTATTTGGTTGATGCAATCAAGGTATGAGCTTGCAATTTCTGCCGGATTCAATAAGGATTTCGAGAATTCGTTTTGAGGCACTTTGTGGCAATTAGCTACGATCTGTTTGCTTTTATTATGTGTGTACACAAAGGCAGAACCAAAGGTGATGATTAACCACTTCGCTGATACCAGCCATTCATTTAGATCATTTGCTTTCTGCTTTATAGACTGCTCTAAATCACGGGCATTCAGTGCTGAAATCTCCCCATGGGCATCCCAATGGTAAAAGATACCTTGATTTTCAACGATATTTTTTTTGTCAAGCTTTCCCGCTAGGGCTTTGAAAGTAGAGTAGGGGTTAAAGAGGGTGCCAAATGGATTGGCCAAAGTCTTGAATTTGTACTGGCTCAACTTATCACCAATATTGTCAGAAAAACAGGATCCGATACTCACAATCTGATCATGGAGACCGATCTGAGTGGGATTAATGGGTATGTCAAAATCCAGTTTAAACATGGAGGCAAGTTAGCACAAGGCATAAAAAAACCCTGACCTAAATGGACAGGGTTTCAGTTTTATTCAAATCAGATGTTATTCGGAAACAACATTTATTTTGATTTCTGCTTTAACAGTTTTGTGAATATCAATTTCAGCTACGTACTCACCAAGTTCCTTGATCGTACCTAAAGAAATCTTTTTCCTGTCAATATCAAAACCTTGCAGTTTCAATGCGTCAGATACCTGTAGCGCCGTTACGGCTCCAAATATTTTACCAGACTCACCTGCTTTTGTTTTGATTTCCAGCGTAGTGCTTGTCAGCTTTTCAGCTAGTTCCTGAGCATCAGCTTTCAATTTTTCAGCCTTGTGAGCCGCTTGTCGCACATTTTCAGTGATCATTTTTGTGTTCACTTTATTCGCGATAATAGCAAATCCCTGTGGAATAAGGTAGTTTCTACCAAATCCCGGCTTCACGCTTACAAAATCATTTTTGTAACCAAGCCCTTTGATGTCTTCTTTTAATATGATGTCCATCTCGCTTATTTTAAAGAGTCAGTAACATAAGGAAGTAATGCAATGTGACGCGCTCTTTTCACAGCTTGTCCAACTTTTCTTTGAAACTTCAGGCTGGTGCCAGTTAGTCTTCTCGGAAGAAGTTTACCTTGCTCATTTACAAAAGACAAAAGGAATTTTTCGTCCTTGTAGTCAATGTATTTAATTCCATTCTTCTTGAATCGGCAGTATTTGTCTTTTTTCTGCTCTCTGTTGATTGGTTCGTTCTGTAGTGTCATGCTGCTTTTACCTCCTCTTTAACTTCTTTTTTCTTAAATGCTCCACTTCTGCGCTTGGCATTGTATGCCAAAGAGTGTTTGTCAAGTACGGTAGTAAGGAACCTCATTACCTTCTCATCCCTTCTGTATTCTGTCTCTAGCTTAGCAACTACGGATGTTTCTGCCTCAAATTCAAATAACTGATAAAAACCAGTGGTTTTATGCATGATTGGATAAGCCAGTTTTTTTAGGCCCCAAATCTCTTCATTAACCAATTTCGCACCTTGGTCTACAAGGATACCTTTGAATTTTTCGACAGCATCCTTCATCTGGGCTTCAGACAAAACGGGAGTTAAAATGAATACTGTCTCGTAATTTTTAGTCATTGTGTTTTACTTAAAATTTTTTCGAACTGCAAAATTAGAAAAAATATGATAAGAATATGCATTTGTGCAAATTCTTTACGATGATTCTGCAGTGTTCATTGATTTATTTGGGCGTCCGGGCGGACTGTCGCTACTCGCTTGCCTCCCCGATGCTCCGGCAGAGCTCAGACACGCCGCTCCATTCCTGACGCAAACAAGCAAATGCACTATTCCATTATTGCACCTCAAATATGCCGCTCCCCATCAGATAAGCGTCAGTATAGACTTCTACTCTGTGGTTACCGGTGGCATATTCGCTTCCTTTTTTGTAGAATAGTGTTACTTCTTGATTTTTCTTATCGTAGAGAATTTCCTGTTTTTGCGTGAAAAACATTTCTCTTCCTTCAAATGTAAATGAGCCGGAACCACGTGCCACATCAAATAGCACATTCCCATCTGGAGCCACGACCCTGATCAACAGTTCTTTGCCTTCTATGGGTGCTACGCCATTTTCACTGACCGTAAACACGATTTTAATTTGATCGATGTGTCGGTTTTTAAATTCACCTTCGCGCTCTTTTCCACTTTCGTTCACGGCAAATACTTTCAAACCTTCTATCTTTAACTTAGATGCGAAAGTCACCTTCTCTTCCAATTGAGCTTTTTGCTGATTGATGTTTTCAATGGATTGACTCATAATCTCTTTTTCCACCTTCAACTCAGTATTCTCTGTCAGTAGCTCTTCCGCAATCTTTCTCAACTGCTTGATTTCTTCATCCTTTGCCAAAAGCAACTCCTGATAGCCATCCACTTTGTCTTTCAGCGAATTGGAATAGTTTCGTTCACTGTTTCTTTGTTTGATGAGGGTTTTTTTGTCTTGCTCGAGTTGTGCCTGTACTTTGAGCAACGTATCTATTTCACCGCCTAATTGTGAAATCGTTAAAATCTTATTATTTAGTTGAGTGCTTATGGAATCTAGTTGTAGCAATGTATTGTCAAACTCAATTTGCTGAGCTGCTTTTTCTTCCTCTAGTCTCTTGTTTTGAAAATAGAAAAAGGCAATAACACCAATAAGGGCCAAACCTATGACGATGAAGTATGGAGTAAGGTCTTTTGGTTTTTTATTAATCTGATTGTTCGATTCCTGAGTTTCCATTGACTGTTTATTTACGGGCACAAAAGTAGTTAATTGCCCATCAAATAATAAACGAAGCAGATTATGTTAAAATTGGATCAGAAAGTGTTGTTTTTCTATTTGAATTTTCGGAAAGATAATCCCTACTTCAAATAAGTCCATCGTCAGTGCATAAGAAGGATTTTTGATGATTTCCTGCCAGGCCTGATACATGTCTTTGGACCAGTAAATATCATGTACAAGGATGCAAGTGGGTGCTTCTTTCATTTGTGCGATCACGTCCAGATAAAAGTTGATGGTTTCACTGCGATGATCAGCATCCAGAAAGATTAGTTCAGGCTGATGAACCATCAAGGTTTGTTTGAAAGTATCTTTTATTTCTCCTTCTATCAGACGTACTTTGTCATTGCCAAATTTTGCTATCACTTCGGAAGCTATAGTGGCTATGGCCGATGAGCCTTCGAGTGTGACGATCTTTTCAGCTTTTGAATATGTCAAAGAGGAGGCATTGATGCCAGATGCGGTACCGGTTTCCAATACGGTTTTTACTTCAAGAAAATCAATCAATCGGATGAGGAATTGTGTGAATTTCAGACTTGAAGTCACTCTTTTTGACCATCTACTTATTGGCTCATTTTTATGCGAGTTTGATTTGGGATCGATATAGGAGAGGACATCAGTAGCATTAAAAACAGAATTTCGGATTTCAATCAATGACTTTTTTAATTGAGGATCTTCACCCTTGATTACTTCATTATAAAACCTAAAAAGGAAAGGTGAATGTAGACCGTGAGCATTTTGTGCCCGGATTTTATATTTGATATATGAGCTAAGAGTGAAAAGGGAATGCCCCAAGATCAATTAAGCTTGAATGGCACTACCATATCGAACTGTGGTATTTTTACGGAAAACTGTTTGCCATCTACAAGTCTTTCCATTGTGTAATAGCCAGACATTTTGCCTAATCCAGACTTGAGGTTACATCCTGATACATACTGATGCATTTGTCCCGGCTCAATGATGGGCTGTTTTCCGATGACACCTTCTCCTTCAATTTCTCTATTTGGAAAAGTCAGGTCTACGATATCCCAGTGCCTTGACATAAGTTGGATTGTTTTGTCGCCCAGATTTTCAATGGTGATCTGATAGGTAAAGACAAAGTGATTCTGCGCTGGATTTGAATACTCCTGCTGATACTCTGTTTCTACTGAAACCCTGATTCCTTTTGTAATATCTGCTACCATCTTTGCTTTCAAGAAAGAAATTTAGAAGTCTTTTCTTATTTTGCCAACATTCTGAAATAAAGTTTCAAAATATGGATGTAAAAATTGAATCTTCCTGGATGGTGTTGATGGGAGAAGAGTTTGAAAAAGACTATTTCAAATCACTGACAGCATTCATTAGATCAGAATACCAGTCTGAAAAAATATATCCACCTGGCAATGGAATTTTTCGGGCTTTTGATTTTTGTCCTGTTGAGGAGGTCAAAGTTGTAATCATTGGTCAAGACCCCTATCATGGAGATGGACAAGCCAATGGGTTGTGTTTTTCAGTTACCGAAGGCGTACCAATTCCACCATCGCTGCTCAATATTTTTAAAGAATTGAAAAATGATTTAGGTAAAGAAATACCACCTCATGGAAGTTTGGAGAGGTTGGCAAGGCAAGGTGTGCTTTTGCTCAATGCAACTCTAACAGTCAGAGCCAATCAGCCAGGATCGCATCAAAAAAAGGGGTGGGAGCAGTTCACCGATGCTGTTATTCACAATTTGGGCACTCAAAGGGAAAGGCTGGTATTTATCCTATGGGGGGCATACGCGCAAAAGAAAGGGGAGGTGATTGACGGATCAAAACATCATATTATCTCTAGTCCTCATCCATCCCCATTTGCCGCATATCGTGGATTTTTTGGAAGTAAGCCTTTTTCAAAAACCAACAGTTATCTGGCTCAGATGGGAAAAGAGGTGATTAATTGGTAGATAGTTTTTTGAAAGGTAGTGTTACAAATGGCACTGATCATGTATATACTTGTGGTGAACCTAAATAAGCTCCACTAGATGGATATAGACCCGAATGATTATTATTACTACAACATTTATGAACAGCAAACTGAACGCAAAAGCAAAGTGAAGGGGTTCCTATCAATGCTTGTGCTCATGGCAGCTGGCACCATATTCTTTTTGGTGATGTTTATGATTGTAGGTTATCTGAAATAAATCAGTCTATTCCTTTAAACAGCCTACTCCATCTGATCTTTCTGAGAAATGGCTTGGTTTCATCCAAAGACATCCAGATAAATGAAGCTTCACCTACCACAAAGTCTTCTGGAACAAATCCCCAATAACGTGAATCGGCCGAATTGTGTCGGTTATCACCCATCATGAAGTAATAGTCCTTTTTGAAGGTATAAGTGTTTACGAGATTTCCATCGACAGTTAGTTGATCAAGTTCAATTTTCACATTATCCAGGTCTTCATAGCTTTCGATAGTAGAACCGTATTTGGCCATTGTGTATTCATCCACATCAATGGTTAATCCTCTATACGGAAGTTCTAATGGCCCGAAATTATCAGCATTCCATGGGAAATATCTTGAGTCAGGGAAGATGTCTTGCTCCACTTGTGCTGAGTCCCTTAGCTGTTTAGTTACACTATCAATAAATTCTAATTTCTCCAATTCACCAGCCACTTCAGCATTGGTCATGGCGAAAAAAGAAGTGATGCCACCTTGAAGTTTTACAGGTCTCAAATCTCTGGATAAGTCATATTTATCAATAATTTTCGCCCAATTGTGATCACTGATGATTTTATTGGCTTTTATGAAATAATTATGTTGCATCAACTCAGGATTATCACCCAATTCACCATTGATATATACTTGTCCTTTTCGAACCTCAATCGTATCACCAGCCACAGCCACACATCTTTTGATATAATGTGTTTTTAAATCGAGTGGATGATAGCCTCCGTCAGGGCGTTGATTGTACGAGTCGTTTGCAGGGTAATTGAACACCACCACGTCATTGCGCTCTACTTTACTAAGAGAGGGAAGTCTAAATTGAGGAAGCTGAACGGACTCCAGATATGAAGGAATTTCAGTTCCCCAAATCTTGGCGTGAGTGAGCGGAATTTGCAACGGCGTTTTTGGCGTACGCGGACCATAATTGATTTTACTCACAAATAAGAAGTCACCAACTAACAACGATTTTTCCATGGATGGGGTAGGGATCACGTATGCTTCCATAAAAACCCATCGGATAAATGTTGCTGCAAAGACAGCAAACACAATTGCTTCAAACCATTCCTGGGGAACAGTTCTTGTTCTTTTTGGTATCTCTGTCGCTTTTCCATGGTAGGTAGCATCAGAAAATGCAATGTAAATCATGTAGAATGGTGCGAAAACCACCCCTACTGATTGGTCGAAATAAGAATATCGCCCAAAGGACTTCAGTAAATCCAGATGAATAGTCAGGGCTATGAAAAAATTGACGACTGGCACAAATAGCAAAAGCACCCACCATGTAGGTCTACCCACTATTTTCATATGTACATAATAATTGTAAAACGGGACCAGACCGATCCATCCTTGTTCGCCAGCTTTTTCAAAAAATTTATAATAAGCCACTGCCTGACAAGCGTACCACCCAAGTAAAAATATGATGGTGAATGTGATGCTAAAATCGTTGAAATACATTTATGATTGTTTTATAAAATCTTCCATTGTTAAAACTCCTGACTGGTTAGTGATCCACTCAGCTACTTTTATTACACCACTTGCAAAAACTTTTCGGTCATGTGCTGTGTGTTTGATTTCAATGCTTTCAAGAGGCGTATGATAGGTGATCGTATGTGTGCCGGGTACATCTGTCTCACGTAGGGAAACTATGCCTACTTGCGAATCATCAGATGTACGCTCATTTATCCAACCAGATATTTTTTGGTTTTTAGCCATTATACCTTCTGCAAGTGTAATGGCCGTTCCACTCGGCGCATCCTTCTTCTCTGTATGATGAATTTCCTCCATTCCAACTTTGAAATCCCCAATATTGGCCATTTTTTCAGCCAGCCATTTATTCAATTCAAAAAATAGATTTACACCAATGCTGTAATTGGAAGCATATAAAAACGTGCCTCCTTTGCTTTTGCACAACGATGCAATTTCATCATACTTATCTAGCCAGCCTGTAGTTCCAACCATTGTGGTGACTCCATTCCCGACTAGTGTTTTGATATTTTGATATGCTGTGGATGGTTGAGAAAACTCAATGGCCACATCCGTGTTGGACGTTGAGATTAGGTTTATTTCTTCGGCATTATCTGCGTCTATCACTTTTGATATTTCATGCCCAGCTTGCAAAGCAAGAGCTTCGATGGTCTTACCCATTTTACCGTATCCAATAAGTGCTATTCGCATTATCTGAAATTTATTGAAATAGAAATTCCTGCCGCTCGCGAAATTAATGGAGTTGATTGAAAGGAGGGGGATATTGACATGGAAAGGTTTTCATTAACTTCGAATTCATTCAAATGAGCCGAAATATGTGCGTCCGCTACATTGAGCAAATAGAATGCTGAAGTCAAAATGATCAGGAAGTCGCGATTCCTTCTAAATACATCACGGTTGTTTTCCAAAGTGGTGGTGGTGCTAAAAATATTATCATAAAAATTCTCGGTTAGTGTACTATTATCAGTTTGGGCGACTAGCGCATTTTGCATCTCATAATAGATCCGATTATTGTAGTTGATGTAATGGGCAAAAATGAGCGCACCACCGTAGATCAAAGGGATTTTCCAATATTGATTGTTATAAGCTTGCCCTAAACCGGGTAAAATGGCTGATAGAAATGCCGCCTTATTTGGATCCAATTCAGATACGGATTGAAATTCTAAAATGGTTTTATCCGTCATTAAAAAGATAGAATCCGTTTTGCTCATTTGTGCCTTTGTGGTACAAATGAACGAGAGGAAAACAATCCCAAACAAGCCCAGTCTAATGATGTTAGACCGCAAGAATTTCGAGTATTCTGGTAAGTTCATCTGAAGAAACAAACGGAATTTTAATCTCACCCTTGTTCTGAGCGTCAGCTTTTATTGAAATTTTAGTTCCAAAATGCGAAGTAAGCTTAGTTTGAATCTTTGCGATTTCAGGATTAATGGTACCTGATTCCTTTTTTTCAACCTCTTTTTTACTCCCAATACCGCGAACCAATTCTTCCACTTTTCTGACAGAAAGTTCTTGAGATATGATTTTTTTGAAAATATCCAATTGCAGATCGATATTCTCGATGTTGATGATTGCTCGAGCATGACCCATAGAAATCTTACCATCGCGCAGTGCAATCTGGATTGAAGGAGGAAGTTTCAAAAGGCGTAGGTAATTATTTACTGTTGATCTGTTCTTACCTACCCGGTCACCTAGTTCTTCTTGTTTCAAATCACATTCAGCCAAAAGTCTCTGGTAACTTAGTGCTATCTCTATGGCATTAAGATCTTCACGCTGAATGTTTTCAATTAGCGCCATTTCCAGCATTTGCTGGTCATCAGCTATTCTGATGTAAGCTGGTATGCTGATAAGTCCTGCTAATTTGGACGCCTGATACCGCCTTTCACCAGAGATCAATTGAAATTCGTGATCGCTGAGTGCTCTGACCGTAATGGGTTGAATTATGCCTTGAACCCGAATGGAATCAGCTAACTCTTCAAGCGCTTCCTTGTTAAAATCAGTTCTTGGTTGAAATGGGTTTACTTCAATCTGATCCAGTGAAATTTCACCAATGGCACCTCTGATGGTAGCACCAGAACCACTTAATAATTCTTTTTCATCATTATCCTCCAGTAAAGCACCCAATCCTCTACCCAATCCCGATCTCTTTTTCCACTTTTCAGCCATGTGTTTATTTTATGCTGCCTCTACTTGATTTCTTTCCATTATCTCTTTAGCGAGATTTAAATAGGAGAGGGCTCCTTTGCTTTCCGCATCATGCGAGATGGCTGGTATTCCGAAGCTTGGTGATTCACTTAATTTGATATTTCTAGGTATGAGAGTATTAAATACCATCGATTTGAAATGAGTCCTTACCTCATTGACAACCTGATTTGAGAGGTTTAATCTCAAATCATACATTGTGAGAAGGATTCCTTCTATGGCCAGATCTGGATTCAATCGGCTTTGAATGATTTTTATAGTATTGAGCAATTTCCCCAGTCCTTCAAGTGCAAAATATTCACATTGCACTGGTACGATGATAGAATCTGCAGCCGTAAGGGCATTAACTGTGATTAGCCCAAGAGAAGGAGAACAATCTATGATTACATAATCGTAGCTTTTACTGACTTCAGCAAGTGCCAATTTCATTTTTTGCTCCCTGTTGGCTAAGCTTACCATTTCAATCTCTGCGCCAACCAAATCGATGTGCGAAGGGAGTAAATCAAGGTATTTAATATCTGTGCTTACAATACACTTTGCCGCATCCACATTATCCACCATGCATTCATATATACTGAATTCAACTTCTTTTGGATTTTTACCAACGCCGGAAGTTGCATTAGCTTGTGGATCAGCATCTACAATTAATGTTTTTAGTTCGAGAGCGGCCAAACTCGCTGCTAAATTGATTGCAGTGGTTGTTTTACCAACTCCACCTTTTTGATTTGCTATCGCAATAATTTTACCCATGGTTGATTTTGAAAATGGTTCAGTCTTATTCAAAAGACAAGGGCACAAATATATCTAACATATGTCTAAGATATATTTGTGAGACAAAAGAAAACCCCTATCAAAGAAGGGGTTTTGTGTATTTGTTTAGTAATCAATCAATTAACAATCAGAATGTTAATAAGTAGTTGATTACTTTTTGTTTCCGGGTTTTTTCTGCTTTTGCCCTTGTGCTTTCATGGCATCTTCCAGACGCTGCTGGAATGATGATTTTTTCTTATCGACGTTCTTTACTCTATTTTCTTC
Organism: Cyclobacteriaceae bacterium; assembly: GCA_047632435.1. GTDB lineage: Bacteria > Bacteroidota > Bacteroidia > Cytophagales > Cyclobacteriaceae > JAMZMI01. The sequence continues at coordinate 21,499 of JBLICU010000008.1, forward strand.
AAGAATTCTTTTGATTTTATCCTCATCAATCAATTTTCTAAATAGGGCAATTTGTCCGAAAGAAACAATATTAGAAACGAAATAGTAAAAGGTCAATCCTGAAGAATAGCTGTTCAAAAAGAACAAAAACATGATTGGCATCAGATATTGCAGGGTTTTCATAGGCCCTTGAACAGATGCTGTCATTTGACTGTTAGACCAGGTATAAAGTATAGTTGAAGCTGTCATGAGTAACGTGAATAAGCTCACATGATCACCATAGAAAGGAATAGTAAATGACAGATTAAGAATGCTATCATAGGTAGATAGGTCATGCGCCCATAAGAAACTTTCCTGCCTCAATTCAATCGAATTAGGGAAGAAATAGAACATGGCAAAAAGAATAGGCATTTGGAGCACCATTGGAATACATCCACTCAATGGGTTGATGCCCACCTTTTGATAGAGTGCCATTTGTTCCTGTTGTGCCTTCTGAGCATCATCGCCATGTTTGGCTTTTATTTCATCCAATTCAGGCTTTAAAACTCTCATCTTGGCCATTCCCATGTGGGAAGTATAAGTTAGTGGCGAAAGCACCAACTTTAGAATGAATACCATGATGATGATAATCACTCCATAATTTGAAATATACTTTTCAAGAAAATGGAATATCGGAATGATCGCGAACTTATTGATCCATCCAAGGACGCTCCAACCCAATTCTACATTCTGACCAAAATCAGCCGTCACTTCTTTTAAATAAGCGTAGTTATTTGGTCCGTAATAGAAATTTAAATTCGTTTTGTTGGCTATAAAGTCACTGTAAGAAAGCTCCAGATTCATAGATACTTCTTTTACAGAGGTAGAGTCATTGAAATCTACAACTGAAGAAATCTTTCCATTCTCAAATGGATTGTTTGAGATTATAGCTGCAGTGAAGAATTTTTGTCTGAAAGAAACCCAGGTAGCTTTACTTTCAAATGTTTCTTCTTCTTTTTCAGTGGAAGTGGCAGATAGTTCCTCAACATCACCTTCAACTGTTCTGTATTTTACGGTAGATCGGTTTCGTGCATCTTTGAAGTCCAATTCAACACGATTCATTTTTTGATCCCAATTGAAACTGATCTTGTTATCCAGGATGCTTTCCATTCCAACCTGACTTACTTTCATCCGCACTTCATATCCAGAACCAGGGATTACATATTCGTAGGTTATTGATTGACTCGACGAAATATTCAATTTGAATTTAATCAAAACTGAATCTGCCTTATTTACCATCACCACCGACTGACTGTTTGTGTCGAAATAGAGCGCTGATAAATCAATATTTTTTGATAGATGACCTACTTGAAAATGCTGTGCAGCATGCTTCGCATCCAAAAGCACCAAAGGGTCTCCTCGAAAATCTTTAAATCTTTTTAAAATAACTTCCTTGACAGTTCCGCCCTTTGAGCTGAAATTAACGATGAGGTCATTTGTCTCTATTTTTATTATCTTTTCTTCTCCTGAAGCCTTGCCTGAAAATAGACCAAATTTCATTTCATTCAATCTAGATTTCGCGCTATCAGATAAAATGTTGACGGATGATTCTTTAAGAGTTGAATTATCTATTTGAGCATTTGAAGTGCTTTGTTGTTCTGTATTCACCGGCTGCTCAATCGGTGGTTCTGGGGCGAAAAACTGGAAATATACCGTAATGAATGCCAACATTACAACCAGTCCTATGATCTGATTTCTATCCATAGTATTATAATAATATGATTGTGCTTATGATTGACTGCTTTGTTTTAACATGGCAGCTTTTACAAATTTTACAAATAATGGGTGTGGATTTAATACTGTTGATTTTAGTTCAGGATGAAATTGTGACCCCACAAACCACGGATGATCTACCAATTCAATCATTTCCACTAAGTTGGTTTCAGGATTGATTCCTGAGGCTATCATTCCGGCATTTTCAAATTCTTCGAGATATTGATTATTAAACTCATATCTATGTCTGTGTCTCTCCGAAATCTTTGTTTGTCCATAAGTATGGTATGCTTTAGTGCCTTTTTTTATTTGGCATACATAAGCTCCCAATCGCATGGTGCCTCCTTTGGCGGTTACAGATTTTTGATCTTCCATCAGATCGATCACCGGATATTTTGTCTTGGGATCCATTTCTGTACTGTTCGCTTTTTTATGGCCCAATACATTTCTGGCAAATTCAATTACTGCACATTGCATGCCCAGACATATCCCAAAGAATGGAATATTGTTTTCACGGGCATATCTGACGGTTGCGATTTTTCCTTCTATTCCTCGCTCTCCAAATCCAGGAGCTACGAGTATTCCGTCAAGATTGGCTAAAACTTTCTCCTTATTCTCGTTGGTTACATCCTCCGCATGAATCCACTCAAGTGTTACTCTGCATTCGTTGAATGCTCCTGCATGGGTAAATGATTCTGCAATGGATTTATATGAATCTCTTAATTCAACATACTTGCCTATCAAACCAATTTTCACCTCGTGTGTTGGATTTTTTAGACGACCCAAAAATTCCTTCCATTGTTCGATTTTAGGTTCCTTTTTATGTGATAGCTTAAACTTAGACAAGACACGCTCATCTAGTTTTTCCTTCCTCATCAATATGGGCACGTCATAGATGGAATCGGCATCAAGTGCTTCAATGACCGCATTGACAGGAACGTTACAGAAGAGCGCCAATTTCTTCCTGATGTCCATATCAAGATGATGCTCAGATCTACAAACTAAAATATCTGGTTGCACTCCAGCCTCCAAAAGTTCTTTGACCGAATGCTGTGTTGGCTTGGTTTTAAGTTCCCCGGCAGCTTTGAGATAAGGCACCAAAGTCAAATGCACGGAAATGCAATTGGATGGACCGAGTTCTAATCTTGCCTGTCTTACTGCTTCAATAAATGGAAGCGATTCAATATCACCGACGCACCCACCGATTTCGGTGATGACCATGTCATATTTTCCTGTTTCGCCAAGTTTGTAAATGTTATCCTTGATTTCATCGGTGATGTGAGGCACAACCTGAACAGTTTTCCCCAGAAATACTCCCTGTCGCTCTTTTTGAATAACCGTGTGATAAATTCTGCCAGTTGTTACGTTGTTGGCTTGGGAGGTAGTGATATTAAGGAATCTTTCGTAATGACCTAGATCGAGATCTGTTTCTGCGCCATCGTCGGTGACATAACATTCGCCATGCTCATAAGGATTGAGTGTTCCTGGATCAATATTGATATAAGGATCAAATTTTTGAATTGTTACAGAAAAGCCACGAGCTTGTAAAAGCTTGCCTAATGAAGCCGAAATGATGCCTTTTCCCAGCGATGAAGTTACACCACCCGTAACGAAAATATATTTTGCTTTGGACATTAAGGGATTAAGTTTCCTAAGTATTGTTACGGGATGCAAAGGTAGGTTTTTCCCTTTAATAACTGGCTGGATTGAAATTTTTTATCTGATAGGAATTCGGTATATGAAAGAACAGCTGAAATAACCGATAGGGTCTAAAAAAATTGAAGTCTCCCCGGGAAGTTTTACTGGTACGCTATAAGAATAGCTTAAAATTAAATTGAATGATTTATTCAAGGTGAGGATTACAGGCAATTGAAAACTGTAATTCATGAGGCCATATTGGTTTTCTGTTTCATCCAGCAGTTCATAGATGTGGTTTGATATGGTAGGATTATTCAGATAGATATCTATAATTTGCTGTCCTTTAAACCGGATATTTGACATTCTAATGTTTTCAATTTCAGCCATTTCATCTGCTGAAAGTGCGTTTCTGGCGAAGGAGATAAATTCAGGAGTGTTGATGTTGCTCTTCAAATATTCATTGGTTCGAATTTCTTCGATGATATTGCCATTGAAGTAGGTGGTTACATCACTATTGCCATAAATCGCGGATATACCCGGAGCAAATCGAATTTGATCAAAAATCCATATGTTTTTCACACTAATGTTCCCTGAAATGTTTCCTATTATACGGTGAGCGTTGCTTTGTCCAAAAAGATAACTGTAGTCTAAGGATCCATATAAATGTTTGGTAGTTAATCCCGAAGATATATTTAGACTATTTTTCAAGCTCGATGTTGATGTTTCAGAATCGCTGACCTGATACACCCATCTCTCATAACTTCCGTTCAAAGTCCAATGCTTTCCTATGAACTTCATATAACCGGCGGAAAGCACGGTTAGATTGTATTTTGGGTCGAGTGAACTGTTCCAAAATCCGGACACATCTGCATAAAAACCCTTTTTATGATAATAGGAAACGCCTGGGGATAGTCCAAACTGATTTATTCCAAAGTTTCTACCGGCACTGAGTACGCTGCTGTTGTAGCCTACTCTAAAATTCAATTCTGAATAAATGGGGCTTGTTCGTTTGAGTAAACTATCTATTAAATTAAAAATGGAAAGTGAATCCATTTCCATTTCCATTATATCTAACTGTTCGGAAATTGACAACTCATTTGATTGAGCCTCACAAAAATAAAATGTGAACACCAAAAGGAACGAGATTATCGTCTTTTTGATTGTCATTTTGGGTAGGAGGGGCGTGATTTAATTTGTTTTTCGTTGCTTCAATTGTTGATCATTTCTTAACCTTTCGCCATCCATCCTTTGTCTTTGTATGGTTTCATCGCGGATCCTTTTCATCAGCATGTCTTTAAAATCGTCTTCCGCCTTTTTCAAATTCATTAATTGTCTACTTGAGACAACCTGTTGCATTCGTTGCGAGTAATTTTGGTCTAATTCTAATTGGCGTTCTTTAATTTGATACCCTCTATCAAGCACTTTTTTACTTTCGTCTTCAGTCGCTGTTGCGGGATCAAATTCTCTTTTCAAAGTTTGAAATTCTTGTCGAATTTCTCTTTGTTTTTCACTGTATTCTCTATAGACAGGCCAGAATTTTTCTGCTTGTTCTGGTGTTAACTCGAGTCTTTCTGTAATTAACGCGATTTTAGCTGCTTCAATTTTTTCAAGGGCAGCTTGACTTTGGCCAAATGCCATTTGTCCAAAGAAAGCGAAAGTAAATATTATTATAAAGGTCTTCATCTTATGGTTAAATTTCTTTCAAATCAAAAGCGTTTATTAAATCATCAATATTTTCATTTTCAAGATCTAAACCTTGAAGGTAATTTGCGTCTTCATCTATGAATCCGGAAAAGTCAGATGTCAGTGATACAAGTTCATTCAGTGATAGCTCACTTTCATCCAAATAGCTTAATATTTCTTCGTCTGAAATTGCAGCCAGTAATGTTTCACTTTGAGAGATTGATGGGTTGTTACTATCATATATCCAATAACCAGCAAAAACCATAACCATTAATGCTGGAACCATCGCCCATCTTATAATCCACTGTGGAGCATGATATTTATTGGTTTCAGTTACTACTTTCGCCTGAATATCAGAAGTGAGTTTTAAGAAATAACCATCAGGTACCTGATAGGGATTTTTCTTTTCGATATCGTCAATCTGGATTTTCATTACTCTTTAGATCATATTCAATTTAAAAGGTTTAATCGGTAGAAAGAAAAAGTTCTATTTTTTTCACAGCGTGATGGTAATTTGCTTTAAGTGCACCAACACTAGTACCAGTTATTGCTGAAATTTGTTCAAATTTCAAGTCGTCATAATATTTCATGTTAAAAACGGCGCGTTGTTTATTAGGGAGTTTCAACAATGCTTTTTGTAATTTCAATTGGATTTCGTCCCCACTCATCATATTTCCAGAATCTATTTTGGAGGCTAATTCCTCGCTTACATCACCAAGAGGTAACATGAAACGGCGTTTTTTCTTTTGAAGAAAATTTAAACACTCGTTGGTTGCTATTCGGTATACCCAGGTAAAAAGGCTAGACTCTTCCCTGAATTTGGATAGATTGGACCACACTTTCACAAATATATCCTGTGTCAGATCATTGGCATCATCATGATCAATGACCATTTTTCTTACATGCCAATACACCCGTTCCTGATATGCCTGAACCAAAAGGTTAAAACCATAGTGCAGTGTTTCCTCATTCTTAATTTTCGATATAATAAAAGCCTCTTCCAATGGGCAGGGATATAAACTTTTGGGTGTTTTTTATGATAGTTTAAAGTAACAATAAAAATATTTCACAACTATATTAAATTACCTGTCGTAACATTAAATGTATTTGTCAGAAATAAAATGGGAATAGCAGAAGAAATTCGACAGAAGAAATTCAAAAGTGAATTGAGCAAGGCACTTATTAACATTATTTATACTAATGGATGGCTGCTTCAAAAGCAAGTTGGTGTTTTTAAGCCACATGGATTAACAAATGCACAATTTAATGTGCTTAGGATATTGAGAGGGCAATTTCCAAACCCATCTACTATCAATTTGCTTATTGAAAGAATGTTGGATAAAAGCTCAAATGCTTCGAGAATTATCGACAAACTGGAATTAAAAGATTTGGTTGAACGGAGACAATGCTCTGGGGATAGAAGAGCGGTTGATGTTATTATTTCCCAATCTGGATTGGATTTGCTTCAAATAATAGATTTAGAAATGACTTCTCTAGAGGAATCAATTAATAAGCTGAGTGAAAAAGAATGCGAATCCCTCAATAATTTGTTGGATAAACTTCGGTCTTAATCAGAGATCTTTTAAGTATTCCATCAAACCAACACTTTTACCCTTTGGTCGGATCACTAACATCGGAATTTCTTCATTCAGCTGTACGAGTCGTTCAGTTTTACTTCCTATAAATAAAGCTGCTGCTGCTGTTCTGCCCTTTGCACCTATTATAATGATATCAGCGTGCCTTTTCTTGGCTTCTTTTACAATTACATCAGTGATGTGGTCATCGTTATCCAATGAAAATACAGACAAAATATCCAAATTTTTAGGATCAAAGTTGCTCATAAATCGTGCATACTCCTTTTCCGAATTTTCCTTCATGATTAGTGCAAATTCACGAAAGGTTTTCCCAGCGTAATGATATCCTGATGGCACTTGATATACGTGCTGAACTGTGATTTTAGATTCCCCTTCAGACCTTCTTGCCAATGTGAGTGCTTTTTCCATTGCACTTTTGGAATAGTTTGAAAAGTCAGTTGGTACAAATATCTTTTTAAATTTGATTGTTTGACCTTTAGGTAGAATGAGCAAAGAACACAACGCCCTACGGGCAATTCGTGTTAGTAGTACGCCCGCTTTTTTCTCATTTTTTCTACCCAAAACAATGAGGTCAATTTTTTCCTTTGCTGAAATCTTAAGAACTGTTTTGGTTACTGATCCTTGCTCTACTAGGACGTTTACAGCTACTTTGGCTTCTTCGTATTTAAAATATTTATTAACGGAAGTTTGTAGCTCATTTTTTCTTTCCTCGATTGCTCGAATAACGAGATCTGGGAATTCTTTTTTAAGTGATTCTGGAAGATCAAATTCTTTTATTACATTGATAAAAAAGACTTCTTTGGTGCCAGATAACACACATAAATCTGAAGCAGCCTGAATTAGATCTTTATCTATCTCGGTGTTGTCTAAACCAACTAAAACTCTATTGAATTTATACATCAGTTGTGATTATTTTGATTTTGATACAAATGTAAGGTTGATTTCAACCGTTTGTATTTGATTTTTATTTTAATGCGTGAATATGGAATTTATTAAAAAGTTTGAATAAAATCACAAAGTTGTTCGATTTGCTCTTTAGAATGCATTGGAAAATTGGCTATGCGAATATGATCAGCCTTAAAAGTGCCATAGCCACTGCCAAGAATCCAACCTTTCGCTTTGAATCTCTCAAGTACTGATGTGCTACCTTTTTTACACTTAGCCACAATAACAGTTTTGGATCTGTATTTTTTGTCTTCTATGAACGGTTCAAAATCTGGATGATCTGTCAGCGCCTGATATAATATGCTCGACTTATAAATAGTTTCATTTTGAATATTTTGAACTCCTCTGTCCAGCATATCCTTGGCTACTTTCCCCAACAAATAGATGCCCAAAGTATTGGGGGTTTCTGGTGTTTGATTTTTAGCTCCGTGTTTTCTGAGTTCGCTTAACCTATGATAGCTACCGGTAGGGAGACCCTTTGCATCCAGAGATGCTGCCTTTTCGATGCATGCATGGTTCATGATCCAAACACCCAATCCTGAAGGTTGTCCAAAGGATTTTTGAACCGAAAAATAAGCGGTATCCACTTTTGAAAAATCAAATTTTACACAAGGAAAAGCACTGACGCCATCCACAGACATCAATTTATCTGGATGTTTTTCTTTGAGCTGATATATTTCCTCGGTCGGGAATTGATACCCTATGCTCGTTTCATTCAATGTGCAAGAAATCAACTCTGCCTGCGCTGGAATGTTAAAATTTTTGTAATGAACGCCCGGTTCACTTTCTTCCAGCGTTGAATTTCTATTGTACTGATGTGTGAATTCGTAAAATTTCTTGGAAAATGATCCATTGGCAAAGTGGTGCGAGCTATGCTCTACAAAGTTTTGAATGATCCTTTCCCAAATTTCATTAGCAGAGGAGGTAAAATAAATTTCATAACTGTCTGGCAGTCCAAGCAATGCTTTCAGATTTTCTCTTGTTTCAATAAACACTTTTTCAAAAGCCTTACTTCTATGTGAAATTGACCCAATATCATTGCGCAATGCCGATTTTATATGATCGGGAACAGTGTAGTACAATTGAGTAGGGCCAGGGGTGAAATATATTTTATTAAGCATGTGTAATAGTTTAATAGCGTTTAATTTTGCTTTGCTTTTCAGACGAAATTGTTTTTAAACCTAACATCAAAACAATTCCGGGCGAAGTGGAAAGTAAAGAGCGGGCCTCATTGCGTTTAGGCGTAACCACATTCATTCGATGAATCAGGATAACAGAGGATTATCGATACTTTTTTACAGCTCAAATCCTTAATAGACAGGGGTTTAAATTCTAGTCTGAAGAGTTTTATATAGCTTTCGGGGATCCCGGAAGCTTTTTTTATGCGCGGGTTTCTAACCACCTGAAAGTCCTATTGACAATCTTTAATGCTAATTTAATTTTCTTGAAGCTAATCATGTCGTAAGATTCATCGTACATGGTAACACCATCAGCAAAAAGTACGATTTGAGGGAATTCATCATCTATACCGGCAACATCCACGATCTCTTTTGAAATTGTTTGTTGATAGGATTCTACTAAATAAAGGTCAACTTGATCGGAGGTGAGACCCCAATTCAAATCAAGCTCATTTTTAATCCTAATACTTTCTCCAGAAGAAGGATCGTGTTTTAAAATCAATACAGGTTTATACTTGGACTCATTAATTACATGATTCAGCTCTGATAAACTCGTGAGATTTTTCCACTGCGGTGACAATTGACTCATTATTTATTATTTTCAACTTAAGATTAAGTCATAATAAGAACACAATTTAGCCATAATGTTCAAATAACACTAATAGAGTACTCGGAATCTTATCGTCGCTTTTATCTTCTTTAGATTTTTAATTACCTGTTCGTCGTAATCTTTATTTATATCCGTTATTACGTACCCAATCTCTTCATTCGTTTTGAGGTATTGTCCTACTACATTTATATCGTGTGAAGCAAGCAAGTTATTGATCTCAGCGAGTATGCCAGGCTCATTTTTGTGAATATGAATAAAACGATGAGCATCCTTCAATTTCGGGAGTACAATATTTGGGAAATTCACACTCACACCTGTAGACCCGGTGTTGATGTAATCCATTATTTTTCCAGGAACAAAGTCCGCTATGTTTTCTTGCGCTTCTAGTGTGCTCCCACCTATGTGAGGGGTCAGAATTGTATTAGGCAATCCACGAAGTTCAGAAATGAATTGATCACTGTTGCTCATGGGTTCATCAGGGAATACGTCAACAGCCAAACCTTTGATTTTACCTGACAGAACATATTTTTTAAGTGATGGAATGTCCACCACGTGACCTCTGCTCAGGTTTAGAAATATTACCCCATCTTTCATTTTGCTGAATTCCGCTTCACCAATAATATTTTCATTGCTGGGTCTTCCATCTACATGTAGGGTAATGATGTCTGAAGTTGCAAGAAATTGAGACAAGCTCTTACATTGCTCGGCATTACCAAGAGCTAACTTTTCTTCTATATCATAAAACTGAACTTTCATTCCCAGAGATTCGGCTACTACGGACAGTTGACTTCCTATATTTCCATAGCCGAATATTCCCAGTTTTTTACCTCTAATTTCAAAGCTATTTGAAGCAGATTTATCCCAATTTCCCTGGTGCATGGCTGGGATTTTATCTGGAAGATTTCTTATCAACATGATAATCTCACCAATGGCCAACTCAACTACTGATCTGGTATTAGAATAAGGCGCGTTAAATACCGCAATGCCTTTCTTCAAACAGGTATTTAGATCTATTTGATTGGTACCTATACAAAATGCCCCGACTGCCAAAAGCCTTTTTGCGTTTTCAAGGACTTTTTCGGTCACTTGGGTTTTTGATCTAATTCCCAGTATCGACACATCTTTGATAGCTTCGGAAAGCTTCTCTTCAGTCATACTGGATTTATAAACTTCAACTTGATATCCTTCCTCAGTTAATTTCTTAATAGCGTGCTCATGAATATTTTCAAGAAGCAAGACTTTAATCCTACTTTTTGGGTAGGAGAGGGCTCTTTCCATTTTATTTACGTATAAAAATTCATCCAAATTGGGAGCTTCATGATCTGCATTCTGCAGTACATTTTCTCGCCTTATATTTTCTGTAAAAGCATAGAATTTATGAGCTATTCCTGCCTTCTTAATTTCATAATCAGTGTATCCATCGCCCAATACAAATATTTCCCCTTTTAGTTTCAAGGAGGCTATTAGTTTCGGTTTTCCTCCATTACTTGAAAGTAAATTATCCGCATCAAATCCCGTAATATTTCTTTTCGCATCATAAACGAATTCATTGGCATATACATGGGCAGCTTTGATTCCGTAGGGTTCTACTATTGGAACAATAAAATCTTTAAAGCCATTTGATACGATGTAGATCTGGTGGGCATATTTTCTCACGAATTCCTTATTTCGCTCAAACGAGAGGCTTACCTGTTTACTCAATCTGTCTACAAGTTCAGGAAGATGTTCTTTTTTGGCTTGAAGAATGGCTAACCTTTGCTCAAGAGATTCACGCAATGAAAGTTTCCCCTCCATACCCAAATCAGTAATCTCTTTTATTTTGTTTAAAGACTGATCGCGATCTTTATGGTCACGAAGAGATATTTCGCACAAAACATCTAGTGCTTCTACTCTTGTGAAAGTGCTATCAAAATCAATTACAAAATGTTTTAGAATTTCCATAAGTTCGCTTAGTCCTTCGGGCGGCAAAATTAAATACGTTCATGTCTTATAAAACAATCCTTCTGATTTTATTATTTTTAATTTCACAGAATATTAGTTGGGGGCAAGCCAAAGAAGATAGCCTTTACAAAAATCTAGAATTAGAAATTGGTTTTATTATAGAACACGCCATACTGCATGAAGCTTTTCCGGGTTGTGTTGTATATGCTTCTCAAGCTGGTAAACCTATCCTTTTCAAATCATACGGATTCCATACTTACGATAGTTTGATACCAGTTTTAGACTCTGATATATATGACATTGCGTCTATTACCAAAGTAGCTGCATCTACATTGGCACTTATGAAACTTTATGAATTAGGTAAGTTTGAATTAGATGAGCCCATCAATAAGTATATTCAGCATCTGGGAATGAGTAAAGTTGGTGAAGTTACTTTTAGACAAGCCTTGGCTCACCAGGGAGGAATGCAAAGTTGGATTAAGTTTTACGAAAAAATAAGCCGTAAAAATGGTCATTATAAAAGGAATACTATAAAATCTGCATTCTCATCAGATTATCCTTATCAACTATCTGAAGGCATGTTTCTTTATAAAGATTTTGATCAAAGAATTAAAAAATACATTAGAAGATCTGAGGTCAATTTGAAGCAGGGATATGTGTATTCTGGACTGTTTTTTTATATGGTTCCTGAATTAGTTAAAACCTTATCAGGTAAGGATTTTCCATCTTTTCTAAATGACCACTTCTATACTCCGATGGCTTTGAGTACAATTGGCTTTAATCCACTTGATAAATTCGACCCGTCCATGATCGTTCCAACAGAGGTTGATACCTTTTTTCGAAATGAAAATATTCATGGTAAAGTGCATGATGAAGGAGCCATATTGATGAAAGGGATTTCAGGAAATGCCGGATTATTTAGTAACGCTTCAGATTTAGGGAGATTATGGCAAATGTTTCTTAACGATGGTACCCTTGATTCTATCATCTATCTCAAACCATCAACGATCGACCTTTTTACAGCTTATCAATATGCGAATTTAGACAATCGGAGAGGGCTTGGTTTTGATAAACCTTTGTTGGAATATGATTCAATCAAAAGCAGCATTGCAAAATCTGCAAGTACCGAAAGTTATGGACACACGGGATTTACAGGTACATTGGTTTGGGCTGACCCTCAAAATGACTTGCTATTCATTTTTCTATCTAATAGAGTCTATCCCAATCGAGGGAATAAATCAATTTATGAATTAAATATAAGGCCTGAGATTCATCAAAAGATTTATGATTATTTGGATCATATACAAAACTAAAATATCGTCAAGTTATCCACATTAAAGAAGAGTTTTATTTCGATTTTCATGAGTCGCTCCGTTGATCAATCGAAAGTAGTAGTGTAGCCTTTTTTCTTTGAATTCAATACTTTTTTAACAGTTTTCCTCGCATTATTCGGTCTTTAACTTTGTAACTTTTTGAGATTTTATTTCTTAAAATCAGTGTGTGGATAAATGTTGTTATTTATAATAATTCTAAATAAGACACATTATATATCTTAAAAGGTATCAAGGTATTGATTTTCGATGTTTTTGGAAGTTTCGACAGATCGCCAACGATAAAAAGCCGTCTGAGGTTGCAAATCTACTTTTGAAAAACACATACCCCGTATTACATTTGTAGCCGTTGGATTTCGACCTAAGAAATAAATGCTATTAAACAATCTATCCTTTCGAAATGCCACAAGTAATTTCTTGTCGGCGAGTGTATTTTTTATTCTAATTCTTCTTTCGTCAAGCGTGAGTGCACAAGAGGCTTCTGCCGATGGTATTCCAACAGATGCTGGTATTATCAGTGCAGGAGAAGCGTTGTTCAAAGGGAACTGTGCGCAGTGTCATGCTATCCACGAAGTAGTTATAGGGCCAGCACTTAAAGATGTTACTGAACGTAGACCTAAAGAGTGGTTGATAAGCTGGGTTAAAAACTCGCAAAAACTCATTCAAAGTGGTGATGAGTACGCTGTAGCTCTATTTAACGAGTACAAGAAAAATGTAATGCCTTCTTATCCATTTTCGGATGATCAAACCATATCAATACTGGCTTATGTGAAAAGTGAATCTGCAAAGGCGCCAGTTTCAGCGGAAGTTATTCTAACAGATGGGTCTAGTCAAAATGCTCAGTCAGGATCAACTATATCGTCAGGTTATTTAATAGCTATACTTATAATCTTGGTGGTAATATTGGTTTTAATCCTAGTTGTTTTGGGATTGATTGTATCGGTATTGACGAAATTTCTAAAAGAAAGTAAGGAAATAGATGAAACTGATCTTGAGGTAATTGATCAAAAATATGATCTGGGCAAATTATTGAAAAGCAATGCGTTTATCGGAATTGTTGTTTTTGTTTTCACTGCCTTGGTTCTTAAGACATTAATTGATGGGGCATTCACCATTGGTGTTCAGCAAGGATACATGCCTACACAGCCAATTGCCTTCTCGCACGAACTACATGCGGGTCTATATGAAATTGATTGCAACTATTGTCACACTGGTGTGAGAAAAAGCAAATCAGCAAACATTCCTTCTGCTAATATCTGTATGAATTGCCACTCTGGTATTCAGAACGTAGGTGGACAAAGTGGCGTCTCTCAGGAAATTGCAAAAGTTTACGCTGCTATAGATTTTGATCCGGAAACAGGAGAGTATGGTGATAACCCCAAACCAATAGAATGGGTGAGAGTTCACAATCTCCCAGATTTGGCGTATTTCAATCACTCACAACATGTGGAGGTGGCAGGATTAGACTGTCAGACTTGCCATGGGCCTATTCAGGAAATGAGTGTAGTTTACCAATATTCTACACTGACCATGGGATGGTGTATCAATTGCCATCGAGAAACTGAAGTGAATACAAAAGATAACGATTACTATTCAAAGTTGGTAGAGTTACACGATGAGCATAGCAAAGACCCACTCAAAGTTGAAGACATAGGCGGTTTGGAATGTTCAAAATGTCACTATTAATTATAATTAACTTTAGACGAGTATATATTCCGGAAATATGAAAGAGACCAAGAAATACTGGAAAGGTTTGGAACAGCTCAAGAATACGACTGAATTTCAAGAATTAGCGAACAAAGAATTTCCTGAATACCTTCCATTGTCTGGTTCAGAAGGAGAGGAACCTTCGAGAAGAGATTTCCTAAAACTAATGGGCTTTGGTTTGGCTGCTGTATCATTGGCTGCCTGCGAAACTCCTGTGCGAAAGGCGATCCCTTACGTAAGAAAACCTGAAAATATCGATCCTTCCAATGCCAATTATTATGCGACAACTTATGTCAATGGTAGTGATTGCCTACCTGTGGTTGTGAAAACCAGAGAAGGTAGACCAATTAAAATTGAAGGAAATACATTGTCATCAATTAGTGGAGGCGGGACATCAGCTCAAGCCCAGTCTTCTGTTTTGCCATTATATGATAAAGATAGATTACAGAGTCCTCAAATTGAAGGAAAGAAAGCCACTTGGGCTGACTTAGATTTGGCTGTAGCAAAAGGGTTGGGTGTTATTGGGGGGAAAGTGACTATTGTTAGTCACTCAATTAGCAGTCCCTCTACACTTACAGCGATAGATGAATTGACTAAAAAGTACCCAAGTGTTGAATTGATTGAGTATGATCAATTCTCTGCTGACGGAATCAATTCGGCATACGAATCTGCATTTGGAAAAAGAATGTACCCCGTGTATGATTTTGCTAAAGCAAAAACCATCGTCTCATTTGGTTATGACTTTATAGGATCTGCTCCCAATGCGACTCTAAGTAGCAGACAATTTGCAAAGACACGAAAAGTTGGAGAAGATAAGAAGGAGATGTCAAGGCTTTATGCTTTTGAATCAAACTTATCACTTACAGGGGCAAATGCCGATTATAGAACATTAATCAAACCATCTCAAGAAGGGATATACATAGCAAATCTTTATAATGCTATCGCGTCTAAAACAAGTGCTTCATCAATACCTACTCAAAAGATAGCTGATAGTGCTGTTTTGGATAAGGCTGCATCTGATTTATTAAAAACTAAGGGATCATCGCTTGTTTTAAGTGGTTCGAATGATAAAGATATCCAGTCATTGGTGATCGCTATCAATAATCTCTTGGGTAGCTATGGTACCACAATCGACGCTACCAAATCACTGAATATAAGGAAGGGTGATGATAAAAAATTCACTGCTTTTGTAAATGGGCTGAAATCAGGACAAGTACGGGGTGTGATATTTTATAACTGTAACCCGGTATACGATCACGCCTTAGGTTCTCAGTTAGCTGAAGGTTTGGCTAAAGCCAAATTCTCTCTTTCCACCTCAGGAAAGAAGGATGAAACTTCGAGTTTGGTGAAGATTTTGGCTCCAGATCATCACTATTTGGAGTCATGGAATGATTTCGAGCCAATTTCTGGATCATATAGTCTGGCTCAACCAACTATAAAAAATATTTTTGATACCCGTCAGGCACAAGATTCATTTCTGACTTGGGCTCAGTCCGAGAAATCTTATTACGACTTGATGAGGAGTAATTGGGAAGCCAGCGGTTATCCTTCATCCACAGGTTTTTCAAGTTTTGATGCTTATTGGGATCAATGTATTCATGATGGAGTTTATAATGCCACGGTGAACTCAGAAGTTCTTCAAGCATCAGTAGATGTAGCAGCTGCTGCCTCAGGAATTGGTAATTCATATAGCATAGATAATACAGGATTGGAATTGGTTCTATACCAAAACTACGGAGTTGGTGAAGGTATTCAGGCCAACAATCCTTGGTTGCAGGAAATGCCCGACCCGATTACAAAGGCTACATGGGATAATTACCTAACTGTGTCACCTAAGCAAGTGGAAGAGTGGGGTATTGAGCTGGGGGATATGAAAACGCAGCTGGTAAAACTTACTGTTGGGGATAAAACAATAGACGTTCCAGTAATGGCACAGCCAGGTCAGGCATATGGGACGATGGGACTTGCAGTCGGTTATGGGCGGACGATGGCCGGTAAAGTTGCTGATGGTGTTGGAGTCAATGCTTATCCTTTTGCAAATATTAAAAATGGGTCTGTTTCTTACACGGTTACCACAGGTGTGAGTATAGAAACAACCACAACAGATTACAGAATAGCACAAACTCAAACCCATCAGACTTACATGGGTAGAGAGACTGTGATTCAAGAAGCTTTGCTGAAAGAATATCAAAAAGATTCTCAGGCTGGTAGAAGTTTCCCTATGATCGCAACGGCAGATGGCCCGAAAAAGCCGTATGCAGTTTCCTTGTGGAATGGTCATGCTTATCCAAATCACCATTGGGGTTTAATGATTGATTTAAACTCTTGTACTGGTTGCGGATCGTGTACTGTTGCTTGTCAGGTGGAGAATAATATTCCTGTGGTTGGTAAAGCAGAGGTTCTGAACCGACGTGAAATGCACTGGATCAGAATAGATAGGTATTACAGCTCTGATGCAACTGAAGGTAGAGATATGGAAAATGCCGCAGAAAATCCTGAGGTTACCTTTCAGCCGATGATGTGTCAGCAGTGTAACAATGCCCCATGCGAGACTGTTTGCCCTGTTGCGGCTACAACTCACAGCAGTGAGGGGCTTAATCAAATGACTTACAACAGATGTATTGGAACGAGATATTGTGCCAATAACTGTCCTTATAAAGTAAGAAGGTTCAACTGGTTCAAATACCACGATAATAAGCAGTTCGACAAGAACATGGCTATGAATAATGATTTGGGTAAAATGGTATTGAACCCAGATGTTACTGTCAGAGCTAGGGGTGTGATGGAAAAATGTACATTCTGTGTACAGAGAATCCAATCAGGTAAGCTTGAAGCGAAAAAAGAAGGCAGAAGACCTAGTGATGCGGATATCACAACCGCATGTGCAAGTGCTTGTCCTTCAGAAGCTTTGGTTTTTGGTGATATGAAAAATCCTGAAAGCAAAATCTCTCAAATGTTGAAAATTCAGCAGAATGAGAAGGGAGTTGAATCACGTGAACCAAGAGCATACCACGTACTCGAGGAAATAAGAGTCATGCCGAATGTTTGGTATTTGACAAAAATTAGGAATAAAGACGAAAAAGCTAAAAAAGAAGTGGAAGCATAAAATTGCCCACGCATAACTTATAGATTATGACTTCAGAATCTGTTATTAGAGAACCTTTAGTTACTGGTGGTAAAACACTGCATGATGTTACTGAGGATATTTGCAGCAGGGTAGAGCAAAAGCCAGCTAAGTTATGGCTAATTGCGATGGCCATATCTGTTGTGACGCTTGGGATCGGCTTTATTGCTGTCGCGACATTGTTGTGGGAAGGTATCGGTATGTGGGGATTGAACAAGACCGTAGGTTGGGCTTGGGATATTACCAACTTCGTATGGTGGGTTGGAATCGGTCACGCAGGTACTTTGATTTCCGCCATTCTTTTGCTTTTCAGACAGAGATGGAGAATGTCCATCAACCGCGCAGCAGAAGCGATGACCATCTTTGCGGTTATTTGTGCCGCTATGTTCCCAGTCCTGCATATGGGTCGTCCTTGGTTAGGTTTTTATTGGGCGCTACCTCTACCAAACACATTTGGCTCACTTTGGGTGAACTTCAACTCACCTCTGCTTTGGGACGTTTTCGCCATTTCAACATACTTTGCAGTTTCACTTGTTTTCTGGTATATAGGTTTGATCCCTGATTTTGCAACTATCAGGGACAGGGCTACCAATAAAGTATCAGCTGCTATCTACGGTGCATTAAGTTTTGGATGGGATGGAGCTGCAAAAACTTGGTCTAGGTATGAAACGGTTGCTTTGGTTCTTGCAGGATTGGCAACACCACTTGTGCTTTCCGTTCACACCATTGTATCATTTGACTTTGCAACTTCTGTTATACCAGGTTGGCATACTACCATTTTCCCTCCATATTTCGTTGCTGGAGCGATTTTCTCAGGTTTTGCCATGGTATTAACGCTTTTATTGGTCACAAGGAAAGTATATAAATTAGAAGACTACATTACCATTCAACACATTGAAATGATGAATATTGTCATCATTATCACCGGTTCGATTGTAGGAATTGCCTATATCACGGAGTTCTTCATGGCATGGTACTCCGGGGTAGATGCTGAGCAATATGCATTCATTAATAGAGCAACAGGACCTTATTGGTGGGCGTATGCTGCAATGATGACTTGTAATGTAATCTCACCACAACTATTCTGGTTCAAGAAAATAAGAACAAATTTGGCCGCAACATTCGTCCTATCAATTGTTGTGAATATTGGGATGTGGTTCGAAAGATTCGTAATTATAGTTACCTCGCTTCACAGGGATTATCTTCCTTCAAGTTGGGCGATGTTTTATCCAACTAGATATGATGTTGGAGTATATGTGTTCACCTTCGGGTTGTTTTTTACATGCTTCTTCGCATTTGCGAAATTCTTCCCGATAATCAACATGGCTGAAGTTAAGAGTATCATTAAAGTAACTGGAGAAAGAAAGAATCATGTCTGAAACAAAGAATTTTATAGTTGGAGTATATGAGGATGAAGATGTTCTCCTTGATGCCATCAGAGCTGTAAGAAGTAGCGGAGTAAAAATCCATGAGGTTTATTCACCGTTTCCGGTTCACGGTATTGATGATGTTCTTGGATATAAGAGATCCAGACTGTCAATTGTGGCATTTATGTTTGGATTACTAGGAACCACATTGGCATTGACTATGCAATTGGGTATGATGACTGTGGATTGGCCAATGATTATAGGTGGTAAAGACTATGCACCATTCCCTGCATTTATTCCAGTGACATTCGAATTGACCGTTCTTTTGGCGTCATTTGGAATGGTTGGTACTTTTTTAATTATTAGTAACCTGAAGCCATGGGGCAAACCCAAATTAATGGATATAAGAATTACTGACGACAAGCATATTGTTGCGGTAGATTTAGGAAATAATAAAATTACTGAAGCGGCTATTAGCAAATTGCTGAAAGATAGCGGAGCTTCGGAGGTTAACAAGAAAACACTATAAGCGATCTCATGTTAAGCAAAATATACCATATAGCACTTATCGCATCAGTATCAATGGTCTTGGCTTCTTGCGCGGCTGGACCTGACAATACAGGTTTGGAGTATGCACCTCAGATGTACCATTCTACACCTTATGAGCCACTTTCTCAGATTCAAAATAAGGAAGCAGGCTCATGGCTGGATTCAAATCCAGAGGATGAACATGGTGAGTTTTATAACTCAAATGAATACAATCCTTTCGGGATGACCATGTTAGAGCCAGTTGCTGGAACGATAAAAAGAGGTACAATGCCAAACCACATAGCTCCAGACGCCTATGAGGAGGCTGCTGCGACTTTGGTTAGCCCTTTTGAATTTACTCCTGATGTTTTGAAAGATGGAAAGGCTTTATACGCTAGATTTTGTCAGCATTGCCATGGCTCTAAAGGTCAGGGAGATGGACTAGTAGGGAAGGTTCTGAAAGGAGTACCAACTTATAATTCTGCTGCAATCAAGGATCAACCAGAAGGGCATTTGTTTCATGTAATAACTCATGGTAAGGGAAGAATGGGATCCCATGCTTCTCAGTTGAGCGTGGAGGAAAGATGGAAAATAGTTAGTTATGTACAGACACTTCAAAAAAATTAAAACAGATTTATCCAATTAAAGATATGGTCGACGAGAAATTTGAATTTACGGGCAATTCCAAGAAGAACCTGTTCATATTTATTGCAGTCGGGATCGTGCTTACGATCATTGGAATATTAAGTATCTCAATGGGCGGAGGACACCATGATTTGGCGGTTTCAGAAGAGGGTCATCATGCTTTCCATTGGACTAAAAGACTTTTTGCTAATCTTTGGATTAACAACGTGTATTTTACTGGCCTTGCATTGATAGGTGTATTCTTCTTCGCCATTCAATATGTGGCTCAGGCAGGTTGGTCAGCGGGAATTATACGAATTCCATTGTCATTTGGCGCATGGTTACCTTATGCAGGAATTTTGATGATAATTGTTTTCTTCGTTGCAAAACATGATCTTTTTCATTGGACACATCATGAACTTTATGAAGAAGGCGGGGATAAGATTATTCAAGGAAAAGCACCTTTTTTCTTTTGGCCGCTTCATGCTGGAGGTTTTCCGATTTTCTTTGTAGCCAGAATGGTAATTTTCTTTGCTGTTTGGTACATTCTATTTTTAAAATTGAAAGCTGTGGCTTTAAGTGAAGACGTAGATGGGGGAACTGAGAAATGGTATCAGTTAAGAAAACTATCAGCCATTTTCATCTTATTTTTTGCTGTATCATCATCGATAGCTGCGTGGGATTGGGTGATGTCCATCGATACTCATTGGTTCAGTACTATGTTTGGTTGGTACATGTTTGCAAGTTGGTGGGTTTCAGGGCTGGCGCTAACAGCATTTATTGTGGTTTTATTGAAGGATCAAGGATATTTATCTATTGTTAATGCGAATCATATTCATGACCTAGGCAAATTTATTTTTGCTTTCAGTGTATTCTGGACTTATATCTGGTTCTCCCAGTTCTTGTTGATCTATTACGCCAATATACCTGAAGAAACCATCTATTTTGTGGAAAGATGGAAGAACACCCATTATGCTCCATTATTCTTTTTTAATTTAATTGTAAACTTTTTCCTACCATTTTTGATTTTAATGCCAAGAGATGCAAAGAGACATTCAAGATTTATCAAAGTAGTTGCTCCAATTATCTTAATTGGTCATTGGTTGGATTACTATTTGATGATTACACCAGGTACTTTGGGTGAAAATGGCGGTTTTGGTTTCCTTGAATTAGGACTCATGTTTATCTATGCTGGTGCCTTTATTTATGTGGTTTTAAACCAATTGAGCAAAGTTCCTTTGGTAGCTAAAAACCACCCGATGTTGGAAGAAAGTTTACATCACCATATTTAATAAATAGCGTAATAGAATTGATATGTTGAATTTTATCATAGTTGTAGCGGTAATATTAATTCTTGCCATCCTGGTTTCAGTTTTCAGGGTGACAACTTTAGTTGGAATTGCCAAGGGTGATGCTAAGAAACCAGGTGCTCCAAATAATAAAGTGAATGCTTTATTGCTCTTTTTGTTTTTAATATTCGGTCTGGTTGGATTCTTCTACTATTCCTTTGGTGGGTTGGAGGATGATTTTGTTCAACCGTTGGCATCTGAACATGGGGCTGTAACTGATCGATTATTTTGGATTACCATGGCGGTAACTGGTTTTGTGTTCATTTTAACTCATATATTCTTGTTTGGGTTTGCTTATAAGTACCAACACAAACCGACGAATGTCGCGCATTACTATCCACATAACAACAATCTTGAAAAAATATGGACTGCAGTGCCAGCAATCGTACTTGCGGTATTGATCTTGTCTGGTTGGTTCGCATGGAGCGACATTACCTCAGAACCACCTGCGGATTCGGAGATAGTTGAAGTCATGGGTTATCAGTATGCCTGGGCTGTAAGGTATCCTGGTGCTGACAACAAGCTCGGTGATTTTGATTATAAGAAAATCGATGTATCGAATCATATGGGTATTGATTTTACTGATCGTGCGGCATTTGATGATTTCATTCCATTGGAATTACATATCCCTAAAGGAAAGCCTGTTTTGTTAAAGATCAGGGCAAGAGATGTTATACACAGTGTTTATATGCCTCATTTTAGACTTCAAATGAACGCCGTTCCTGGTATGCCAACCCATTTTTGGTTTGTGCCGACTAAAAGTACTGCTGATATGCGTACGGAAACCGGAAACCCTGATTTCAATTATGAATTGGTTTGTAATAAGATCTGTGGTAAGGGACATTTTGCCATGCGATATGTTGTCGTTGTAGATGAGCCGGAGGAGTATGCTAATTGGTATGCAGAGCAAACACCTTGGTTAAAACAAAATGAGGACTATCTTTCTTATGTACCTGAAGATTTACAGGAAGTAGCCAAAATTAGTGCTGGGATTGAATTGTCTCCAGAATCTGTTGAAGTTGATAATTCTTTATTAAGTAGTTCAAATTAAAAGTATTTAAATATGTCAGTAGCAGACATTCACGTAGAAGAGGAAGTACATCATGATGATCATCATGAATTAAGCTTCATTGAGCGATACATTTTTACCACTGATCACAAAACTATTGGAAAGCAGTTTTTGATAACAGGTATCTTTTGGGCTATCATCGGAGGGGCACTTTCTGTTGTGTTCAGATTGCAGCTTGGATTTCCTGATATGGATCTGGAATGGTTGAAACCCATACTTGGTAAATGGATTACTGATGCTGGTAAATTGGATTCTGAGTTTTATTTGGCCTTAGTGACGATGCATGGTACCATCATGGTATTCTTTGTATTGACAGCTGGCCTGAGTGGTACGTTTAGTAATTTCCTGATTCCGCTTCAGATTGGTGCACGAGACATGGCGTCTGGTTTTATGAATATGCTTTCATACTGGTTTTTCTTTTTATCCGGTGTAGTCATGTTCGTTTCATTGTTTTTAGAAACAGGCCCGGCAAGTGGTGGTTGGACAGTTTATCCACCGTTAAGTGCTTTACCGCAAGCTATATCTGGCTCAGGAATGGGAATGACTATGTGGTTGGTAGCCATGGTATTTTTTATTGTTTCCACATTACTTGGCGGTATCAACTACATAACTACAGTGATCAACTTAAGGACTGAAGGCATGTCGTTCTCACGTCTGCCGTTGACGATTTGGGCATTTTTCATTACGGCCGTTCTTGGTTTACTATCATTCCCGGTATTGGTTGCAGCTGCTTTGCTTCTTGTATTTGATCGATCATTTGGTACCAGTTTCTACTTATCCGAAATTTATATCGCTGGTGAAGCATTGCCCAATCAAGGTGGAAGTCCAATTCTGTATCAACATCTATTTTGGTTCCTAGGTCACCCTGAAGTTTACATTGTATTGCTTCCAGCATTAGGTATTACGTCTGAGATTATTTCTACGAATTCAAGAAAACCTATTTTTGGATATAGCGCAATGATTGCGTCTATGTTGGCCATTGCATTTTTATCTTTTATTGTATGGGCACACCATATGTTTGTAACGGGTATGAATCCATTTCTTGGTTCCATATTTATGTTCCTTACATTGATTATCGCCGTACCTTCTGCAGTAAAAGCATTTAATTATATCACCACACTTTGGAAAGGTAATTTGGTTTTTACTCCAGCCATGTTGTTTTCGATTGGTTTAGTATCCTTCTTTATATCAGGTGGATTGACAGGTATATTTCTTGGTAACTCAGCATTGGATATCAATCTTCATGACACTTACTTTGTGGTAGCGCATTTCCACTTGGTAATGGGAAGTGCGTCGTTCTTTGGATTGTTGGCTGGGGTTTATCATTGGTTCCCTAAAATGTTTGGGAGAATGATGGATGAAAAATTGGGATATATTCACTTCTGGTTGACTTTTGTGGGTGTTTATTTAGTGTTTTTCCCATTGCACTATATTGGAATTGCAGGTTTCCCAAGAAGATATTATTCATGGACCAACTTTGATGCATTTAATTCATTTACTGATTTGAATTCATTTGTGAGTGTGGCAGCTATCATCACTTTTGCAGCTCAGTTTATTTTCTTGTATAATTTCTTTCACAGTATTTATAAGGGAAGAAAAGCGCCACAGAATCCTTGGAATTCAAATACACTTGAGTGGACTACTCCAAGAATACCCGAGCATGGCAACTGGATAGGAGATATTCCTAAAGTTTACAGATGGCCTTATGATTATAGTAAACCAGGTGCTGAGAATGACTTTATACCGCAAACAGTTCCTTATAGCCACACGCCAGAATCTAATTTAGATTTTGAAAATGAGATGGCTAAAACCGAAGATGTTAGTCCGGTTGCGAATGCTACTAAAAAATAAGAGATTTAATAAAATCAATCTATACACGATCATTGCCGTCTACTTCTTGATATTGGTAGGCGGCATTGTTCGTAGTATGGGTGCGGGTATGGGTTGTCCGGATTGGCCTAAATGTTTTGACAGATATATCCCACCATCATCTGAATATGAACTTCCTGAAAATTATGAAGATGTTTACTCGCTTCAACGAATAAAGAAGAATGAGAGGCTTTCTAGTGTGTTATCTTCTATTGGCTTGCAAATGTTGGCCGATAAGGTATTGAGTGACCCTAATGCCTCTAAGAAGACATTCTATAATACCAAAAAGGCTTGGGTTGAATACTTAAATAGATTGGTAGGAGTGGTGATTGGTCTATTTATCATCGGAAATATGCTTTATTCATTTACCGTAAAAGACTTTTGGGTCAAATTTTTAGGGGTAACTTCATTTGTTTTGGTGCTTTTTCAGGGTTGGATTGGGTCACTCGTTGTTTCGACTAATCTTTTACCCGGATTCATTTCGTTTCATTTGGGATTGGCATTGTTGCTGGTGGCCTTACTTCTCGTTCAACGATACAGGTTATTAAATGGTGGTGATGCTTTTAAGGGCAAAATATTAATAAGTACAATACTCATTTTATTCAGCATTCAGATCGTGTTTGGTACTCAGGTTCGTGAGCAGATAGACCAGATTCATCTTCTCGGTTTGCTAAAATCTGAATGGATTAGCAATCTTGGCACATTGTTTTATATTCATCGGTCATATTCAATCTTACTGGTTATTTTAATTGGTTATTTTATTTTTATAAATAAGCATTTGTTACAAACCAATAAGCTTCTATTTGGTTTAGGAGTTACTGTAGTTTTAGAAATTGTTCTTGGAGTGATTATGACCTATTTAAATTTCCCTGCCTTCGCACAGCCAGCACATTTGTTTGTTGGTACATTGTCCTTTGGACTTATATTTTATTTATTTTTGAGCACTCATTTCAAATCAGTTTCATATTAATGTATTCTTCAACTTCTCTTAGCTTATCGCACATTGAAAAAGCAAAAGCATACATCGAACTGCTTAAAGTTAGGTTGTCATCTTTGGTGGCATTTTCAAGCGGATTCGGCTATTTATTAGGAAATAAAGGAGACGTAAACTGGTTGAATTTCACGGCGTTGGTTTTCGGTGGATTTTTGATTTCGGGTTCATCGGTGATCATCAATCAAATCAAGGAAGTGGAGTTTGACGCATTGATGAAACGCACAGAAAACAGACCGCTACCGACTGGTCGATTGAGCAAACAAGAAGCACTTTATTTTTCGATACTCACTGGTTTGATTGGTTTGTCTCTTTTGATATGGCAGACGAATTTATTGACTGTGGTGCTCTCAATTGTATCTATGATTTTATA
Organism: Cyclobacteriaceae bacterium; assembly: GCA_047632435.1. Lineage (GTDB taxonomy): Bacteria > Bacteroidota > Bacteroidia > Cytophagales > Cyclobacteriaceae > JAMZMI01. The sequence continues at coordinate 47,152 of JBLICU010000008.1, forward strand.
CTCATTCGTCTATACACCACTAAAAAGAGTTGGGCCAATTGCTGTATTTGTAGGTGCCATACCTGGTGCTTTACCCCCATTGTTAGGATGGACTGCTGCGACTGGTATGATCACTCATGAAGCACTCATTATTTTCGGAATCCAATTTATTTGGCAGTTTCCACATTTTTGGGCTATTGCCTGGGTTGCCGATGAAGATTATAAGAGAGCGGGGTTCAAGTTGTTACCAAGTGCCGGTAAACAGGATTTGAATACAGCCATTAACATCATGACTTATACATTGTTCCTATTGCCGTTGGGATTATTGCCTACATATTTTGGTCTTACGGGGATTACCAGTGGAGTCGTAGCTACTATATGTGGTGCTTTGTTTTTATCACAAACATTCATGTTAATGAAAGATTATTCTCGAAAATCGGCCTTAAAAATAATGTTTGGTTCATTTATATATCTGCCGATAGTGCAGATTGCATACTTATTAGATAAAATTTAATGGAGAAATCAGCGGACATTCCAATTGGTAATATCAGGGTAAGATCCATGCATCCAAAGAAATTTGCGATGTGGCTCTTCATGATATCTGTTACTATGATTTTTGCCTCACTGACTAGCGCTTATGTTGTAAAGAAGGCAGAAGGTAATTGGAGTCTCATTGAGTTTCCATCCTTTTTTATGATAACATCCGTTCTCATTATTCTGAGCAGTGTGAGTATTCATTTTGCTTACATATCAGCAAAGCGCAATAACCTGTTTAACATTCGATTGGGATTGGTTGTTACCGGTATTTTGGCAATTGCCTTTACGGTTGGTCAATATTTGTCGTGGGGACAGTTGGTAAATCAGGAGGTTTTTTTTGTTGGAAATCCGTCAGGGTCATTTATATATGTCTTTACTGGCCTACATGCGGCGCACCTATTTGGTGGGTTGATTTTCCTGACTGTGGTTTTATTCAATTCATTTAAATACAGGGTTCATTCCAAAAATTTAGCACAGATGGAAATGTGTATAACTTATTGGCATTTTTTAGGTGGACTTTGGTTGTATTTATATTTATTTTTGGTTTTAAATAATTAGACTGATTCATTATGGCAAACACTGCAGTATTGGTGGATGATAGCAACGTGAATGCATGGGGCGGGGGAGTAGCTCCTATGAAAGCCAGTTATGGCAAACTCATGATGTGGTTCTTCCTGCTTTCAGATGCATTTACATTCTCAGCATTACTTATCACTTACGGATTGATCAGATTTAGCCATCAGGCTTATGATGGACTGATTGAGGACTTTGTATTCTCCCAGGAATACTGGCCTCTCCCAGAAATGGTTTTTGAAGCTGTGCCTTTTCTGCACGGTGTTTCATTGCCATTGGTGTTTGTGGGTATCATGACCTTCATCCTTATTTTGAGCAGTGTCACAATGGTACTTGCTGTTGAAGCAGGCCATAGAATGGACAAACCGGCAGTAGAAAAGTGGATGCTTTGGACAATACTTGGTGGTTTGACTTTCCTAGGATGCCAGGCATGGGAGTGGTCACACTTTATAGCTGGAACTGGAGGAGGTGGTGCAAGCCTTACTTGGAATGAATATGGCCCATCAAATTTTGCAGCACTTTTTTTCTTCATCACTGGTTTTCATGGTTTCCATGTATTCAGTGGAGTTATGTTTAACTTCATAGTGTTCTATCAGACCACAGTTGGTAAATTGGAGAAAAGAGGACATTATGAAATGGTAGAAAAAGTCGGGCTTTATTGGCACTTTGTAGATTTGGTTTGGGTATTTGTATTTACCTTCTTTTACCTTGTTTAATTGTTAATTTGAAATAATCATGGAACACGATAATACATCTCACATTCAAGTTCAACCGGCTGATAAAGCCAAAATTTGGGGAATTTGGAAAGTAATGTTAATTCTGCTTGCCATTACGGCTGTTGAATTTATTATAGCCTTTACGGTTTCTGCTGGCACTTTTAAAACTGCTGTTTTTGTGGCCTTGACTATAGTAAAAGCATTTTATATAGTTGGTGAATTTATGCACCTATCGCATGAAAAAAAGTCATTGATCTGGTCAATATTGCTGCCAACCATGTTCATAGTATTTCTCCTATTCATTTTGATCATGCAAGGTCGTGCCATTTTTGAAGTGCTTTATTGAGTGTCAAATAACTAATCATAAAAAGAGGCTCTTTGAGCCTCTTTTTATATGCCATGAAGAGAAAATTACTCGTCATTTTGTTTTTTATTGTAGTTTTCGGTTTACCCATCACTTGGTATTTTTTTCTTCAAGTTTTTGGAGAAAATAAATTTGATTTGCCTGTGCTGGAACAATTAGATGCAGATTGTATTGCTTTAAATGATCATACTTATTTGTTGTTGGATTCAGTGAAATTGAGTCAAAATAAGAATGAAGCAAAGAGATTATCTAAACACCTTTCAGGAATTAAACAATCGGAAATTCAAGTTGTTAATGGAAAGTCATGTCTTGATGAGTATGAAATTATTTTTGTGGATAGTCTGGGGCAATTACGTGGCGGATATGCTATTTCCAGAGAAGAAATGGATCGGCTGTTGACTGAATTGGATATTTATCTTTTGAACCTGAAAACATCTAAAATTGAAAACAAATAAACTATATCTCAGAATAATCATTGCCCTTTCTATTGCTATTCCTGTTTTAGTCTCATTTTTGATTTTCACACCGTTTGACCTGGGGTTCGGGGGAGCATGGATCAAGAAAATTCCAGCTTTTAATGCTATATTAAATAGCACCACAGCTTTATGTTTGATTTTGGCTGTTGTGTCAATCAAAAGGAAAAATATAAAACTGCACTCAAGATTTATGTTGACAGGTTTACTTCTCGGTTCTCTCTTTTTGATTCTTTATGTGCTTTATCATTCAAACTCAGTTTCTGTGATTTATGGTGATGTAAATCATGATGGAGTACTGGACGCTCAGGAAAGACTTAATGTTGGTGCTTTTCGGTCGGTATATATTTTCACCTTGCTTTCACATATCGCCTTGTCTATCATCGTTGTTCCTTTTGTTTTAATGTCTTTTTATTTCGCACTGACAGAGCAGTTTGACAAACATAAAAAAATAGTTAAATACACTTTTCCTATTTGGTTATACGTTTCGGTTACAGGCGTAATTGTCTATTTAATGATCTCACCTTATTACCTTTGGGCTCAATGAAAATTTTCTTTAAAGCATATTTTTTTCTCTTGACTTTGGTCTTGCCAATATTTGTGCAAGCGCAGTGTGCCATGTGCCGTACGCAAATAGTAAATAATGTGAGTCAAGGAGATACTACATTGGCTGCCGGTCTCAATGCCGGTATTATATATCTGTTTATCATGCCGTACATCTCTATAGGCGTTATTGCCTATTTGTGGTTTCGAAATTCAAAAGTTAATGAGCGAAAAAGGACTTTTACTAGCAATACTTCAATGTAAATGCCCCCAATGCAGGCAAGGGGTTATGTTCGAAAGGGCGACATACAATTTGAAACATTTTAGCAAAATGTACAACACCTGCCCTCAATGTAATTATCGTTTTGAAAGGGAACCGGGCTTTTTTTTTGGAGCCATGTATGTTAGCTATGCGCTCTCTGTAGGTTTGTTTTTGTCTTCAGTGTTTCTACTATACTACTTTGCAGGTGATCCTACCTTGACAACTTATATCACAACTATTTGCGTTCTTTCTTTGGTATTGTATCCCGTTATTTTTAGATATTCTCGCGTGATTTTTGTACATCTCTTTAGTGGTGTCAGATACATTCCATCCAGAACACCCCCAAATAATGTATCTTAAGGTACTAACTTTAGCCTGAAATAACCATGCAGCGTTTCCTGCAGCTCATTTCCTTTGTTCTTTTTGTGGCCATTGTCGTCTTGCTTTTGATCCAATATGGTTCCAAAGACAGTAATAAAGTAAGAGAGCACATTGAGGGAAATCTAAAAAAAGTCCTAGATGACCAACATGAAGATTTGCTGAATTTTACTGAGCAATTCGGTATCTATTCCAATCCTTTTGATATTTCTTCTGAAAATAGATTCATAAAACGTGTTTTTGTAGATGGTAGTCTGGTTTATTGGTCTGATAATGCGCAGATTGGAAGTTACTTATCTCTAAGGAGCCATGATTCCCTGTATACCTATAAAGCTGCTGGTGACATATATTTAGTTAGGCGGGCAACAATTGAGAATAATCAGACCCTGATAGAAATTTACACACTATTACCCTTACTTCTCGATCCCCCAATTAAAAATCAATACTTGAGTGAAAAGTACAATATTGAGGTTTTTGAATCATACAAGATCAAGTTGGGAGGGGGAGATCAAACCATCCAATATGAAAATCTCCAAATCGTTCTTAACATCAAACCACAACCGCTGTATCAATTTGACACATGGATCCTACTTATTTCCTTTACACTTGGAGCTATTCTAATTTGGTTGTTATGGTTTTTTACTGAAAAGGGGTTAAAGGATTTTAGTCAGGCGGTTTTGAGAATATCTGGGCTTTTGGTTCTCAGAGGGTTGTTTTGGGTACTAACCACCCAGTTCATCAATACAACACTTTTCAATCCAATCTATTATACTTCCAGTTACGCTTCTTCAATCGGAGATTTGCTACTTCATTCAGTTTTGATTTATATCCTGATACAGGTTATAGGAGGTAAAATTTTAAAATTGAATTGGTTAAAATTTAAATGGCTTTACATCCTGTTTGTCTTTATCCTAATCCATTTTGCATACTTCAGCGCATACAAAATTTGCTGGAATATTCTGAACAATTCCCTCATCAGCCTCGATATAAGTGAAACTATCCAATTTGATTTATTGCGTATAGTGGCACAACTAATTCTCATATTTTGGGCAGTGATCTTTTTTAAAGTAGTTCAGTTTTCAGTCAGAATTCACCGCTCAATCAATCCACCAAAACCACAATCTATTTTGATTTATTTCGTGATCATGATAGGCGCCATGTATTTTGGTGGAGCATATAGCATTGTGTTTTTCACGCTGCTGGCGGCCGCATATTGGTTCATTCAATTGCTTGATTTTGATTTTGCCTATACGAACCTTGATTATCGCTCCGTCTTATTTGTATCACTATTAATTGCGCTAATTTCTGCAGTGTTTACGTTGACTATATATCAATATTATGAAAAGGAGGATCTTATTTCCAAGAAGAAGTTCGCAAACCGATTACTCATCAAAAATGACTTTCTGGGTGAATATTATTTGAATGAGAAGATTGAAGATATTAAAAAGGATACATACATCCGATCAAGATTAAGCAATAGGTTACTTGCCAAAAGAAATATTGAAGAAAAAATAAAGAGTCAGTACTTGTCATCTTATTTTGATAAATACGATGTGGAAGTCTATTTGTATGACGCTGCAGGAGTTTCATTCGATGATGAAGGTGTGTCTTATGATGCTTTTAAAAATTTGTATGTAAAAGATCAATACAAAACAGATTATGAGCAGATTTACTTTTTCCAGGATAAAGAGGGGAATATTCAGGACAAATATTTCTGTTTCATACCGGTAGTTTCATTTGATCGAAATGTGGGTTTTGTAGTGCTATCTCTCACATTGAAAAAGTATATCCCTGTGAGCGTTTTTCCTCAGCTTATGGTGGAGAGTAGTTATTATTTCTCAGATGAAAACCGCTTTGATTATTCCGTTTATCGTGAGGGTAAATTGCTTTACAAGCGCGGAAGATTTGAATTTCAAAATGCGCTCAACTATCCTGATCTTACTAATCCAAATTTGTTTGAGAAAGGAATTGTATTGAATGGAGTGCATTTTTACGGACTTCAAACTACTGAAGGAAAGACCTTTGTGATTGCCTCTCCGGTTTATTCCACAATCACATTGATCTCTAATTTCTCGTTTCTATACCTGCTTATTTTATTTTGCTTCGCTATTTTGTTCACGATAGAACGTTCGGTAGATAAGCGAATCGTATTTAATCTTTCTACGAAGATTCAGCTTTATCTGGGATTGTCTCTGATTGTCCCAATGTTAGTTGTGAGCATTGCGTTGTTGAATACTTTGAATCAATCCTATAAGGAAGAAATTGATAAGAGTTCAAGTAAGCGGGCATATAACATTTCGGAATATCTGGTAGATGCCTGCGAACGCTTTTTCAACAATGAAATAAATCGTGATGATCTAAACAGCATTGTATCAAGAGTTGCTTCATTGCTACAAACTGATATTAATCTATATGGCTCAGATGGTCGATTACTTGTGTCCAGTGAAGTGGAAATATTTAACTCAGGTTTGTTAGGGACACAGATTGCACCTGCACCTTATAATGCCATCAAATATGGGAATACCGAAACGAAAATCTACAAGCAGTCGATTGGTGATCTTGTCTTTCGAGTATCTTATGTCGGCTTGAGATCGCATAAGAATGGTAAGCTTTTGGGGATTTTATCTTTACCCTATTTTGACTCAAAATATAATTTAGCGAAGCAGCAGGTTGAGGTTTTCAATAGTCTCATTTCCATTTTTACTATCATATTCCTATTGTCGGTTATAATTGGAAACTTGGCTATAGAACGCCTGATTAAGCCATTGAAAGTCATTACCGAACGTTTGAAAATGACTGATTTGAAGGAAGTGAATGAGCCAATAAACTATACTTCCAAAGATGAAATTGGCATCCTGATCAATGAATATAATACCATGATCAAGAAGCTTGAAGAGAGTAAAATAGCATTGGCTGAAAGTCAAAAAGAATCTGCTTGGCAGGAAATAGCCCGACAGGTAGCTCATGAAATCAAAAACCCACTTACTCCGATGCGCTTGAAGATTCAGCAAATGATGCGGCAAAAGAGCAGTGATGATCCGGAATACAAGTCTTTAAATTCATTGATTGGTCAAATAGATACTTTAAGTTCTATCGCTGATTCTTTTTCAGCGTTTGCCAAAATGCCGGCACCTAGAAATGAACGATTTAATCTTACAGAGCTTATTGAAAGTGTCGCCGAAGTGCATATCAGAGAAGGGGTAGTTATAGATACTGTTTCAATGTCGGAGGCAGTTTTTGTCCATGCTGACATGAAGATATTCGCCGGAATATTGAACAATATTATCATCAATGCCATACAAGCTACATCAGAGAAAACACCTAATATCAAGGTTTCTTTGGAAAAGAAATCGAAGAAAGTTTTGATTTCGGTAGAAGACAATGGACAAGGAATCGCTGAAGAGAATAAGGAAAAAATATTTACTCCGTATTTTAGCACCAAATTGTCGGGAAGTGGCATTGGTTTGGCCGTAGCAAAAAAAGGAATTGAAAACGCAGGGGGAAATATCTGGTTTGAAACAAAGCTGGAAGAAGGCACCACTTTCTTCGTTTCACTACCTATTGTCTCCTAAATCAATACTTTTTTTAGGATTGGTTTTGTCCACAAGCCTGGTATTGGCTCAAGGGACGAAATGCCATAGTTTCAAATTCCAATCTGCCATCAAGTTGGACACCATTCCCGTGGAGCCTGGTTCAATTACAATAACTCCAACAGTTTCGTTCACCTTCCATCCAGATGAGAATACCATAACTTTCAATGATAGTCCCAATATGGACTCAATAATAGTTTGTTTCCAAACCATGTCTCCTCAGATTTATGGTCCTTATTTCAATCGTGATATTAAAACCTACTCACAAGGACGAGTTTCCCAAATGGGAAGTGCATCTACAGTCAAGGTGATTCCCAAGGAGGAGATTTTTTCCTTTTCAGATTTTGAATCTTATGGAGCGATTACACGTGGAGTCACATTTGGCAATCGCCAAAATCTTTTTGTGAATTCGGCTCTAAACCTTCAATTGGAAGGACAATTGTCTGAGGATTTATTTGTCAGTGCCTCTATCACCGATCAGAATATTCCTTATCAACCGGAAGGTAATACCCAGCAAATTCGTGATTTTGACAATGTCTATATCAAATTATACAACGATAAATTCGACGTGACAGCTGGCGATGTGGTGCTTACGAACACGGTCAGTGAGGGTTACTTTCTGAAGTATTACAAAAATGTGCAAGGTTTAAGTCTGAATTATAAATATCAAATCAATGAAAAATGGAATGCAAGATCTAGTGTAAGCGGCGCTGCTTCCAAAGGTCAGTTTTCTTCCGCTCAACTCACACCTATTGAAGGGGTGCAGGGACCCTATCGATTGACTGGACCAAACGGCGAACGATTTATCATCGTGCTTGCAAATTCGGAGCGGGTGTTTATTGATGGTCAGCTGATGCAGCGTGGTTTCGATCGTGATTATGTGGTAGACTACAACTTAGGTGAAGTGACTTTCAGTAATTCTCTCCTGATTACCAGATTTACACGCATTAGGATTGATTTTGAATATGCCGAGCAGTATTATTCACGATCCAACATTAATACCACCCACGAGGTTTGGAATGAAAAGCACAAATTTTATTTCAATTTTTATCAGGAAAAGGATAATCCAAATAGCCCCCTTGGTTTTGATCTTGGAGTCAATGATTTAACGGCTCTATCGCTTTTAGGTGACAACAATGGACTTGGTACCGTGACCGGAGAAGACTCAGTCGGTTATATTGAAGATGCTGTTTTGTATGTAAAGCGAGATTCAATTCATGAAATGACAGTCTATTCCATTTTTCAATTCTCAACGGATCCAGATAAGGCTGAGTATAAGGTGAGTTTTACTGAAGTTGGATTTGGAAAAGGGGACTATTTACTCCAAACATCAACTGCAAATGGCAGAATATATCAATGGGTGGGGCCTGAGGACGGTGTGTCGCAGGGGAGTTATGCTCCTGTAAGGATTTTGCCTTTGCCAAATAAAAAGCAGATGATGGTTATTGGCAACAAGTTTAAAATCAATCAATTCGAAAACGTGAGTCAGGAGGTGGCCATATCCAATCGTGATTTGAATCTCTACTCTGATTTGGATGACAAAGACAACTCAGGATATGCTTGGCGAGGAAGCCTAAGATCGGAGGGAAGAAAACTTTCAGATTACACCTTCAAAGGCGGATTGTCAGTAGAGTTGGTGGAGCAAAATTTTCAATATATCGATCGATTCAGAGCTATTGAATATGATCGGAATTGGGGCTACAATATTTTCCAGGATTCCATCAATCGGGCGGATCGCATTGTGAAAACTGATGTGCAGTTCCGCAAAGATCAAAACAACTTGCTTTATTACAAATACAGTTATCGCAACCGAACTGATGTGGTGGAAGGTCATCAGCACGATTTGATAATGGTAAAAGATATTGGGCCTTTCAATTCAAAAACGTCTTTCTATCGCATGGTCAATGATCCTGGAACAGTCAACTCTGACTGGACGCGTTTCAGACAAGAAGTAAGACTGAACACCTGGAAAGTCAACCCGGGATATGTTTATGAGTTGGATCACCAGACCATCGGAATCGGTGACTCACTTACCAGTTCTCTAATGCATTATCATTTGCATGATTTTTATTTGGAAACAGGTGACACATTAAAGACCAGATTGCGGGCTGATTATATTAAGCGTTTAGACCAAACACCTGTGAATGGTGAGATGCAAGAATATACCGAAGCGGATGAGTATAGATTGGGAATTAATACCCGATTTCTAAAAACACATACCGTGGCTGTTACTGCGAATTACCGCAAGGTTGAAGACAAGCTGCTCGATACCAAAACTGAAAATGTACTGGGAAAATTCGATTGGCAGAGCAGTGCATTTGATAACATTCTAAAACAAAACACCAGCTTCTCAACTGCCAATATTCGTGAACTAAGACGGGAGTTTATCTACATCATGGTGCCGACGGGGCAAGGAACTCACACATGGCGTGATGAGAATGCTGATGGTATTCAAGATCTGAATGAATTTTATGAAGCGATCAATATCGACGAGAAAAACTACGCTAAAATATTTACTCCCACTGACGAATATATAAGTGCATTTCAGTCTACTTTTTTACACAGCCTTGATGTGCAATTTCCTCAGCGTTGGAAATCGGAAAACGCTGCTTTGAGCTTGCTTTCCAAATTCAGCTTGAGTACAAACGTCCGCTTGAACTTCAAATCAACAGACAACAATCTGGCAAATCGATTGAACCCCTTTCAACAAAATCAAAAAGATGAAAGTGTAATCTCCGCCAGAAATCAACATAGGTACTCATTGTTTTACAATAGAAACGGATCTGGAGTGGCTTTTGACTTGAACCGAACGAGTCAGGAAAATAAATCGCTTCTTGTGAATGGCTTTGAACTTAGAGATAAAAGCGACTGGATGTCTAATGTCCGGTGGACCATGCAATCAGGGTTTATGATTCGTTTTCAGGGAGGAATAGGAGAGACGACTAATCAATCAGATTTTCTGGATTCAAGAAATTTTGTCTTGCAGCGATTTATTTGGGCACCCGCATTGATTTGGCAACCGTCCAACAGTTTCCGGGTTTCTGGAAAAGTTGAAATTAGAAACAAAAGCCAACAAAAGACAGAAATAGATCGCAGCTCATCTATCACTGATTATAGTCTGGAATCGACATTTATTCAATCAGGAAAAGGCAATTTGAATGCACAGTTTCAATGGCTCAATATCAGTTTCAAAGGAGATCAGAATACCTATCTTGGTTACGAATTGTTAGAGGGATTGCAACCCGGACAAAATCAAAAGTGGAATCTCAACTGGCAACAATCATTGAGTCGGGGACTGCAGCTAACGCTGCAATACAATGGAAGAAAGTCAACAGGCAATAGCCCAATTCATATTGGCACGATGCAGGTGACTGCTTTTTTCTAGGCTTTCCGGAAATCAATCCAACAAGGGTAAATAGCGATCCCTGTAAAAGTAAACCAGTGCTACATTGAAGACTGCTACGACCAATGCCGGCCACATTTCTCTGATATCGCCATTCACATAGGTGAAAATCAAAAAGGGAAATGGTCAGTGGAAAGAGTACGATTACTAGAAAAGCTGACCATTTGTTGATAATCAAAAACAATCCAATTAGAATTTCAATAACATAAAGGATTGGTAAATAAAGCACAATTGAATCAAGGAATCGCTGGGCTATTTCAGGCATGGCTATACACCAAGTTGGGACAAAATGGAAAAGAAGATTAAGCATATACGCAATGAGAAAAACACCTAGAATGTTTGTGCAAAACACGATCACTTATTGATTTTTTTCGTGATTTTGGGTTTAAGCAGCCTTAAAGTAGGTAATTCAAATATTTGGAATATTGATGAAAGTCGTATTGATTCTTATAATCAGAACGTTATGAGCTTTGAAATTCGCTTTACTTTGAATCCAACTTTTATTTTAAAACTTCCGTTAGAGAGCTCTCAGTCAATCGCATGTATTAACCGTTTATCTAACATATAAACCATTTATATTGATCAATTACATTGAACATATCATTTACGACTTCACATATCCCCAACTTTATGGAGTCGTTTTTGTCTATTTCTTGTTTCTCTATTTTGCAAGTGCCCCTCTGTTTCTTTGGATAGGGAAAACCTTGGCAAAGAAGGGAATCACGCATAAAATTGTAGATAAACAAATCACCAATGAGCAAATCAAATTCGAGTTGCTGCATTCGTTTCAGTCAATAGTCATTTTTGGCTTTTCAGCATTTCCAATTATCTATCTGATTCGGAATGGTGTAATAGAATTGTTACCAGATACGGTTTTGAATGTTATCATCGGTGTGGGACTGCTGACCATCTGGAATGAAATTCACTTCTTTCTCGTGCACCGATTGATGCATTTGCCGTTTTTTTTCAAGTATGTTCATAAGATCCATCACAAATCAAAAGTACCGACGGTTTACTCCGTCTATAGTTTTCATTGGTTCGAGGCACTTTTGCTGTCTACCGTACCTCTCACCATCACACCTTTTGTGTCATTTGCGCCTTTAGCGATTTTCTTATATCCATTGACGAGTATATTACTCAACTTTTCTGGACATTGTAATTATCGTTTTGGAAATGGGGAGGGCTTGAGTTGGAGCTTGTTTGGAACTTTTCACAACGAGCATCATTTCAAAAGCAGACAGAACTACGGCTTTGCATCCAATCTGCTTGATCGGTTGGTTAAATACTTTAATTTTTAAATCAATTACACTTTTATTCAACCGCTATGGAAGAAGTATATATCACCAGTATTGGTAAATTTCTGCCTAATAATCCTATCTCCAATGAAGAAATGGAGGATTACCTAGGAAGGATAAATGGAAAAAGCAGTACTGCTAAAAAGCGAATTCTCAGTCAAAATGGGATTGTGAATAGACATTACGCCATCAATAAAAATCAGGAAAGCACACATTCGAATGCCCAGATGGCAGCTCTTGCTATAAAAGATGCGCTGGACAAAAGTCAAATGGATACCCAGGAAGTTGAGCTGCTCTGTACAGGCACGACGCAGGCTGATTTGCCTGTGCCTGGGTTTGCAAGTATGGTTCATGCTAAGATGGGAGGAGCCAAATGCGAAGTGGCCAGCTTTCAGAGTGTTTGCGCCAGTGGTATGATGGCGCTAAAGAATGGATTCTTACAAGTTAAGACCAACGAAAAACAAAATGCCGTTTGTGCAGCCAGTGAGTTTTCCAGCCGACTTTTTAAGTCTTCCAGATTTGAAGCCCAACAAAACGAAAGTTTGTCTTTTGATACTGAGTTTTTGCGATGGATGCTTTCAGATGGTGCCGGAGCAGCGGTCTTGCAGAAAAGGAAAAATACAAAAGGATTGTCCTTGAAAATGGAGTGGATCGACCTCAAATCTCATGCACATGAATTTCCGGTTTGTATGTTTACAGGCAAGACAGACAATAAAAATGAATCCGAACTCACCTGGCTTGATTATCCTGATTATGAGTCAGCATCTAAAGCAGGAGCAATCAATCTCAAGCAGGATATCCGCTTGCTAGATCAGGTGATCAAAACGGGTGTGGCGCATTACTTCGAACTGATCGATAAGAAAATGGTAAGTGCAAAAGAAACGGATTGGCTGTGTTGTCATTATTCGTCTGAAATTTTCAAAAAGCCGATCATGGAGCTAATGGAAAAAGGTGGAGGAGCCATTCCAGAAGAGCGGTGGTTTAGCAATCTAAAAACCAAAGGCAACACAGGCGCGGCTTCCATTTTCATCATGTTAGAGGAGCTGATGTATTCAGGAAAGCTCAAGTCAGGAGATACAATCCTCTGCATGGTACCGGAAAGTGGGCGATTCATTACTTCATTTATGAAACTCCGAGTGGTGGGCGAGGAGGAAAGTGCAACTGTCAAGTTCCCCATACGTGCCATAGAAGCTCCGGAGTTAGTGATCAATGAAACCGAAACATCGCAGTGGCTGATCAGACAGCTAGCACAAATCTGGATTGGGTTTGAAACCAGTCTTCAGAAAGTGCCAATTATTACCAAAATTCATGACGGAAGACTGACATTGGATGATTATAAATTGTTGGTGTATGACCTTCGGCAGCAAGTGATCGATGGCTCACAGTGGATTTCCCGAGCGGCTTCCAACATCGATATCGACCTGTTTGATTTAAGGTCGGCGTTCATCACGCATACTGCTACCGAGCACAAGGACTTTCAGATGCTCGAGCGCAATTATGAAGCTTTAGGAGAATCATTAGAAAAAATCCAGGCCGGTGAGAAAAACATCGGCAGTGTGGCACTCACGTCTTTTATGTTTCAACAGGCCAGCAAACCAAATCCCATTGATTTACTTGGTGCCATGTTCATCATAGAAGGAATCGGTAAACGACTTGCAGCCTACTGGGGAGAAATGATTAAAGATCAATTGGGCTTGAAATCCAATCAGGTTTCATTTTTTACCTATCATGGGGTTGCCGACGAGAATCATTTTCACAAATTGGAAGAAGCACTTAATCATCCAAAAATGAATATGGAAGTAGCCAGGAAAATTGCTAAAACAGCGAAAATAACAAGTAAATTGTACCAGCTGCAACTGGAAGAATTGGGTAACTATTAATCACAAAAGCGTAAATCATCATGTCAAATCCATTGGATATCAATAACTACGACAGCCGCGATCCTAATCCGTGGTTGGCCATGTACCTTGATAGCAGCATTCCCATCAACAATAGCACGAAACAGGCACTGATGAGAGATAACAACTCCAAATCGGTGATGTACTTATTGCCATTTATCCATCTCTGGTCCATGATCGCGATGTTTTTTATTCATGTATTTAAGTTCTTCCTTCCAAAATTTTTCAACTCTTCCAGAATTCTCCATCGGATTTTGTCTTGGGGGTTAAGAATATTTGTGAGCAAAGATGCCAACCTGCTGATCTTTCGACATTTTCACGTAGGAAGCGAAATATTGGAGTTTGTCGCTGGCAATATAGATGGAGTGCAAATGGAGATGAACCCGCTAAAACCCAAAGATTTTGAAGCGGTAAAAGACGATTTGTTTTTGAAACATGATCTGAACTTATACAACTTCATCATTCGACTCAATAGTCAACTCCAAGAAAAAAAGATCGGGATAAAAGCGGCGATTCATGTGAATCTGGACATGATCACCGTCGATCAGTTTGATCATATTGAGTTTCCAGATCGATGGACCAATATCCTTGATTTGCGTTCAGCCATTGAACTATTCACGCCGTTTTATCAACTTTTTCTTACGGCAAATGATTTTGTACGTGCGTCCAATTCCCTGCAGCTTGATGAAACGCTGGCCATATACACCGCTCAGATTTTGGGAACCCCCGGTCATTTGGGTTTGGTAAACAACAAACACCCTATGGTTCCAGCTACGACGTACAGTGCTGCCTACAGATTGGTTTTGCACGGCTTGGCTGCCGAGACTTTACATGAGATACTTGTGAATCTTAAACTGGGTAAATCCAATGATGGAATCATGACACCTGTGATCGCTGTATGATGCTCTGCTGATTAGTTAAAAATTTGCATTCTGCTGATTACCGAATGTGATGGAGATATTAATAGCTGCACTTTCTATAACAAGAATGAGTATTTGTAATTTAATGTAGTTCGGTTAAACGTCATTCCTGCATACACTGGGAACAACGTCAAAATTACATACAAGCTTAACCTAAGGGCAGAAATTTGTAATTCAAAAAAAACCAAAATTTCAATTCACTGTTTCCTATCACCTCATTTCTACGATTTTATCCTCTCATGTAAAAGCGCATGTACGTGGGTCAATCAATTAATAAAACACACTAAATTCAGTTTCCATTTTGATGTTTTTCTAAAACATTCATTTTATCAAATCAATGTTCATCTGAGATGCCATCAAAATAGTATTGAACTACATCAATCAAAAGAATTCTCAAATTTTCAGGAGATTCAATTTTAGAATTAAAACAAAAAACAATCGATGAAAAAGCTTTCCTTATTATTCATACTTACCGTTATATATAGTGCAATCAACGCGCAAATCAGCGCCAGTATGATGCAGCACCCAGATGTATCAGAAACCCAAATTGTATTTATTTATGGCGATGATGTTTGGATTGCTTCAAAATCTGGTGGAACAGCCGTTAGGCTGAGTTCTCCTGAAGGCGCTGAAAGCTTTCCGAAATTCTCCCCTGATGGTAGTACCATTGCTTTTACAGCCAATTATCAGGGAAACAGTGATGTTTATGTCATTCCTACCACAGGTGGAATCCCCATTCGGTTGACCTATCATGATCAGTTTGATCGTGTACTTGGATGGACGCCTGACGGGAAATCTGTCTTATTTGCTTCGTCGCGGGAAAGCGGTCGCCAACGCTTTTCTCAATTTTACACTGTTACCGTCACAGGAGGAATGCCGGTTAAGTTACCTATCCCATATGGTGAGTATGCTTCTTTTTCTTCTGATGGCCAAAAAATAGCATTTACAGATAGATCCAGAGTACAGAGAAACTGGAAAAGATATCGCGGAGGTACGGCACCAGATGTCCATGTGTTTGATCTCAACACGTTTGAAACTGTAAATATTACCAATAATATGGCGAATGATGAATTGCCCATGTGGATAGGTGATGCCATATTTTACATGTCGGACAATGGACCAGATCAACGCAATAACTTATGGAAATATGATCTTGCTTCCTATTCAAATACACAACTCACCACGTTCAAAGATTTTGATATTACCTATCCGGGAAGCAGTTCATCTGATATCATATTTGAAGCGGGAGGGAAATTGTATTTATATACTATTTCATCCGGCGACACTAATGAAGTCAAAATTGAAGTGATTTCAGACATGCAAGCATTGATGCCGGTACAAAAAAACGTTGCATCCATGATTCAAAATGTCACTGTTTCTCCTGATGGGAATAGGGTGGTAGTTCAGTCACGAGGTGAATTGTTTGACTTACCTGCCACGGAAGGTTTTGTCTCCAACATGACAGCCACATCAGGTGCCGCCGAACGCAAACCAGCCTGGTCACCGGATGGCAAGACTGTTGCGTATTGGAGTGATGCCAGCGGGGAATATCAATTGGTTTTGCATGATATGACTGGTGAAACTGCACCGAAAACCATTACTAATTTTATCAATGGATTCAACTATGCTATTTATTGGTCCCCAGACAGTAAGAAAATTGCCTATGTGGATCAGACGATGGCTATCAATTGCTTAGACATTGCTTCAGGATCAGTCGCAAAGGCAGATAAGGGTAAGTATTTGTTTGAAGGTGGATTGCGAAATTTCAGCGTTACCTGGTCACCTGATAGCAAATGGTTTGCATATGCCCGCGAAACTAATCATAGATTGAAATCAGCGATTTTTGTCTTTGATACTGAGAATAACAAAGCATCACAGCTCACTTCAGGATATTATATGGACAACTCACCAGCATTTAGTGCTGATGGAAAATATTTATTCTTTGGAACCAATAGGACTTTTAATCCCCTCTATTCAGATTTGGACAATACCTTCATTTATCCCAATACTACCAATATAGCAGTGGGCACCTTGAGTGCATCTACAGAATCACTTTTGGCGACTAAAAATGATGCCTCGGAACCAGCCAAAGAAGAGGACGAAAAGACTGAAGAAGATAAAGATTCGAAGAAGAAAAAAACGAAGGAGAAGCCAGTAGAGAAAAGCAATATCGATGTGGCTGGCTTTGAAAGTCGCGTTGAAATACTGGATATTGAGCCAGGAAATGTTGGTGGTCTGGTTGCTGTGGAGGATAAACTTTTATTTGTTCGTTCTCCGAATTCCGGGACGTCTAAAGACGCCACTCCATCTATTGATTTTTATGATATTAAAGAGCGAGAAGTTAAGACGATAATAAAAGATGTTTCAGATTTTATGGTAGCTGCCAATGGCAAAAAAATCCTTATCCAGAAGAAGAAAGAATTGGCTGTGATTGATATTGCAGTGGATCAAAAAATGGATAAAAAAGTACCGACTCAAAATATGGTGATGGATATTGTTCCGAAGGAAGAATGGAAGCAGATATTCATGGATGTTTGGCGACTGGAGAGGGATTATTTTTATGACCCGAATATGCATGGAGTGGACTGGAACCTGATGAAAACCCGATATGCTGCATTAGTGGATCAGGCAAGTTCAAGAAATGATGTCAATATTATTATTGGTGATTTGATTGCCGAGTTGAATGCCTCTCATACCTACACGGGAGGAGGAGATATTACGCGTGCGGAAACAACGAATGTGGGTTATTTAGGAGCAGATTTTATTATTGAAAATGGCCGATATAAAATTACTAAAATTATTTCTGGAGCGCCTTGGGATGTAGAGGTTCGATCACCTTTGGGAAAACCAGGCTTAAGTATTAAAGAAGGTGACTACATACTGGAGGTGAATGGCCAAACAATAGACACTACAAAACCCATTCATGCCTCTTTTCAAGGACTCGCAGATACGCCTGTTCAATTGACAGTGAACAATACACCATCATTGAGCAGTGCCAGAAAAGTAATTGTAAATCCTCTAAGCTCAGAAACGCGCCTGCGTCATTTGGCTTGGATAGAAAGTAATCGCCAAATGGTCGATAAAGCTTCCAATGGTCGACTGGGATATATATATGTAAGGAGTACAGGTCGTGATGGTCAAAATGAACTGGTGAGGCAGTTTTATGCTCAAATAGAAAAGGAAGGTTTGATCATTGATGAACGATTCAATAGTGGGGGGCAAATACCTGATAGGTTTATAGAATTGTTGGATAGAGAACCTTTGGCCTTTTGGGCAGTAAGAGACGGGGATGATTGGTCATGGCCGATAGCGGGAAATTTTGGCCCCAAAGTGATGCTGATAAATGGTTTTAGTGGCTCGGGCGGAGATGCATTTCCTGACTATTTTCAGAAGCGAGCCATTGGCCCGGTCATTGGCACACGCACCTGGGGAGGATTGATTGGCATCACAGGTGCACCAAACCTAATTGACAATGGAAGGATCACCATGCCAACTTTTAGGATGTACAATCCAGATGGTGAGTGGTTCAAAGAAGGTCATGGAGTTGATCCGGATATTGAAGTGATAGAAGATTTTCAAAAACTGGCCAATGGGAATGATGTACAGCTGGAAGCAGGTGTTGCAGAAGGCCTAAGATTACTTGAGAGCCCTGATGCTTTCAAAAAACCAGCAAGACCTACTTACGAAAAACGATAGCATTGAGTCATGCAATTATTGAAGCCTTTAGTTCAATTTTAAACATGCAAAATGGCCATATGCCAAGGTATACTTGTGGATGATTGGAATTTAAAAACCAATCATCTGCGGTTCTCTCTCATATATTTTTCCTCTTTTTAAACATTAGATATCAAAACCTCTTTAATGTTTTAACCAAACGCGTGATTACACCTTTGAATTTGGTCAAAAACATCTTTGGCATACTATCTTCACAACATGTTAAAAACTCTGTTCAAAATGCTCTTCCGTATTCATCAATGGCAGTTGCACCAACCAGCACCTCCTGAGGCATATCGTTGTGTGATGATAGCAGCGCCGCATACAAGCAATTGGGATTTTGTGTTTGCGATAAGTGCCATGGATCAGTTGGGATTGCAACCGAGGTTTACCATAAAGAAGGAATTCAATTTTTTCCTTCTGGGAAAGCTGATAGCGGATCTGGGCGCGATTTGGATTGACAGAGTAGGGGTGAAGAAAAAAGGAATGACTGAATACATGGCAACCCTTTTTGATCAAAACCAAGGGCCATTGACAGTGATAGTGACTCCCGAGGGGACACGTTCAAAAACCACAAAATGGAAAACAGGTTTTTACTTTGCTGCGGTTCAGGCCAATTTGCCAATTTGTCTTGCTTTCATGGATTATGAGAAAAAACTCACTGGAGTGGGAATGTGTTTTATGCCTAGTGGTGATTTAGATAAAGACATGAAGCTGATTATGGATTTTTACACCGGGATTTCTCCTAAGTTTCCAGTGAATTTCGCACTTGATGCGCGATACATTTAAGATAAAGTTCCAGGTAACATCACAAACTTCACTTATTTAGCTCCAAAATTTTCATCAGATGCCAAAGACATTGATGGGAACGTGTCTTCTAGGCTAGTTCTAACAAGGTTAAATCGAAATATTATCTTAACTTCTATTATCAGCATGCAAAGCGATTTGTTTAATCTCGCAGTTTTCAACGCTCGCTTGAATACAATAATATTAAAAAAAGAAAAAGTAATTACATTTTTAAAATTAGCCGCCGGTGGTGATCTACAGGCAGCCTTCATCCGATTTATTGCTCCTAACTTTATTCATCATAACCAGTATTTCGAAGGTAAAAGAGAGTCATTGCTCAAAGCAATGGAAGAAGCTCACCAAACAAGTCCAAATAAATCCATAGAAATTAAAAATTGCTATTCTGAAGGGGATACCGTAGTAACACATTCGCTAGTTGTCAAAGAAGAAATGGAGGTTGCAGTTGTTCACATATTCAGATATGAAAATGATCATATTGTGGAGTTGTGGGATCTGGGGAAGGTTGCAGAAAAAAATTCACCCAACGAGAACGGCTTGTTTTAGAGCTAGGATGCTTCATCTTTTGGATGCATGACACAACCCAACTGCTAGTAGTGGCAATTGGTAAAGTAAGTGCGACTTTATTAAGCACAGGTAGATTATCTTATCAAGTTTGTAATTGCAATGAGTCTAGTATGTATTTTATATTTTTTTAAAAAAAACAGTGAAATTCCAAAACAAAATTATCTATCTACCCATATGACGCAATTTTCCCTTCAACCAAAAATGATTCAATTATTTTGCTTGGTATAAGGGAAATCAAGATAAACTGCCAGTGATATTATTATTCACAACTGTATGGAACTGATACAATTGATGGTACGTTTGACATAACAAAATAGAATAATATTTCAATGCCGTTTATTTATGCGTTATTCCTGACCATGCAGTAATCGCATGATGTGCTTCTTTTTGTTTTATGGGATTCTTGCAAACGCTGAAAATGACGCCATTACATACTCAATTAAACGCCATTTAATCATAATTATTACGGGCATCTCTAAAAACTCAATAAGTCAGAGGATTAATATATAGTTTATAACTGTTTTATTGGTTATCTTAGTGATCTATCAATGAAAGCAAGATGTTACGAAAACACACCTCTCCCCGTACTCTTTTTGATGAGCAAAATCTGTTAGATAAGCTAAGTAAACTCAAAGATCCTTTAGAAAGGTTATCAGCCATTATTGATTTTGAGGTATTCAGACCTGAACTGGAATCCTTACTAAAAAAGGAAGCGAAGGGTCGAGGTGGTCGTCCACCTTGTGATTATTTGTTGATGTTCAAGATATTGATCCTTCAACGCTACTACAACTTTTCCGACGATAACATGGAATTTCAAATACTGGATCTCATGAGTTTCAAACGTTTTCTGGGTGTAGACTTAGCTCATTATATTCCGGACAGTAAGACCATCTGGCATTTCCGTGAGCGACTCAGTAAGAAGGAAGGAGGAGTAAAAAGGCTTTTTGATTACTTCACTTCCTTATTGGAGAAACAAGGTCTCGTTGCTCATGAAGGCAAAATGATTGACGCATCATTTGTGGAAGCTCCTCGTCAGCGTAACAGTAGGGAAGAGAATAAAGAGATCAAAGCAGGTAGTCAGCTAGAAGGGTGGGGAAAGCAGGAGAACAAACATAAAGTAGCCCAAAAAGACATAGATGCACGATATACAAAGAAAAATAACCAACTTTTTTATGGGTACAAAGACCATGTGAAAGCCGATACCCAAAGTAAAATCATCACCAACTACACGGTTACCTCTGCCTTCGTTCATGACTCTCAAACGCTGGAAGTCCTACTCAATAAAAAAGATATGAATCAGCCCTTTTATGCTGAATCAGCCTATACTGGAACTGATCATGAGCAGACAATTTCCATCTACAAAATGATCAATGAAGTTTGTAAGAAAGGAACGCGTAATCACCCATGCACTGAAAAGCAGAAACAATCCAATAGGAAGAAATCAAAAACCCGTGCACGAGTAGAGCACATTTTTGGCTTTCTTGAAAATAATATGAATGGCTCTCACATCAGGAGTATCGGTATCAGGAGGGCAGATGCCATCGGACTAATGAACCTGACTTACAATCTGTTCGGAACTGCTCAGTTATACAAAATCAATGGAAGAGGTACACCTTGCTGGTCATAAAGTTGGTTCAAAACCAGCAAAAGGAGGTCAATACCTCCAAACAGAAAAGAAATTTTGATAGAATGATCCCATAATCTTTTGTGTGATCAGGGTTTTATCCAAAAATATTCCCACCATAACACTCCTAACAAATATTACATAGTTTTTAGAGGTGCCCTGATGTCAAAGAAAAAGCAATAGCTGCGGGATGTCAAGCATGTCTATCAAAACCACTTGTAATACCAGAAGTATTATAATTGATAAAACAATATTTCAATTAATAAACGAGGCTGAAGATTAGCCATGCTAATTCAACAACCCAACAAAGATACCTACTGAGACCAGAACGTAATGATCAATATTAGCGCGGGATTGTCTTAAATAGAGGCGATAAATTTGGCAGCTTTATAGAAGCGGACCAAATGAAAACAAACCTACACGATATGGAGAGTGAGGAACAATTTCAAAAAATATTGGAGGGGATGAGTGGGGGTTTTGCGTTGTGCAAACTCATTTTTGATGCACAGAAAAGGCCTTTAGACTATCGCTTTCTTATGACTAATCCCGCATTTGAAA
>JBLICU010000009.1:0-68403 GCA_047632435.1 Cyclobacteriaceae bacterium
TCAAGCCAAATTGGGTTTCAATATTTCTGATCAATCCTACTGATGCATCTATGCTGCAACCACTTGCGGCGCTGTGAGATTCATCAACAGCAATCACAATAAACTGATCAAACTCGATCGAAAAGGAAGCATTCAAAGCAGCACCATGAGCCGCCCATTGGTTTAGAAAACCCTGAACCAATATTTCAATTTGAATTTTCTCCTCAGGAAGAAATGCGCGATCCGCTTGATATACCCACAGTCGGGATGTGGCTGGCATCAAATCTATTTCTTGTGTAATCATAAGGCAAATTTAATTCGAAAATCTGGGTGAATAATGACAGTGCAAAGACTTTGAACACTGCATTTGTTTAAAAAGGGTTGCCATAAAAGGCAATCATTAATTCAAACCCTCAGCTTCGGCAATGAGTTCCGCCAAATCCTGAACTTTCACTTCTGATTCTTTCTCCTTGTTTTTAATGCCATCAGTCATCATGGTCATACAAAACGGACATGCCACTGCGATAGTAGTTGCATTGGTCTCTAAAGCTTCTTCCGTCCTTTCAATGTTGATTTCTTTGTTTCCTGGCTCAGCATCTTTGAACATTTGTCCACCGCCAGCACCACAGCAGAGCCCTTTGGTTTTGCATCGCTTCATTTCTATCAGCTCAGCATCCAATGCTTCCAAAACTTTTCTTGGTGCTTCATAGATCTTATTTGCACGACCCAAGTAGCAGGAATCGTGGAACGTAATTTTCCGTCCTTTAAAAGAACCACCTCCTTTTAGCGTCACCTTTCCGTCATCAATTAACTGCTGCAGAAATTGTGAATGATGGATGACTTCATAGTTTCCACCCAAATCGGGATATTCGTTTTTAAGCGTATTGAAGCAATGCGGACAAGCTGTTACTATCTTCTGAATGTTATAGCCATTCAAGACCTGAATGTTGGCCATCGCCTGCATTTGAAATAGAAATTCATTTCCTGCCCTACGTGCCGGATCGCCGGTGCAGGCTTCCTCAAGACCAAGTACGGCAAAATTGATTCCGACATGATTCAAAATTTTCACAAAAGCCTTTGTCACATTTTTATAGCGCTCGTCATAAGATCCGGCGCATCCCACCCAAAAAAGTATTTCAGGTGATTCCCCTTTAGCTAACAATTCTGCAACAGTCGGGATTTTTATTTCTTCAATCATTATTCAGGTTTTTAGCTTTTTGATTTTAATTCATCTGCCCAATTAAAACGATCAGTTGGTGAAAATTTCCAAGGGGCAAAATTGGTTTCAACATTGGAAAACATGGAATTCCAGGAAGCTGGTGCTGCCGATTCTTCCATCGCCACAAATCTTCTTAGCTGCAGGATGATTTCAAGAGGGTTGATATTCACTGGGCAAGCCTCCACACATGCATTACAACTGGTACACGCATTGATTTCCTCTTTGGAAATATAATCACCAAGCAGCGATTTACCGTCTTCAAAACCCTTCTCTCCTTTTTGGATCAACAATCCAACATCTTCTGCCCGATCTCTGGTATCCATCATGATTTTTCTTGGCGATAATTTTTTGCCAGTCAGATTAGCTGGGCATTCCGAAGTACATCGCCCGCACTCTGTACATGAATACGCATCCATCAGGTTTTTCCAGGTTAGATCATTCACATCTTTTGCTCCAAATTTCATTCCCTCGGGTGGTGGTGCAGCTTCTGTTTCCATTGGCATGCCAAGCATTATTTTGACCTCACTGGTGATCTCATCCATATTATTCATTTTCCCATTCGGCTCCAGATTACTGAAATAGGTGTTTGGAAAAGCCAGGAAAATGTGCAGGTGTTTGGAATAGGTCACATAAAGTGCAAATGCAAAAATTCCAACTATATGAAACCACCAGGCTGATCTTTCTATCAATAAAAGTCCGCCGGCTGGGAGCTTTTCTAAAAGTGGGACTAAAGCTGAACTGATTAAGAAAGATCCTGTGGTTGTATAATGACTCATTCCTCTTTCTTGCAAAACCTGATCAGCGGCATTCATGGATAGGATAGCCGCCATCAATACAATTTCAATCACCAAAATAAGATTTGCATCCAAAGTTGGCCAGCCTTTCATTTCGATTTTGTGAAACCTGTCAATTTTAAAAATATTTCTACGGACAAGAAACACTACACAGCCAACAATAACCATCACTGCAAGCACCTCAAAAAATGAAATGAGCCCAGTGTAAAAACTACCCAAGACGGGGGCAAACAAACGATGCGTTCCTAAGATTCCATCCAATATAATCTCTAGCACTTCCAGATTGATCAGAATAAACCCAACATATATAAAAAAGTGAAAAGTCGCAGGAATGATCCTTTTGAACATTTTCCTTTGTCCAAAGGCCACAAGCATCATCGTTTTTATCCGCTCAGACTTATTCCCTTTGATTTCTGTTGATTTGCCCAAATGGATATTGGCTCTGATTCGAAGAATTCTTTTGGCTATCAAAAATCCAAAAAAACCAAGAATTAGAACGAAGATGATTTGTGATATATAGTCCATTTTACCTTGTTTTAATGCTCTTTTAATTTATTCAAAAAAAATTTGTGGCTCTCGCAGAATTATCTACTTTTGCCCCCTCTTAAACGCGGTGCTGTAGCTCAGTTGGTAGAGCATCGGACTGAAAATCCGTGAGTCGGTGGTTCGAATCCACCCAGCACCACGCAAACCCTGATCAATTTGATCAGGGTTTTTTTATGACCACCCGAATCACGAAAATCTGTGAGTCCGTGGGTGGGTCGCCACTCCGATCGAATCCACCCAGCACCACGCAAACCCTGATCAATTTGGTCAGGGTTTTTTTATGACCACCCGAATCACGAAAATCTGTGAGTCCGTGGGTGGGTCGCCACTCCGATCGAATCCACCCAGCACCACGCAAACCCTGATCAAAATTTGGTCAGGGTTTTTTTATGACCACCCGTATCACAAAAATCTGTGAGTCGGTGGATGGGTCGCCAAGCCGATCGAATCAACCCTTCAATACGCAAACTCTGATCACTTTAGTCAGAATTTTTAGTGCACTCGAATATACAACAATTTAGAAATATAGTATGCATGCATACTATATTGTGATTGCAATCTACACCATAAAGGGTATTTGCTTAAAAAATCATGAGCGCTAACTTGCTCTTTATTATTCTGAGAAAAATCATAAGATAGTCATCAAGTGGAAAAGATATTTTTTATCTTAGAAAATAATAGTCTAACCAACCAACTGCATTGAAAAACCTGCTCTCCTGCTTTCTTATAATTTTATTGATTCAAGGTGCTTATAGCCAAGATTGGCTTATTTCCTACCAAAATTCAGTTATCTATTATAATAACTTCGAATCAGACAAGGCTAGAGATGAAGCCCTCAAAGCCCTTGAGCTTTACAAAGCTGCTGTTGCTTCACAAGATAAAAATTTGGGGGCCATTCTAAGACAGCTATCCGTCATCTATTACGACCTGAATGCGCTGGATGCCTCATTGGATTATGCAAAACAAGAAGTAACACTCTTACAAACAATCAATCTGGCTGAGGACATGAATTTTGCGAATTCGCTCCAAAACCTGGCCTTGATCAGAATGAACAGAAGTGAATATGTCGCCGCAGAGCCATTGCTGAAGAAGGCATTAACAATCACAACTACTTTTCATCCCTTGGAATCTTACGAAGTAGGAACCGCAAAAGGAAATTTGGCTATTGCCAGCTTTCAGCTAAAGAAAGATGAAGAAGCCTTAGCTCTTTTTGAGGAATCGATGCAAATATTAGCCTCTTTCAGCGAAGTAGGGCCTGAATATTACAACATCGTCTATAACTATGCCTCCCTACTCACAGCACAAACCTTTTATGAAAAAGCACTTGCTCAATTTCAGGTCATCGAGGAGTATTATAATTATGAAACCCCAAATTTTGAATATGGAAGCATCCTGATAAAGGTTGGAGACATGCTGGACAATGTTGGGAAGTTTGATCAGAGTGTCACAAAATACAGACTTGCGGTTGACAACTTCTCTCAAATGGGTGAATTGGAGTCGGCAGAATATTCCATTGCATTAAACAACCTCACCCTGGCTCTTCAAAAGATTGGCGAGTTTGACGAGGCGAGGACATTGATGGACGGACTACTCATTCAGAAAAAAGCAAACAAGGAGGCTGAACCAGAAACCTACGCCACCACTTTAGCTAGTTATGCCAACCTCCTCATCAGAAATGGTGAACCTGAAAAAGCAGAAAACAGCCTGCTCGATGCACTGGAAGTTTATGCCACCTTCAATATCGAAAAAGACCTCACCTATGTGAATGTATTGGAAAGTCTGAGCAGTATCAATCAGACGAATGGGAATTTTGCATTGGCAAAAACGCAAGTGAAGGAGGCACTTTCACTCACTGAGACAAATGGCTATAAAGCGAAGGAATATTCTCTTTTTAACCTTAATGCTAAAATCCTGGCCCGTGAAGGCAAGTTTGAAGAGGCGAGGAAACTTGCTGAAAAGTCGTTGACCGAATGTCAGTCCAGGTTTGGTGAAGATGCTATTCAAACCTGTTTTGTCAAAAACTCATTGGCAGGAATAGTGGCACAGTTAGGCGAATATGATCGGGCAGAAGCACTTTATCAAGAAATCATGCCCATATTCAGCCAAACCTATGGAGGTGTGCATCCTGAAAGTGCCAAGGTATTGGCCAACTATTCATCTTTACTCCAACTTAAAGGCAATTATTATACAGCTGAGTATTATTTGAAAAAGTCATTAAATATTAAGAAGCAAGTTTACGGTGAGCAAAATCCCGACTATCTGGCAACCTACGAGAATCTTGCTTTGCTCTATCAGCAGACCGCCCGCTTTACTTCAGCTGATCAGATTCTTGAAGAAATAAAGACCACCAAAGAATCCATTTTACTACAGGATGACCCTTCTTTGGCCTATACCTACATGAATCTGGGTGGAATAAAAAAAGAAATTGCTGACTACACTTCGGCTGAAAACTATTTCAGAAAAGCCAGGGACATTTTTGCTATCACAGTTGGCAACCAACACGTTTTTTATGCTGCAGTTTTAGACAATTTGGCTTTATTGTATCAAAAAATGGGGAACACAGCAGCTGCAAAACCATTGTTTAAAGAAGCTTTGGCGATTTATGAATCTAATTTGGGAAAACTCAACATCGACTATGCAACAGCTACTGAAAACCTGGCTACCATTTATAAAATGGAAGATAATCTGATAGAAGCAAAAAAACTCCTTGAAGAAGTATTGATCATCGACGAACAGATTTTAGGCACTGAACATCCACTATACTCAAAGACACTTCACAATCTGGCGGCCATCTATGAGAGTAATCAAGAGTTTGAAAAAGCAGAAGAACTCTATTTAAAAGCATTGGCCATTGATGAAAAAGTATTTGGTGCCAATCACCCATCTTATGCTTCCACTCTTTACAATCTGGCCGTCTTGGAACAAGAGCTTGAAAAATACGATCTGGCTATGAAATACTTTCGGGAAGTGGTAGACATCCGAAAAAGCATTTTGGGCGAAACACATCCTGACTATGTCTTTTCGTTGTATGGACTAGCTCATATTTTACATAGAACCGGTGATTTTGAAGGAGCAATGCAACCATACCAAGCGGTCATTGACGAGTATCTGGATCAGATCAACGCCTATTTTCCTGCATTAAGTGAAAGTGAAAAAAGCGCTTTCTATGGCAAAATAAGACCGGTTATTGAGGCATATCTAGATTTTGGCGTTGAGTTCGTTCTCCTTAGTAAAGGCTCTGCACAAGATCGGGATGAGATGATTGGAAGCCTTTATAATCTACAGCTTGCCACCAAGGCACTTTTGCTGAATGCATCAAACAAGGTTCGTAACAGAATCAACAGTAGCGGGAATCAAGCACTGATCGACCTGTTTAATGATTGGATTGCATTGAAAGAAAATATTGTGAAGGCCTATGCCATGTCAAAGGATGAAACTTTAAAAGCAGAGATTGACATTCCTTCCATGGAGAGAGAAGTGAATGACAAGGAGAAGCAGCTTTCTCAAAAATCCAGTGAATTTGCCGCCGAATTTGAAAAGAAACAAGTTACCTGGGAACAGGTAAAAGCAAAACTAGGCCCGGAAGCTGCTGCCATTGAGATCATCAGAATTAAGAAAAAAATCAAAACAGATTCCGTCATCTATGTGTCACTCATCCTCGATGCTCTTCCAGGCTCATCTCCTAAAATAGTAGTAAATGGAAATGGTATTGAAATGGAAAGCAAGGGATTCAAAGCCTATAAAAACTCGATCATTTATAAAGTTGCCGACAGTAAGTCCTACCGGCTATTTTGGTCATCGATAGATAAGGTATTGGACCAACAGGTTAAAGAGATATTTTTATCTGCAGATGGGGTTTATAATAAAGTGAACACATCCACCCTTCTGGATACCGAAAAAAAAGAATATGTTTTGGACAAATACTCCATCCGCCTTTTGAGTAATACAAGAGAGTTGGTTGAAAATACTGAAAAACAAAACCCGACAAACAAAGCCATGCTCTTTGGTTTTCCGAAATATAATATGACAGCTGCAGAACTCGCGAATACAACGGCCATGATTACTGATGCCGACACACGTTATAGTTTCGGAAGCGATATTGCCGAATTACCTGGTACGCTTGAAGAAATCAATAACATAGAAATCATTCTAAAAGCAAACCAATGGGATTATGATAAATACCTTTCTACTGGAGCCACTGAGGATCAAATAAAAAAAGTGCAGAGCCCTAAAATTCTGCACATTGCAACCCATGGTTTTTTTCTTGCAGACATCAAGCCAGACGCTGCGGATGCAGGACTGGATAGCAGAAGCACGAAATTCAACCCTTTGCTCAGGTCTGGACTATTACTCGCAGGGGCAGAAAATACGATGAGAGGAGAAGGATTTGATGGAAATGAGGATGGGATTCTGACGGCATATGAAGCTATGAATCTCAATCTTGACAATACTGATATCGTCATCATGTCTGCCTGTGAAACGGGGCTGGGAGAAGTTAAAAATGGTGAAGGTGTTTACGGATTACAAAGATCATTTATAGTGGCTGGTGCCAGCAATTTGGTAATGAGTCTATGGAAGGTAAATGATGCGACTACTCAATTGCTAATGACCAATTTTTACAAGAACTGGTTTTCCGGTCAGCCAAAACTTGAGGCATTTAACAATGCTATTCAGGAAGTTCGTGCTAATTTTAAAGAACCATATTACTGGGGAGCATTTGTAATTTTGGGAAATTAACCTCGACCATGGAGAAAAAGATTTATTTAATCCTATTGATATTATGCGCAGGTCTGTATTTGCATGCACAAGTGCCGGATACGTTGAAAACCTTTGCAGATTCAATCCGATATTTTCGCAGCACTGCCAAGCCAATCCCTGAATTGAACAGTACAGCTATCGAATATGCGCCATCCATTTCTGCCGACGGGCGCACCATGATTATAGAATCTAACAGAGACGGGCGTTACAAACTATATGATTCCAGACTTGTCAATGGCAAATGGACTACTCCAAATCCTATTGATGCCATCAATAACTATGGAGATTCCACAGATCTGATTGGGGGGCCGAGCGTATCTTTTGACGGAAATGTGTTGTACTTTTTTGCCTCCTTTAGAGAAGGGCTCGGTAGTGAGGACATTTATTATTCCGAACGAACAGGAGAAACCTGGACCGCACCTAAAAATATCGGTGCTCCTGTAAACTCAAGAGGATATGAAGGATTTCCATCTATCTCAGCTGACGGAAAAACCATGTATTTCGTAAGGCAAAACTTTGATGGGCCATCTAATGAGGAATTAGCAAAACAATGGGTAAACAAGGCATGCTTCAGCATACATGTATCATACAAAAATGCTGATGGGAGTTGGGGTAAGCCAGAATTGCTACCCTCACCGGTCAATCTGGATTGTGAAAAGGCGCCCAGAATCATGGCCGATAATCGCACTTTGATATTCGCATCAAATCGTGTCGGAGGTCAGGGTGATTTCGATTTGTACCAATCAAGACTGAATGAAGTTGGCGACTGGACCAAACCTTTGGCACTGGAATACATCAATACATCATATCCAGATCAGTTTTCGAGTATTTCCGCACAGGGAGATCTACTCTATTTCGTTTACAATTCAAATGAGATTTACTCCGTTGAAATACCTCACAAATACAGACAGTTTAAAAACGTAATTATCCAGGGATATATCCGCGATGGCGAAAGTGGAACTGGTGTCGGTACTGAAATAATAGTATCGGATGCTTTTACATCAGGAGAGATCATGCGGATTAATAACAACCCAACTGACGGAAGATTTACAGTCGTACTTGCAGTGGGTAGTAACTATAATCTTGAAATAAAAACGAAGGGATATACATCAAAATCACTGTTTTATGATCTCAGCGATGTAGACGAATACAAAGAAATTGATCAGAATATTGATTTATTCAAAAGTGCAAAACTCAATCTGAATATTTATGATAGTGACCTATTCGAACCTGTTTTGGCCAATATCAAAGTAAAAGAATCTGGTGCAAGTGAATTCTTAATCGACGTGGAAAATAATCCATCCGGCAGGATAACACTTGATTTACCTCTGGGTAAAAAATATGAAGTCATTGTGGACAAAAAGAATTTTGATAGCAAACTTTTTGTATTGGACGTTTCTGGTTTAGTTGTTTATCCTGACTTTATCCGTGATTTGGATATGGTACCACACAAGCGGGAAATTCAGCTCAATATTGCCGATTTGGTCAATAATGCCAAAGTGAGATCCAGAGTGAGAATACGTAATCAAAATCGCGATGAAGTAATCGAAGTAAATGGAAATGAGACCATTGCTCTAAGAGTTGGAGACAGATATGAAATAGAGGCGACCAGCGATCAGGGCTATGCCTTTAATAGTGCTATCATAGATGTGGTGCCAGAAGGTCAACAACCAGATATCACCTCATATGGCGATAATGTCAATATCATAGCAATAACAGCAGCTGGGCCGGGAGAAACATTTGCCCCAAGTCTCAATTTGAAGTTGCAACCATTGCTTGAGGGCACCAATTTGACCTTAAGGGACATATTATTTGAATCCAATTCTGATCAACTCAATGAAATCTCCTATGCAGAATTAGAACGCGTTGTTGAATTGATGAAAGTAAACGAAGGCCTTAAAGTAGAGGTAGCGGCCTATACAGATGATGTAGGATCTGCGCCTTATAATCTTTCACTTTCCAGACGAAGAGCCGCCAGTGTTGCTAGATTTTTAAAAGAAAATAAAATCGCAGAGGAAAGATATACAGCCAAAGGATATGGTGAGGATCAAGCGATATTTCCTAATGACTCTGAAGAAAACAGAGCAAAAAATCGCAGAGTTGTGCTGAAAATCCTTGATATATAATTTGAATACTGCCATGAAAAAAGTTTTAATAGTTCTATCAATGACAATGGCCGTTTCTCATGTTTTCGGTCAAAGGTTAAAATACGAAGATGATCTGCAAAGGATCCATACATTACCTCTCGGAGGCCAAATTGCCGAATTGAACATATGGCTAGCCAAGGAGCCAACCAATGCCAGCATCTTTTTGCAAATGGCATTGGTCTACAAAGAACGCTACAAGTTGGGTGACCCACTTAAAGACTATGCATATAAAACAGGCAATGCAAAGCTGGCACTCTTTGCATTTGAACGTACGGAGCAATACATCACTGAAAAGGATGTGAAGAAAAACCAGGAGTCTTATTATAATTTTGGCATCTATGATGACAGGGGCAAATTCACAGTCCCATATGATTCCGTTCAAAACAAAATTGCACGTTCCAAAGCTGAGCTAGTTGTTTATATCAAAAATGCCCCTGAAATCTATAGTCAGTTTACTCAAAGTTTTAGTCATTATGATAAAGCGTATAAAATCTATTCCAGCATTTTAGGGAGATTTCCTACTTTCAAAGAGCTCTTTCTACTCTTCAATACAGAAGTTGATACGGAGTTTGAGTCACTCAAATCGGAATATCTGTTGGCCATGGAGCACTTCGAAAAGTATAAGGCTGCCATAGCCAATTTTGATATTGGTTATAGCCAAAACCTAACCATTAAAGAAATAAATGTTTACCGACTAGATGGACTGGAATCTCAAATAAATTTTCTTCAAAATAAAATATCCGTTTGGGATTATGCCAAATGGGTAGATAC
Source organism: Cyclobacteriaceae bacterium (assembly GCA_047632435.1). Taxonomy (GTDB): domain Bacteria; phylum Bacteroidota; class Bacteroidia; order Cytophagales; family Cyclobacteriaceae; genus JAMZMI01. Next base: position 10,215 of record JBLICU010000009.1, read on the forward strand.
CACGCGTATAAATATCACGACTGAGATTGGCAGCCTTAGAACCAGTCTGGCGGCAGAAAATCAGAAAATTGATACCAAAATTAAGGCCGCAATTCCAGATTACATCCGAGATGAATTCACAACCATGAGCGTGTCGAAAGAGGTGCTTTTCAACCTTAGGAAATATGACTTGAATGCCGTTGTTGAGCCTATTTTCCTATACAAGGAGAAGAAACATGACCTTATTTTTCATGAATTGCAAAACGAAAGTTTGGATACCAGTGCAACTGTAGATGTAGAGAGAAAATTGTATTTATATGGTCAAATGATAAACAAAATTCGTGTTGCAGATAGTACGCTGAGTGATATTACTCGAAGAAATTCGGATCTTTCTTACAAGAAATACACCTCATTTATCGATACTTATTATCAAGGAATGGCTGGCATAAATGCATTTGCATCCACAGAAATGAAGGACAATGGCATGAAGGTAAAAGGTGCCGTGACAAAGATCCGCGACTATATTTATCTAAAATATGCTCAGGACACACTCAGCCATTCGGTCTTGAATAAGAAGATGGAAATACCTCTCACCGTGACTTTACCGGTCGAAAATGAGTTTCTTACAACCACTCCTATTACAACTCAAATTATCAAGACTTTTGATGGCTCATCCGTGCTGGCTGGAATATTCAAAAATGAAAAAGAGGGAAAAACTCAGGCATATCTATGTGCTGTCACGGCAGATAATAAAATGGCATGGTTCAATGAATACCTACTTCAGCAAGACAGTGCACTTGGTTTTGACTCGCACACAAGAGTGGCGGCCATGCAATTTGTGCCTGGGGGAATTGCCTTCGTCCTCAATGGTGTAGATAGCTCTGGGGTCAATAGAATTAACCATTTGCTGGTGGTGGATGAAACTGGAAATATGACATTCAGCAGACGGCTTCTGTATAATCAATACCCCAGAACACTTAACTACAGCTCTAAAAACAACTCGCTCATAATTACATTCAAGGGAGATGAATTTTCAGATACCATTCTCAAAGAATCAGAATTAATCATCACATCTTATAACATCCTGGGTGATCTTCTGTGGCAGAAAAGAATGAGCTTCAAAGGAGATGTAACAGGTTTAGTGGAAGTTGATAAGGCGTTCATTCTAACAGGTAATTATAGTGAGATGAAAACCCTCGATGGAAGAATAAATCGTGCCGGAACTAAAAATACAGACACAAAGATATTCTTGATGAAGATTTCTGGGGAAGGCGAGATTACTGAATTGAAACTGGTGGACTTTGCAACTTCTGTATTTACAAATTTTACTTATCGCGTAAGTGATGATTGCATCAATTTATTCGGATCAAAAGATGCCTATGAAAAAACCATAGCGCTCAATACCGATGATCAGCAGTCGGTACATTTGATAGTAAATGGGGATTTGGAAATCCTTAGTTCGAATCTGAAATAGCTTATTTCAGATTCTTAAGTGTGATGATTTCTCTTGCAGACAAGTGTCTGTATTTGCCTCTGGGTAGATTCTTTTTTGTGAGAGACCCAAACATCACACGATCAAGTTTTTCCACGGAGTATCCAAAGTGCTCGAATATTCTGCGGACTACCCTGTTTTTTCCTACATGAATTTCTATTCCGAGTACTGTTTTATCGTCTGAAACTACAGCAATTTCAGTAACATTTACTACTCCATCTTCTAGGTCTACCCCTTTCAAAATGTTGTCAAAATCAACATTGGTGATAGGCTTATCCAATGAAACTTGATAGATTTTTTTGATCTCATGAGATGGATGAGTGAGTTTTTTGGTCAAATCGCCATCATTGGTAAATAACAAAAGACCTGTCGTATTTCTATCTAGTCTCCCAACCGGAAAAATGCGCTCAGGACATGCTCCACTTACCAAAGTCATGACTGTTTTCCTACCTTCTGGATCTGACATGGTGGTGATGAAATCCCTGGGCTTATTCAGAAGTACATAACGCAAGCTTTCTGGATTCAATGATTTGCCCATGTATTCTACCTTGTCGGTTCGTTGGACTTTATAACCAAGCTCACTGATTACCGTCCCGTTTACTTTGATTTTACCATCAGAAATTAGCTGATCAGCTTCACGACGTGAACAAACTCCGGCATTGGCTATAAACTTATTCAACCTCAACTCTTGCGGGCGAGGGGTGAATTTTTTATCTGTGCCTTTATCTTCTTTTTTATTAAAAGGTTTTTTATCCTTCATTATTCCTCTTCCTTACCGATGGTATTTTCTTCCAACACAAAATCTTTTGGTGTTGGCAAATCTTTGATATTATTGATCCCCAGATAGTCCATGAACTTCCGGTTGGTGCCATATAGCATGGGACGACCTACAGTTTCAGCTTTCCCTTTAATTTCTACAAGATCTTTTTCGAGCAGTTTCTGAACGGCGTAATCACAATTCACACCACGTATTTGCTCAATATCCGTTTTAGTCACCGGCTGCTTGTAAGCAATAATGGCTAGGGTTTCTAAAGCAGAATTTGAAAGCTTCTTTTTAGACTGTTGCTTCAACAGAATACCGATACTTGCTTGATAAGCAGGTTTGGTCAAAAACTGATAACCTCCGCCACTTTGGATTAGGCCAAATGAAAATGCGTCATCGGCATATTTTTCATCGATTTTTTGGATCCCACTCTCAATATCCGAGAAAGGAAGATCTGCCTCAAACATTTCTTTGAGACAAGAATGAATTTCCTGTTCACTGATTGGTTTGGGCGAACAAAAAATCAACGCCTCCATATGATTGAGCAGGAAATCCAAAGCTAATTACTTCTTTAGTTTCGCCTCAATAGATTGCGTGGTATGTGGCACAGCTCTCAATCTTTCTTTGCTGATAAGCTTCCCAGTATCCACACAAACGCCGTAAGTCCCATTTTTAATCCGGATTAGGGCATTTTCAAGGTTATTGATAAACTTCTGTTGTCTTCCTGCAAGCTGGCTTAGGTGCTCCTTCTCTGCCGTATCTGCACCATCCTCCAATGTCTTCACAGAGCTGAGTGTAGCTCCGCTATCATTATCGCCATTTCTAGTGAGGCCATCCCTAAGCGAATGCAGCTCTTCTTTTGCCTTTCCAAGTTTTTGATTTAGCAACTCTTCAAACTCTTTTAATTCTTCCTCTGAGTATCTTGTTTTTTCAGCCATCGCATTCAAAAGTTATGGTTTTCGATAAAATAAGCGCTAAAGTAACGAAGTTGGACTACAATTAAAATAATGAAAGGCGTAAGGAAAGGAGAAATAAAAAACCGAGGGGCTGAAATATAATGCTAAATGATTTAACTATCTGATCCCTCGGTCTTGTCATAGGTGCCAGATAAAACTTCCTACAATTACCAAACAACCATAAAATAAAAACCCTAATCCGGTTTTGAAATAATTATATCCTGAATGTCGATAGTAGACAATTTCTCCAAATCGCCACTCGCAAAAAGTTTTGTGAGTGCGGAGAGTGGTGTTCCTGCTTCTGCCCTATAGTTGATGTAATCCTGAAAAATAATTCCATCAATTTCATCGCGATTAATCGCTTGTCTGAAGCGCACGCCTCCTTCATCTGTCTGATAACTATATGCAAAAAAGTCAACTAAATGAGTAGCCTGATTGATCCAATACAAAAATTCGTCATCATGATCCTTCCCTCCATTTTCTTCATCAAATACCACTTTTAGCTTTAGGTACATCTGATCTTCAATTTTCTCTTTTCCAACGAAGGTTTTGATCACCGCATCGTCCTGTAGTACGTAGGGGATTAGAAAAAAGTAAAGTACCGAATTGATGGAGCTGCCATATCGACCTTGCCAGTCTACCGAAACTTCAGAGGTATCCCCATCAATGACCCTGACAAAATCAACGCTATTGATTAAATAATCCTGATAAAAAGCAGTATCCTGAATGAATGATCTTGAATAGACATATCCATTTTCAAATCGTGAAACAGCATAATCTTTAGATCTAAAGGAGAATGACACATTCTGATTTTTGAGCCCATCCATGCCATGTGCTGAGACAGATTTAGAAACTATCTCACCTGCTTTGTCCTTGTTTACGCATGAGGTAAACAAAAAAATAAGCACTGTGACGGCAATTATTTTCATCATATTGAAACCAACGCAAACGAAATAGTTTCGGTCTAACAAAAAGGTAATTTGTATATCATGCGACAAGGTTGATTGTTGCGATTTAGTTTTGTCACCAGTTATGATCATGAATCCACCAAACACATTTTTTCTAAAGACAACATCCGTCTTTTTACTATGCCTCTTAATTCTATGCGGATGTACTGATTTGGGCAGGTCTGACAGATATAAGGAAGCTATAAAATTACCTCCATCTTATATCAGTTTCAATATTGATTTTCCTATTCATGAATTGGAATCAGGTGTTGATGACCTTTTACCTATGGTGCTGATTGATGATGAAATTGCCCTGAATCAAAAAGGAGATGTTTTATATCTCAAAGTCATCAAAAAGGGAAACCTAAAAATGGCATTGCGGAATAATTTCGCTCACGCTTCCCTTCCTCTTGATGTGGAAGTGGCTATTAAGAAAAAAGTGATGGGCATTACATTTAGTAATAGAGACACGCCGATATCCTTCACCGGCAAAATCGAGACCAAAGCATCCGCTCTGCTCGATAGCGCCTGGAATTTTTCCCTTAGATGTGAGGATATGAATCTAATTTGGGACGAGGAGCCATCATTAAATATCCTGGGAATTGACATTGACATGAGCAAAACAATGGAAAAGGCACTTGATCAAAATGAGACCATTATTTTGGACAAGCTGTGTAATGCAATCAACCGTTCACTTGACTTTCGAAAAACCCTCACCAAAATATGGGGTGACATCCAAAAACCTATCAGAATAGCTAGAAACCCAGTTTATGTGTGGCTATATACCATCCCCGAAGCATTAAACGCGGAGCTACTACCAATGGAAAATGACACGCTGAGCATCCACATTGAATACAAGGCCGATATTCATATTACCACCAATGAAAATATAAAGACCAAATACATGGAGTTGCCAACTAAGGGCAATACACTCAACGATCAATCCGCCATACTCGCTTACATAGAAACAGCCGTTTCCATTAACACAATAGAAAAAATCCTCTCTGATAAACTTGTTGGAAAAGCCTATACTTATCAGGATTATGGAGCAACGGTCGCCTCCATAAAATTATCTAGTAAAAAGCAAAATGTAGTTGCGACCGTTCGGCTCAGTGAAGGCATGGATGCTGAGATTACCATCCAAGGAAAACCTGCCCTTAAGAAAAACATGAAGTTGACTTTGGACGATTTTAAGTATGAAATAAACTCAAGTGACAATTTGACAAGCACCACGGATTGGCTCACTCATGGCATGGTTGAAAATTATCTCGCCACCCAAGTTTTCATAGATGTTGCTGCTTTTTTCGAGGATCTGGACAGCCTTGCCAATGCCGGAATAGCCAAATCAAAATTGGGTGACAAAATGATTTCAAATCTAAATTTCAGAGAAATTTCATCGTATCAGCAAAGCATCAAAAATGATACGCTCCGTTGGATATTTTATCTGGAAGGAAGTGCCGGAATTACCCTAAAAAAAAACATATTCAAGAAACAAGCCAGTGAATGAAATACCAGTTATTCATTTGAACATTTGGGATGGGATCGCATAATTGTACTACTCCTAAAAAATGTATTTCATTTAAAGCGGGTCAATACAGTTGACCAATACCGGAACAACTACACCTTCAGGCCATGAATTACAATCTTGATTCACATTGACGGGAGTGTCATATACAAATCCAAAGAGAACTGTCACATCTACATTTACTTCTCCAGGACGCACTTCCAGAATTGTTGAGTCTTTGCCTATGCGCACGGGTTGAAGCAAAATGTTAGTGTAATTTTGGGTATCAATTTCAGGTTGAATCCATATGTTTCCCAATGCACTAAATGAACAATTTTGTTCTGTTATATTCGATTTCAAATTGCAAGCGTCCGTTGTAAATTGGGCAATATGAGAATCAACTTCAATGGATTGAGATCTGGTTTCGTTGTGTATCGAAGTTATGTACCTATCATCGAATGTCAATCCATCAAGTGCATTTACAAGATCAAAATTAATCGTGTCCCTGATGATTGCTTCACAAGCATCATCATTGCCATTGTGGATTAAATAAAGATCAAATTGGGGAGGTTCAGAATACTTAACAACACCATCCCACCAGAGATAAAAAAGATGCTCGCCACAACCTCCACTATATTCAACGACAACACTCCAATCATTACCTCGGGGAGTTATAGCGATAATTTTATACGGGTCATTTGAGAAATCCTCCTTTTGCGAAAGGCTGTTTAGATAAATAATGTCATAATCGGACTGGACGTCCATACTATCCAAATCTGTACTCAAACAAGAAGTAAGAGCCAAAATCAAAGTGAAATATCCAATAAAGTCCCGCTGCATTTTGAAAAACATAACCCTATGACCCTAAAAAGTCCAAATAGGTTGTAGATAATTTGTCAAAAATAGCCTGTATTGGCCGAAATCGACAAACATTTATATCAATGCTTTAACCAAAGCACCTCTTGAAGTAAAAAAATATAAATAGGTTCACTACCTTAAAACACAAAAGGGTGAGAAAATCTCACCCTTTGTTAGTACTAATCCATAACTTCATGGAATCATACTAGTTGATTCAGCTTTCGCCGAATCCTATCACCGCCTAAAATTTAATAACTTAGTAACAATCTGGTACAAACATAAAATGATGGTTTTACTATGTCCCTATCGATGATCACGAACAGGCATAATTCAATTTGAATGGGAATAAACGACGTTCAATCAGAAGGGCCTGCAAAAACCAATTTTCCACACTTTTTGTTTACTTTGTGCCGCATAGCGAGAACAGAATAAATCCACGTGGGAAAACTAGTATTTATCTTTTTTTTAATCACAACATTTTCATTTCATTGTCAGGCTCAGAATCTTCGTAGGATTGCAAAATCCATTGAGAAATCCGAATACGATAAGCTGCTGGAACAAATAGATAAAGCGCTTGAAAAAGACTCCACAAACTTTGGAGCCATGTATTTCAAGGCCGTTTATTATCTACATAATAGCCTCAATCAATACAATCTGGATTCAGCCAGAATCTTTATCAACCAATCTCTCGAGTTCCGTAGTTCAATGACCGCTGAGCAAAGCGATGATTGGAGTAAGACCGAGTTTCCTATTTTTGTGATCGATTCCACCAAATCCAAAATTATTAATCTTAGTTTTGAAAATGCCTTAAACCCGCCATCTGTAGGTTCTATGCAGTTATTTCTAAAGCTTTTTCCAGATTCTCGCTTGGAAAAAAGGGTCATTTATCTAAGAGATAGCTTAGCTTTTGATATAGCATTAGGTGTGGATTCCTGGATCAAATATCAAGAATACACAAAGGAATATCCCAATTCGCCTTTCACTGTAAAAGCACTTGAATATTATGAAATCCTGCTTTTTAAAGACAAAACAAAAGATGGCTCTCTTGGTAGCCATGTGCAGTTTTTGAGAGAATTTCCTAAGACTCCTTACAGAAGAGAATCAGAAGAAATGATTTTCAAAAAGATGACCATCAACCATGAAGCAAGACAATACCATGCCTTTATTCAACAATATCCAAATTCACACCTAAAGAAAAAATCGGTCGATTTGCTCTATTATTTGGGTAAACAAAAAGGAGAATTGAACCTTCCCGAATTGCTTTTGATCCATCCAAATCCTGATAGCCTTGCCAAGATCAGTGCACTGGAACAAATGTCTATGACACCAATATTATTCGATGGTGGCTTCAGTTTGATGGATACATCCGGCAATGTTTTAGAGCATTTTAAGTATGACGCGTTGGATCCAGATTATATATGTGGAAATATAAACGTGGAATGGCTCAGAGTAAAGGCAGAATCATGGATTGTAGTCAATCGCAATGGTTTTGAGATCAAAAAAAATGTGTCCTACATGGACGAAATCGGAAAGCAATTGATCCTCATCCACGTTAATAATGAATCACATGTGTATCACAAGTCGGGTTTCAGAGTGACCTCATTTCCTGTTTATCAGGTGAAAATGATCTATGACCAATGGATCGCCTTTGAATCAAATAAAAAATGGGGCATAATGACCTTCTCTGGAGAGGTGATTCTGCAACCGAAGTTTGACAATTTGGAAATGGCAGGCTCATTCGTTGTGGTTACAAAAGATGGAAAATATGACCTGATGAACCAAAAAACTATATCAAAGCTGAGTTCAAATCAAGAATTCCAACTGCCCTATACAGACTTTGAAGTTCTCGGTGACACACTTTTTCTAGGATTTGAGGGCGATAAGGAGTGTTTGATTGATCAGGATTTAGAAGTCTTACTGCCGCTTGAAGATCAGAGCATTTATCCGTCAAAGGCTATTTGGTATGTAAAAAAAGTAGGTGGGTATCAGATTTTTGATAAGCCAACAAAGAAGCTCATGGAGTCTACATTTTCAGCATTCCATTTGAATGAATCATGGTTGGGATTAAAACGTGAAGGGAAGTGGGCGCTCCGTAGCATATCAGATAGCATCGCCAATATCACTTCTCCACTAGATTCTATCCATTTCATCAACTATGCAGTCTGCTATATCGAAAGACGCGATAGTTCATTTCTGTTTTTCTATAATGGCGCTACATATTGGCTGAAACCAGACCAGACGTTTACGTTGATCAAACCCCAAGATGACATCAAACACTCCTCACAGCATTTCATTTTGCTTTCAACAAATGATGATAAAACCATTTTGAACACAAACGGAGAAGTACTTTTTGATGGTAAAGTGGACGATGTATTATATCTCAATGATTCGTCTTTTATAGTCAAAAGCAAAGGCAAGTATGGGATTTACAGCATCGGGAATGGATTCGTGCAACATGCTACCTATGACCTAATTAATGAACAAGATGGACTGGCACTGTTGGTTAAAAATAATCTGATTGGGTGTATCGACCTTACAAATAATACAATCATTCCTGCTATGTATGAAGAGCGTATCGAACGTTTTTCAAAATACTATCAAGTGAGTAAGAATGGCCTAACAGGTGTTTTGGATGCTGATAATCACATGATTGTCCCTATTGAGAACAAAGAGCTTTTGTCATGGAATGATTCCTCCTATTGGTCAAAACCCAATGATGAATGGTTGTTGAAAACCTACCAGGGCGATATCATACTCAACCACGTTCTCAGCTTGAGCAAATGGAACGCAACTACCATTGATGATCTTTACCTTTTTATGAAAGAAGATAAATATGGTATCATTGATCCAAAAAAAGGAATCTTGATTCCTCCGATGTACAACGAAATAATCAATGTCGGGACAACTCTACAACCAATCTTCTTTGCAGAGCAACATTTGGAAACAGCGGATTTATTTGTCGTGTCCTACTTTAACGCACTAGGCAAAACGATAAAATCGCAAGCCTATCGTCCAAGTGAATATGATCTGATCTATTGTGATCAATAATTCTTTATTGTATCTTAACCTACATGAATAGGTCACGGTTTGAGCAGCTTTCGCATAGAGAAAAAGTACAGTGGATTTACTTCAATGCAGAATTGATTACCTCGATCCGTTATTATAAATACAAGGTCAATTTGTATTTAATTGATAGGATTTACATCGAATTATTTTATAATGGTCGTCAGGATTTTATTGAAAAAATTGAAGTTTTAGATGAAAAATCCAAAAGAATGAATTTTTATGCGGATCAAATAAAGCTACCTGCTAATATTAGATAATACCTGATTATACACAGCCAATGTCTGCTCAATGAGTGACTGCCTGCCATCATTTTCAATGATGAAATCTGCCTTCTTTTTCTTCTCCACATCGCTGAGCTGATTGCTCATGATTGCTATAACATCACTTTTATTCCGATGACTGTCTCGCTGCAATACACGACTTATTCTAATTTCTTCAGGTGCCGTCACCAAAATCAAACCATCCAAAGTCATATTTGATCCAGTTTCAATTAACAAAGCCGCCTCTTTCAATGTGAATTTGACATGCTGGTATTCATCCAACCAAAGAGCATAATCTTCAGCTACAACCGGGTGTACGGTCGCATTTAATCTTGCCAATATAGATGGATCCTTGAAAGCTTTATCCGCCAATAAAGATCGATTTAGCTTTCCGTCCAGATAGGCCTGGTCTCCAAATAATTGACGAATTTCAGCCATGAGAGACGCATCCGAATTCATCAGCATCTTGGCGCTATTGTCAGCGTTATAAACTGGAATACCAAGAATTGAGAAAATTTTAGCGACTGTGCTTTTGCCAGCACCAATACCTCCGGTGATGCCCATTTGAAATGGACTATTTGCCATAACCTATTTTGACATTTTCGGGCGAAACCTCAACCTCAATGGCTTGCTCGGGATAATAGATTAGTATGGCGATAATAGAAGAATCCCTTTTATTCAACATCGCCAAATCCGCCGTGATGGCAAAATCTGAGGCTTTGAAATCCTCCTTCTTGGATCGTGGTACGGTAAAGGAAACAGTGACCTCACTTTGTTTCAGATATTTTGAAGAATCAGCCGGGAAGTTGACAGCTTCTACATCCAGCATCAGCACAATTCTTTCAAATTTTTCCACGTCAAAAGACACATCCAAATGATCCGGATTGGTTTTAATTAATGACTTATTTGGATTAAAAACATCTACAGATTTTCGAAACGGATCATCCAATTCCTTATCCTCAAGCCGAAGGACGTAATAAATATCTAATGAATCGATAAAAGATTCTGGTCCTATCAATTCAATCGTATCTGGCTTGATATTGATGGCAGAAGTAATTCGATAGCCATTCTCAAGTGAAACAGCCAGAGAGTCAATTTTGGGTATTACTCTTTTTCGCTTTTTCTTCTCAATGTCAATATATAAGGTGTCAGACACCATGTAATTCACCTCCAAGCCTTCTAATTGATCGATGACCATCGGAAAAAGCGAGGACCTGGTAAAAAAGCTAATCTCCGTGGGATTTTCAAGCTCGATCTGAATCGGAGTTACATTAAAAAACAAAGTGCTCCTAATTAGATTCCATCCACCACTGGAAACATCAATGGTAACTGTCGATGGTAAGGGCTTCATGATCAGCACACTATCCCTGGCAAATTGAAACTCTACCGGGTAGTTGATGACCGCATTGTAGTCTTTATTGAGGGCATTAAAAAACCAGAAGGTAGCGGCTCCACCTAAGGAGATCAGCACTACCTTCCAGTTGTTTAATAACTCGTACACTATTTTGCTGTATTTATTTTTTTACTTCTGCGCCATATACTCTCTTGGATGTTTCCAGGGAAATAGCACTTTTCTCAATGATAAGCTTGTTTCCTTTATCAACATCAAGTGTAATAATTGAGTCATCAACCGAAGCTACTTTGCCATGAATACCACCCATGGTAACTACTGAGTCTCCTTTTTTGATGGCCTCAATGAATAACTTTTGATCCTTCGCTTTTTTCTGTTGTGGTCGAATGAAAAAGAAATAGAAGATAGCAATCATCCCACCCAACATTAAGAATTGAGTATATCCGCCACCTCCAGATGCTGCCTGAAGCAATAATGTTTTAATCATTTGTTAGTTATATTAAATTATGAAGGGTCTGCCTCCGCTTTGGTTACGTTTGCCTTGATAGTCAACTTGCTTACCGATGGATAAGTATTGGCAGTAATGGTGACTGTTTTATTTTGAATGCCTGGTTTTCCTTTACTGTTAAATTTCACAGTGATTTTACCTTCCTCTCCAATTCCAATAGGTTCTTTTGGCCATTCAGGTACGGTACATCCACACGATGCTTTGGCTGAAGAAATAATTAGCGGTGATTGGCCAATATTTTTAAAGGTAAAAGTTTTCTCGACGATATCACCTTCTTTGATGGCTCCAAAATCATGGTTTTCTTCAGGAAATTGAAATAATGGAAGAGGTCCTTCTGGTTTTACTTCAGGTTCAGCAGCCGTAGAGTTGGTCACAGGCGTCTTTTTAGCAACTTGCTGCTGTTCTAATTCTGCTATCCTGTTTTGAAGCTCTTTTTCTTTTTTACTATCACCGCAACTGAACAACACAGATGACAAAGTGACTAGCATTACTAAATAGATGGTCTTGTTAATCATAATTTTATTTTTAATAGTTCCTAAACCGCGCAAACTTACAAAGAATAGCTGTTTAGGATAAATATATAATCCTAATGATATGTTAATGTCTGTGGGCTATCAATTTTTTTTGATCTGACTGATCAAACCATTTACATCGTCGAGCAGTTTTTCGGCTTTTAATTTGGCATCCTTGACTATTTTCTCGCCTTCCGATTTTGCTTCATTTTCCAAACTGTCCCCATGCTCCACTAGATCACTAACCAGACTTTCCAACTGTTTTTTGTATTTGTCCAACTTAAAAGAAAGTTTATCTCTGGTATTGGTGCCCTTGTCTGGTGCAAACAAAATTCCCAATACACCTCCGATGGCTACTCCGAAAAGCAATGCAAAAAAAGAACCTCCACTATTTTTACTCATGTTCGTATATTTTATTTATTGTCAATAAGCCCTCTTCCGCTCTTTTTAATAAGTCCTTCCGAAGTTAGTTCCTTTGCTAAAACATCCAAAATCCCATTAATAAATTGTTTGCTTTTAGGTGTTGAGTAAACTTTTGAAATTTCTAAAAACTCATTAATGGTCACTTTCACCGGTATACTATGAAACACCATCATTTCCGCCAATGACATTCTCAATATGATGCGATCTGTAACAGCCACTCTGGATATGTCCCAATTTCGGGTGTGACTACTGATGATTTCGTCCAGTTCCTTTTCCTTTTTGACTGTTTCTTTGAATAATTTTTTGAAAAATCCAATATCGTCATCCTCATTGCGACTCACCTCTTTCATGACAAATGGATCATCTAATGACGGTTCATATTCCTGAAAAGTTTTTACAACTAGGCTTTTTAAAATGGGCTGATTTTCTGACCAGTGCAAATCAACAGATGATAAAAAATCACCTATCACCTCATTTTTGAAAATGAGTTTTTTATATAGATATATGATCGCCTCCTGGTGATCCTCCACTGTTGGGGTTTCCTTTCTTTGATAGGCTATCAAAAATTCATCATTTTGTATGATGTCTTTGTACCATGATCTAATTTGTCCTAAATCATGCTCCCAACTCACCTTACGGGCAATCAAAAGATTATTGAATGCTTCAAATTTGGTGAGCGAATCAATCACCGGATTATCAATGAAGTGATTTTTCCAATAAGAAACCTTTGGAAGGTGTGCTTTTTCCTTTTTTTCCTTTTCTTGTTTTTCTATGTGGGATATTTCTACCGTTAATTGAACCAACTTAAGGTATATGTCTTCCAAGCCGTCCACATCCTTGATCATTGCTTGCTCTATGGCACGAAGCTCCTTGTCAAGTTCTGTATAATATTTGTTGATGTGGGATTGTACGTTTTCAGCTATATCATCTTCAATGTCTTCAGGCGCGCTGACTTTTCGCACGTTTAAAAATTTGTGATAAAGCGCGGAAGCAGATTTTCTTCTGGCGGTGAAAATATCGACTTCAGAGAAATCATCCTTTGCCGCATCCATGTAGTAATGAGACTCTAGTTGCTCATTGATCACATTTTTGAGTGACTCTTGTGCCGTGAAATAACTATAAAGGGCCTGCATGGCCTTGACACGAAGAATCCGACGATTAAGCATTTAATGAACGTTTTGGTTTAATAAGATTGTTTGATCTTGCCTACACTTTCAATTCTTTTCAGTGCTATCAGTAGCGCTGCTTGATGTGAGGTCGAATCATTTTTCTCGGCAAAGTTCAGAACATCTGTGCAAACATCATAAATTCTTTCGGTTTGCTCATAGACTTTTTCACGATTATAATTTCCCTGCTGCTCATAATACACGTTGGTGATGCCTCCAGAATTGATCAAAAAGTCCGGAGCATAGACAATTCCGCGTTCCTTTAATCTCAGTCCATCAAGCTTTTCATCATCGAGTTGATTGTTGGCAGCACCGGCTACAATCTGGCATTGGAGCTTATAAATGGTGTTTTCATTCAATGTAGCACCCAAAGCACATGGTGCATAGATATCCATCGGAAAGTCATAAATTTCATCCGAAGGAACAACATGAATTTTAGCTCCGTGTTTTTTTACAACACTTTCTATTTTATCCTCAAAAATATCTGAAATAAAAACGACAGCACCCTCCTCTACCAAATGATCAATCAAACAAGAACCGACATGACCGGCACCTTGAACGAGAACTCTTTTTCCTTTCAATGTGTCTGAACCATAAGCATATTTGGCACTGGCTTTCATGCCGGTGTAAACGCCAAAGGCCGTAACTGGGCTAGGATCACCAGAACCGCCCATGCTTTCAGGAATACCCGTAACAAACGGAGTTTCCATGCGGATATACTCCATATCACGAGAAGTCATGTTGACATCTTCAGCGGTCCAGTATTTGCCGTTAAGGCTATGCACAAACTTGCCAAATCGGCGCATCAAAATTTCATCCTTGGTTTTTCGGGCATCACCAATTATCACCGCTTTGCCTCCGCCAATATTTAATCCCGCGATTGCGTTTTTGAAAGTCATGCCACGAGACAGACGAAGGGCATCTTTGATGGCTGCCTCTTCTGACTCGTAGTTCCACATGCGTGTGCCTCCCATGGCTGGGCCCAACACGGTATTGTGAATGGCGATGATCGCCTTGAGACCTGTAGCTTCATCGTGACAAAATACGAGTTGCTCATGGTCCATTCGGGACATGGTTTCGAAAATATCAGTCTTCTGAACCTGGGGTATGGTATCTATCATGATATGATGTTAATTTGCTTTTTTATTGTTTGAAAAGGATTTTTAAAATCCTTGTAACAGGTCAAAAATAGTGGTTTTCATCCGAATAACTATTTACGGCGCAGATCGTTTTAACCCCAGTGAAAGACTTAGCACACCTCAATAAATATCTCTTAAAATACAAATGGCATTTGATTCTAGGGACGATTTTCATAATCATCTCTAACTTCTTTGGCATAATCCCCGCTGTGGTTGTAAGATATTCTTTTGACCTGCTTCAAAATTCTTTTAAAATATATGATGCTTTTGATGGATTTGGGATCCAATCTGAGTCTTTGAAGATGATCACCTCTAGTTTGTTGATCCTTGGGGTGGTGATTTTGGTGTCCGCACTGCTGAAGGGAGTATTCATGTTTTTCATGAGACAGACCATCATCGTGATGTCCCGATTGGTAGAATTTGATCTAAAAAATGAGATCTATCACCACTACCAAACCTTGCCACTGAGTTTCTACAGAAGAAACAACACTGGAGATTTGATGGCGAGGATTTCTGAAGATGTAAGTAAGGTTCGGATGTACATCGGTCCGGCAATTATGTATGGTGTAAGTATGGTCACTCTGTTTGCGATGGTCATTCCGTACATGATCTACATCAATCCTACGCTGACATTTTATTCTCTTTTACCACTTCCATTGCTTTCTGTGAGTATCTATTTTGTCAATAACATTATCAACAAAAGATCTGAGGAAATACAGCAAAGTTTATCAGGCCTTTCCACGTTTGTGCAGGAGGCTTTTTCCGGGATCAGGGTCATTAAATCATTCGTTCGTGAGGAAGACATGTACAATGAGTTTGAAAAAGCTAGCGATGACTACAAAGACAAATCATTGAAGCTGGCATTCGTTCAGGCATTGTTTTTCCCGTTGATCATGGGGCTGATCGGTTTGAGCGTGATTATCACCGTTTATGTGGGTTCTGTTGAGGTATTCAATGGAGCAGTGAGTACAGGAAATATTGCCGAGTTTATCATTTATGTGAATATGCTTACCTGGCCAGTAACATCTCTTGGGTGGATTACGAGTATCATCCAGCGGGCAGCAGCATCCCAAAGAAGAATCAATGAATTCTTGCAAACGAAAAATGAAATCGTTTCTATTGAAAATATTCATGCCGAAATCAAAGGAAAAATTTCCTTTGATAATGTCTCCTTTACTTATCCAGATTCAGGAATTGACGCATTAAAAAACATCACATTCGAAGTAAATCCTGATGAATCCATTGCGATCATAGGAACGACAGGATCGGGTAAGTCCACAATTGCAAATCTGATCTGTCGCATGTATGATGTGGATACGGGAAGCGTTCGGATTGATGATATAAATATAGTCAAATACAGCCTTGACAGTATTCGTGGACAGATTGGTTATGTGCCTCAAGATGTGTTTCTCTTTTCGGATACTATTGCTGAAAACATTGCTTTCGGCTTAAATGATCTGGATGAAAATGAAATAAAACAAGCGGCTGCCGATGCAGATTTACTTGAAAACATAGACAGATTCCCCAATGGATTTGAAACCAGAGTGGGCGAGCGAGGCATCAGTCTCTCGGGCGGGCAAAAACAGCGGGTTTCGATAGCCAGGGCCATTGCCCGAAAACCGAAAATTCTGATTCTGGATGACGCACTATCTGCTGTTGACACGAAAACGGAAAACACCATACTCAACGCCATGGCCAGAATCATGAAAAATCGTACTTCTGTGATTATTTCTCATAGGGTATCTTCTGCTAAACTGGCTGATAAAATTATTGTTTTGGACGATGGATACATGGTAGAGCAGGGAACTCACGAATCCCTATTAGCTTCGGGTGGCGTTTATAAAGAACTTCACGACAAGCAGCTTCAAGGCGATTCGGAGCAGGTAGATGCCCTTTAGTGGAAAAGTGTGTTGAAGGTAGGTTTAGCATAAATGGTATTTGGTAACTACTTTGAGCTCCATTTGCATCTTTATTCTTTCTACTGATAACTGGGTATTTGAAAAAATTAACACATTGATACATCTCATTTGCGGATTATGAAAATCATCAACGCAGCTCTACTTTCTTATGGCATGTCAGGCCAGGTATTCCATGCCCCTTTTTTAAATCTTCATCCCGGATTTAATCTCCTTGGCTCGTGGGAACGCTCTAAAAAATGGATTCAAATGGATTATCCCTCAACGCGTAGTTACCAAAGTTTGGAAGATGTACTTGCTGATGATCAGGTAGAACTGGTGATTGTAAACACACCAACCTACAGCCACTATGAATATGCCAAAAAAGCATTGGAAGCCGGCAAGCATGTAGTAGTAGAAAAAGCATTTACGACAACCACCGATGAAGCCATGGAACTACGTGACCTGGCCAAAGCGAAAAACCTGAAACTTGCTGTTTTTCAAAACCGGAGATGGGACAGTGATTTTAAAACGGTGAAAGAAGTGGTGGACAAAGGAATGATTGGTGAAGTGGTGGAGGCAACCATCGGATTTATGAGGTACAGTCCAGCCCTCAGCCCCAAAACCCATAAAGAAAAACCAAGCCCCGGTGCAGGTATCATCAAAGATTTGGGGGCACATGTGATCGATCAGGCTTTGTGCTTGTTTGGCATGCCAAAATCTGTATTTGCAGATATTGGCATAACCCGAGCACATTCCGAAGTTGATGATTATTTTGACATACTGCTCAGTTATGATCAGGCCCATGTACACGTAAAAGGGGGATATTTTTATAGAGAACCTGGGCCATCTTTCGTGATTCATGGTACCAAAGGCAGTTTTCTGAAATCGCGTGCCGATGTGCAGGAAGATCAACTAAAGGCCGGTAAGAGACCGAGCGATCAAGGGTATGGCATAGAGCCTGTGTCGGAAGAAGGATTGTTGCATACGGAAAAGAACGGGAAACTGATCTGGGAGAAAATCAAAACACACAAAGGAGACTACATGGCCTATTATGAAGGTGTGTATCAGTCCATCGCCAATGATGGGGTAGAACCCGTAACCTCTCAGGAAGGCGTTAATTCCATGAAAGTGATAGAAGCTGCTTTCGAGAGTGCAACTAAAGGTGTGCGTGTGGTTATTTCATAGACCGTGCTACATCAGGTTTGCAAATAGGTGATTAAATTACATGGAAGAGGGTATGTGAAAAATTTTTACATGTACTGTTGTTTTAGAGAATTGAATGCATTACATAACCAAACTACTAGAACTATGGCACTCATAAAATGTCCTGAATGCGAAAAGGAGATTAGCGATAAGGCTAATTCTTGTCCTAATTGCGGTTACGAACTGAACCCAAAACCAAAAGAGTTGAAAGAACCTCCAAAGCATAAAAATGATGGGAGCGGTTGTGGCACATGGATCGTTGTAATTGGTGTTATCTTTTTAATCCTTTATTTGATTGGTTCTTTCAGTGATGATAACTCAAGTTCAAACTCACCAAGTGGGTCAACAAACAAATTCCTAGCCTACACCTATGCCGAAGACTTTGTAAAGAAAAAGCTTAAATCACCTGGAACAGCTGAATTCCCAGGAACATTTGAGAAAGCTGATCACATTACTGAACTTAGATATAATAAATACAAAATTGTATCATGGGTCGATAGTCAGAACGGATTTGGAGCTATGATAAGAACAAATTTTTCATGTATAATTGAGTTTAACGGAAATGAAGTAAGTTGTAATGAACTGCAGTTTTACGACTAAACACAGATAGAAAAATTTAGAAAATCGAATGCCTTAAGTAATGAGAATAGGGCAATAAATGTGGAACCAACACTGATCCATATTGCAATTCTCGTTATTCGATCCTTAACATATGATTCTTCGAAGGAACGCCCAGATTGGTAATGGTTTACTCCTTTAACTGTAAGCCCATATTCTTCATGACAAGGTGCACCCTCAATGATGAACCCTTTGATGATTAGGTCAATCAGTACATTCCTGAATACAATAGGATGAAAATTCAAATCTCGATGTTTAAGTCTATTCATCAGGTCCTTTTCAAGTAATACCCGATTTTCATTTTCATATAATCTGACGAACTTTTTCTCCATTGGCCCGAACCACATTTTCCGATTTTCAATTGAAATCTCTTGTCTCTGAAATATCTTTTCGAACCCAGTAACAAAAATGTGATCAATAACAGTGTCCTTTAATCGCTCTTTTAACCTTTTTCTCATAAGAACAAATTAAGAATATTTAAATGAACCACTCTCCTAAAGTCATCAAACATGCATGAAGCAATTAAGATTCCACCAATTTTAGTGCAAAAAACCTGCTAATTTTCGCTGTTTAAAGGACTGAACTTTATACTTTTTTAGCATTTCAAAAATCGCTTGTGGCTTGCGGCAACCTGAACCGTTATTAATTAGAGTCAGAATAGCTACTTTTACCATTATTTACTAAGTTAAGATCACACGGAAATTTATCTAAGTCATATTGGCTGGATACTCACTTATAATAAAACTATGATGTTCAAGCTAATTTCAATTCTTCTTCTTGTTCTCTTTACTTTCGGTTGTAACCAAACCACCAAGGAATCTTCAACTTTAACGAAAGTCAAAATTCCTATCGAACCTATGATCATCGAAAAACCTGAACCAGAAATTTTCGCAACAAATGAACAAATCGCAAAAGCAGCCATTTCCGCACTTTTCTATCAACCTACGAACATAATGTCAGCTAGTACAGATGGAGATATTATTTTGGTAAGCTATGCTAGACCGGATGATGGAAAAAAATTCGACTATAAGGTTCTGATAGCGAATAATAATATCAGTTGGGGCAATTCAGTTGGCAAATGGAGGGATTCTACCTATGATGAGAAACTATCTTATTCGGTTACTAGACAAGAACTTATTATAACAACAACTTACGACGATGGATCTAAATCTCAAGAAAGATTTAATATTGAAGACCTTTAAAATCTAATAATACTCACCAGAACAAATCTTTTAACTTTATATAAAAACTGAGCTGGACGCTATTAATGCCACCCTAAATAATATGAAGAAAATCATTCTGATCGGACTGACGTTGCTTGGGTTGGCGATTTTAGGCTATTATCAGTATGGTCTTTTTACTGACATCAACTATTTCAAAGCAAGAAGTGATATAAGTAATGGCAAAATTCAAATTTTAACTTATGGATTACCTTATCTTCCTGATAGCCTTGTTAACCTAGTTGCCAGCAAATATGGCTTTCAATATAAGATTGTAGCAGGTTGCGAGGTACATCCAAGGCTAATCAATCAAGTGGACTCATATAACTCTGCTGTTGAATCTTATTTGGACAAATTGAATGGATATGGTTGGCTCGATAAGTTCACAAAAGAATTAGACGACATGTACTTGAAGGGAAACTAAACACCATATCATTAGGCGGTCGTTGTAATATTCTATTTTGTCAGAATAGCTTCAAAGCTCAAATCAAAAATCTACCTACTCAGACCATTAAAAAAATTGCAATTTTAATTGTCAAAGGCAAAATAGCCAGTAACGCCGACATTTATGTTGCTGCTTCCTGACATGAAATAAATCAAAAAATATTTCCTCCAAGCCACTATCAAAGCGCATAAAAATATCCATGGAATAGATTAAGTTGCTGCGAAATCCATAACCCATGAAAAGACTGCCCATCCTGCTCATAGCCATCATTTCGAGTAGTCTGCTACTCATATCATGTGGAAGTGATTCCGAACCTAAATCTAAAGATTCCGATGGAGATGGTGTCGTAGACAATGTGGATGAATGTGCTGATACACCAATTGGCGAAATAGTCGATTTGAATGGTTGTTCTCAGTCGCAAATTGATTCGGATGAAGATGGAGTTGCTGATGACAGAGACAATTGTTCTGATACCCCAACCGGAGAGTCTGCGGATTCAAGCGGTTGTTCACTATCGCAATTGGATTCCGATGAAGATGGAGTTGCTGACGACAAAGACAATTGCCCTGGTACACCAGCAGGGGAAACGGTAGACGCTAATGGATGTTTATTGCCAACTGATGTTACCAACCCGATAACCGGAAGAACCTGGATGGACCGAAACTTAGGCGCCAGCCAAGTGGCTACAAGCAGCACAGATGCTGCTTCGTATGGTTATTTATACCAATGGGGCAGAGGATCCGATGGGCATCAACTAAGAACATCCACTACCACGTCCTCTCTGTCAAGTACAGATGTACCAGGTAACGCCAATTTTATTTTGGCCCCTGATTTTCCTAACGACTGGAGAAGTCCACAAAAAAATAATTTATGGCAAGGATTGAATGGAACAAATAACCCATGCCCAGCAGGTTATAGAATCCCATCAGAGACAGAATGGAATCAAGAACGCAATAGTTGGATCAACTTCAATCATGTTGGTGCCTTCGCTTCAGTGCTTAAATTACCTATGGCCGGCTTGCGAGAAGAGACTGGCTTGCTCTCTTATGTCGGGAATACAGGCGCTTACTGGTCTACCACTCTTGACGGAAGTTACAACCGCACCATGATTTTCTATGATGACGATAACTTGATGGTGGACTACTATCGTGGATACGGATGTTGCGTTCGCTGCATTAAGGAATAATCACTGACCTCACAATCATATGATTCTACCTTTATCAAGTGACTGGTTATGTTTTATCTAGCAGGTCAAATATTGTCCTAGGTTAATCAAAAGGGTATATAATCATATGGCCTAATTTGGCTTTTAAGCTGTCTCCATATTTTAAGAGGTGACACTATCAGATCTAAGTCCTATTCGGTTCTCAAAGCATTCACCGGATTGGCTCTCGTATTTTTCCAAACTTCAAACCAGATGATACCTACGCTTATCACGACGACAATCAATACAGCTGGAAGTATTGAAACAAATGTTACTGGAACATAAGCGGCCATTTGCTCTATCCAGAATTTGTTGATCAATGTCCCTAATGGTATGGTAATGACTGCTGTAATCGCTAACATGATTAGAAACCCTTTAGTCATGGTCATCGCTAGCTGACCAAACCCGGCACCCAGCACTTTTCTTATCCCAATTTCTTTCACTCTTGTTTTCAGGTCGAAACTCATCATGCCCAGAAACCCTAAACAGGTAATAGTAAGTGCGACTATGGAAATAAAAGTAAGTATCCCGCCCAAATCATAAAAGAAAAGATAATACTCACTCATTTCATCATTCAGGAATCCACCTTCAAATGCTCTGACCGAATCTAGATCCAGCCACTTAGATTCAAATTGTCCTGGCATATGAGCCTGACTACTATGGTCAATTTTTAAGTAGACAAACTGATATTCTGAAGGTAAAATGCGCAACGCTAAAGGTGCGATGGATTTCATCATTGGTTCCCAGTGATAATCTTCCACAACGCCTACAATGATCAGTCTGGAACCTGAATCTTCCAAGGCTACCGTTTGACCTATGGCTGAAACCGGATCCTCAAATCCTAATCGCTCCACAGCCTTTTGATTAATTATTGTAAACTTTTCAGTTTCGCCTGCCAATTTTGGGAAGTTCGTGCCTGCTAAAAGATTCAGACCCATGACGTCCAGATAATGATCATCCACACCGAAATAATAGATGTTCATTGGCTCCTCTACTTGATCAGATTTCATCTCAATATTATAGGACCGGCCCACACCAGGATGGTGGGAAGCAAAACTCAGCCCTCTTACACCGGCAATACTGCCGTATTTCGAAGCAATGATATCCTTGTCGTGTCCACCAAAATCAACATAATAGATTTGATCCTGATCAAAACCATAATCTGCACTGATGAAATAGTTGGCTTGATTTCGGATTTGGAAAATGGAGATAAGTAAAATGAATGTCAATCCAAATTGTACGCCCATAACGATTTTTTTGCCAGAGAAATGACGTGCTATACCACTTCTACTTTTATTACTATTCATTACGCGTCCTTTAAGGGATTGAATTACACCCATTTTCGACAGGAAGATCGAAGGGATGATTCCAGAAATAACCCCTATCATCAATGTGAACAGAAAGAAAAAAGCATATGCTCCCGCAGAATCCTGGATCGAGATACCGATCACACTAAAGATCCAGAGTTCGTTTACTTGGGCAATCAGAAACTGATAAATGAAAATACCAGCGACGAGTGAAATGGTGGCAATCAGTATGGACTCGACCAGAAACTGTGTGAAAATTTGTGCCCGTGTAGCACCAGTCGATTTTCTGATTCCAATTTCTTTTGCCCTATTCAGGGATTTTGAAATAGACAGGTTCGCATAGTTAATGCTGGCGGTGATGATCACAATTAGACCCAACAGGCCAAATAGAATTAGGGCAATTTTTGGTAGCGCAAAACCGAGCTCATTGGCAAGCACGCGACCAGGCACGATCTCTTTTATTGCTTGCAGCTCAAAATCATAACCGGGATCTCCCTTCTCCAACTTGATATTGTCCTCAGCTATTTGATTCACGATGGTCTCCACCTCCGCACGCATCGACTTATCTGTAAGCACCACATAATTATAATTACCACTACGGTTTTCCCAATCTTTATAGTCTGCTCTGATCAATCCTCTGGCCGCAAGCTGTGGGAGTGAAGAAAAGGAAGCCAATGCGTCAAATTGAATGTGTGTATTGCCAGGTGGTGTTGCTGTTATTCCGGTGACCTTGTAATTGCCATGATCTTCGAATGACACCATTTGCCCAAAGGCATCCCCTTTTGGAAATAACTTCAATGCAAGCTTCTCAGACAAAACAACTGAAAAAGGCTCGACTAAACTTTCAGTTTTTGAGCCTTCTTTCAGCTCGAATCCAAACACGTTAAAAAATTCCGGATCAGCGAACAGCCCCTTTATTTCAAAAGCTTTAAGGGAGGAGGACATTTCTCCTCGCAAGGAATGATTTAAAAGCGCAACACGCTCCACAACAGCATAATTATCTGATAACGATTGAGCAAACGGAAGAGGCGAAGATGCGTACCCCATTGCAAATGGTCCCTGATCACCACTTTTGTAGGTCAGAATACGAAAAGTACGATCGGCTTTTGGATGGAAGCTGTCATATTGAAATTGGTCGTAAACAAGTGAAATGATTACCAGACAAATGGACATACTTAAGGCCAAACCAAATATGTTGATGAAGGTAAATGTTTTGTGTTTTTTAAGACTTCTCCAGGCAATTACAAGATAATTTTTTAACATAATCTCTGAATTTTTTGATGATTATTGAAAGGTGAGTAGTTAGACAAAGAGAATCGATGAGAGGTTGCAGTCACAATAAGATTGACCAATCAAATATGTATTTGATATCGTAATTCTTTATTTGACATTCAAATTAAAGTTCTTATCAGCATCATTTGCGAGTACTGCAAATACCACTTTCAATAATGCAAAGTTTTTTAATATGGAGATACATAATCTTGAAAACCGGATGATGACATCCATCTGTCTTTGAAAGACTCAAAATCTGCTTCTGTCTTGGGCGTGCCATTCAAATCAGTTTTCTTCTCAAATGCCAGCTGAATGTTATAAGTTAGCAGAGTATCAACAAGCTAAGGATCATTATGAAAAAAAATACAATCATCAAAGGCTGTTCTTCAGCCTGGCCAGAACTGGACTATACCCAATGGGGAGAAACGCAAAAGACGATTCATCTATGGACGCAAATAGTTGGTAAAATTCGTCTCAAGGCCATGCCATGGCAGAATCATTCCTGGCACACCACTCTCTACATTTCCGCTCGAGGATTCTCAACGGGCAGCATGCCCTATGAGGATGGGATTTTCGAAATTGAATTTGATTTTGAATCACATCATTTGGTGATTCGCTCCACGTTCAATGAGCCTGTGATCATGGGACTGGTTGGGAAGTCTGTTTCTGATTTCTATTTGGAACTCATTTCCAATCTTCATGAGTTGGGCATTGATATTGCCATACATGGCAAACCGAACGAACTGGAGCAGAGCATCCCATTTGCAGAAAATAAAGTGAACAAAACCTACGACACAAATGCTGCACTTAATTATTGGCAAGCTGCAGTAAGTGTCCACAATGTTTTTTCCAAATTCAGGTCAAAATTCATAGGTAAATGCAGTCCTGTGCACCTTTTTTGGGGCGGATTTGATATTGCGGTGACACGATTTTCGGGAAGAAAAGCACCCCTTCATTCTGGAGGAATGCCCAATATGCCACTTGAAGTTATGCAAGAAGCTTATTCTCAAGAAGTGAGCAGTTGTGGTTTTTGGCCAGGAGGCGATCAGTTTCCTTTTGCCATTTTTTATTCCTATTGCTACCCAACTCCTCCTGATTTTGCTACCTACGGTCAATTGAAAGCCCCGGCATTTTGGAGCAATGACTTGGGTGAATACATCCTTAAATATGATGATGTTCGAATGGCAGATGATCCGGAAAAAATGCTGCTCGAATTTTTACAATTTACATATAATGCAGGCGCAGAAACAGGAAACTGGGATAGAGAAAAACTAGAAATGGATCATTGAATAAATTTATAAAACCATAAAAAAGCACCTGCATTGGTTTGCAGATGCTCCAAATTAACTAAACAAAAGTGTGATTTTTAAAGCTTGATCAATGGGCAGTTTAATCAATTGCCCATTTGTTGGTGACCGTGTTACCATTTTAAAAAATGGTAACGTTCTAAATGTTTCAATGCCTCAAGAATAACTTCATATACCTAAGTATGTTTAAGATTATTTATAGAAATGATTTTTTGAGGTAGTTGATTACATTTGGGTATGACATCCCGAACCATTCATATCATACTCGCTATTTTATTCTTTCTCTTCGCAGCAGTTCAGTACAACGACCCGGATCCTTTGCTATGGATGTTAATTTATGGTTCGGTAGCGATGATTGCCATGCTGAAAATTTATCTCCGCCAAATCAATTACCGTCCTTTGATCACCACCTTGATGATTATCATCCTGATGTATTCGCTGTTTTATATCCCTGTATTTATCGACTTTATTGCCAATCCTGATAAGGCTGACCTACTTGGTAAAATGAAAGTAAACAAACCGTGGATTGAAGGAACGAGGGAATTTCTTGGTTTATTGATTGCTGCTGGGGCTTTGTTGTATATGAGAAAGAACCCTGCCAAATAACTTATCCAGTTCAATTACAATAAACATGAACTGATGACCGCACTCAAATTAGTGAGATCGTTTTAGTAATCAGCTCTTTGCCATCAAGCAAAATCGTAAGTTTCCAATTTCCTTTTTTATCCTCTACAGGTTCCCAAATGGTATCTCCAAGGAAAAACCTGAAAGGATTGTGTTTTACTCTAAAGGTACCTGTAAAGGGTGGTTCCTCATTTCCAGCTTCATCCGTAAAGTGTGGATGACCAATCTCGAAATCTAGATATCTTCCTCTCGCTTTGCGTATCTCCACGATCATTCCGAACTCAACACCAACTGCTGCTGCTATGGCTGGTTTACATTCTTTGAATTTTGGAAGTGCCTGATTTTCCCTGTCCCAGGAAGTGTATTCGCCATAGCTGATGATTTCGATTTCTAAGGGGCGGTTATTTTTCTTTTTCATTTGTGGCAAACCTATGAACGTCAACTTTCATTCTGCTTTGGCATAAGATTCTTCTAATCGATCGAATCCTGATCAACTCAATTTCCCAGACAGTTGCAATGAGGAAAACATATATAAATCGGAGCTGGGTTGGGGTCCAGAGATAATCAGATTATACGTCAGATACAAAAAAAATTATCAATTGGATTAATTTTTTTAACGACTTAACAAGCCATTTAATCTATTGAAATTTCCGTCGAGTCATTTTTCATTTAATTACTAACCTTTCCTTAATCACCAAATCTCCGTTTGTCAATAAAAGAAAATAAACTCCTGAGTTTAAGTGATCCAATTCTGAGAGTTCATAAGAATGGTTTATAGCATTGAATGATTCGGATTTTACCATTCTTCCATTTATATCGATAATCGATATTTCAGTGATTTCATTTTTTAGCATTCCGGAAATGTTAACCTTAACATGACTCACAGTAGGGTTTGGAAAAATGTTGACCGTCATTTGCAGGGAGTGCAATTGAGTATAAACTACTTCGGTAGGAAAAGTCTCACTTTTACCGTCATAGTCAAATTGCTGTAGTCGGTAGAATATCATAGGAGCATTGAGACCTCTGGTGTCCGTGAAACTGTATTTTTGGATGTCAGATGTTGTGCCATACCCTTGGTGTCTTGAAATGGTTTGAAATTCAAGTCCATCATAAGACTTTTGTACCACTATATACTCATTATTGATTTCTGAGCCTGTAACCCAGGAAATTTCGACTTGATTGTTAACGTACCTAGCGTCAAAACTGATGAGTTCTATCGGGAGCTCAGTTCCACCGGATATAACACTTCCCTCAATAGGAGGTGTGAAATTACTGGTATCGTTTCCGGTAGTATCCACAATGTCAAAAATACTAATCACACCGCCATTTGAATCAATCACAATATCTGAGTTGCCTATGTTGAAGACACCATCTACATTCAATGAACCATCATTAATAGTGATAGTATCCCCATCACTTGCAGAGGCATTGATATCTCCAGTAATATCAAAGGAACCACCATTTATGGTTAATGATGCCGGATCAGCATTTCCCCCACTCGTATCTTCAAAATCTAAGTTGGTCCATCCCGATATTACTGCACCATCTTCTACTGTTACCGAGCTGCCACCCCATATCCAAAAGTCATCATCATCATTCCCGTCATTCGGCGTTCCTGTGAAGGTTGTAGCTATGGTTAATTGAGCGTTCTCATCGGTCCATAACCATCCATCCAAAGTGATTGTTCCCCCTGAAAGATCGGAGACTGAATCATCCCTCAACTCCATGCGATCAACATCTAAAGTGCCTCCTGTGACATCTAATGTACTATTACCATAGACTCTTAGATCATCGGTTTCCAATTCACCTCCTGTAATCTCGATTGTTGAGTCATCAACCGAAGCATCTCCTGTAAACATGATATAGCCTCCTGTAATATAAAGTTCCCCACCATTTGACATACTAAGAATTCCATCACCCCCACTTGAGGTGATAGAAGCTCCTGCAGCTACAGTCATAATTCCTCCATCCCTTATGGTAATGTCATCAAGCGTTCGCGAAATATTAATCACAAGGTTGAAACCACCTGGCACAAGGTCATCACCGTCAACAACTATGTCGTCATTGCTATCAGGTACGGTATTATTTGTCCAGTTTGCAGCATCAGTATAATTAGAAGAAAAACTACCATCCCAAAAATGGGTGTCCGCTGTGGCGCAGGTTATTACGAAAATTAGTATGAATGAAAGTATTAAATGCCTCATAGCTTAACAATTAATTGCCAAAGATAAATTAAACCTAAAACTAAACCACACTTAAATATAACTTTACCCTTTGTATGCTAATGAACCTGTTCAAGATATCGGATTACCAAATCCGAATCAATTATTTTCAAACTGAGTGCCGCATTTTTTACATTCGTAGACACTTTTTGTGGATAAAGGCAAAAATGAAAAGATCATCATCCAGGATATATTTACGAACTTTTTGAAGCCTTTGGCAGATCTAATATTCGCATAGAAATCTTCTGACCCACATTTGGGGCATTGGAGAACCTCATCTTGCTCATTAGAATACTTTCCATGATCGATGACAACCAAAGTAGCCTTTGCCTCCTCCAAAAAAGATTCCGGTACTTTCAGTTTGATCCCTCCCGAATACATGCCTTGAAAAGGTACAAGCGTCGTGATATTCTCGTCGAAAAGAAAACAGGGAATGCCTTCACTTTCCAATTTAGATTTTAACAAGTGCGCATCCACTGAAAATTGAAAAGTTCTAAGCGTTATCAATTTCATCTTTTCCTGAAAAACCTGATTCCCTGAGGTGCCTTAGGTGTGGACACTTCTCCAACTTTCTCAAAAAATCCAGTCGTATAATCAATCTTCAAGATTGAAACCTGATCAGATCTTTTGTTGGCCACCAAAATAAAATTACCGCTTGGATCAATGGCAAAAGCCCTTGGCCACTCACCGCCACAAGATTTGATGCCGACACGAGTCAAAACCCCATTGGTTTGATTCACTTTGAAAATGGCCAGACTGTTGTGCCCGCGGTTAGAAGCATACAGATATTGACCATTTGGCGTCATATGGATATCCGCAGATTTGTTGAACTCGGTGAAATCTTCAGGTAGCGTGCTCACAGTATTGATGGTGTCTCTAAAACCCTTTGCCGGATCAAAATTAAATCCGGTCACATGACCGGTGAGTTCATGTAGCACATACACAAATTGATTGCTTGGGTGAATCGTCAAATGTCTCGGTCCTCCTCCTGGCCTAATTTTCGCGATAAATTCTTCATCAGTCGGGATAAGATTCCCAGCATCATCAAGTGCATAAACCAATACATCATCAATACCCAAATCAGGAACAAGAATTAGGTTGCTTTGGGGGACAGGGTAAACCATATGTACATGTGCTCTTTCCTGTCTTTCAGCATTGATACTAGTGCCTCTGTGTTCAAATCCTGAAACATGTGATCCAATGGAACCATCTTCTTTGAGATTGTAGCTGGCCAAACTGCCAGAGGAATAATAACCTACTATAAGATATTTATGATCATTGGAAATGCTCACATAACAAGCACCCCTTCCTGTTATTGGAATCTTATTCAACAAAGTCAATCCTCCTGTTTCTGGTTCGATCTTATATGCCGAGATGACTTCCTGGCTGATACTGTAAAGTCTGCTTGTCGTTGAATCTATTGCCAAATAGGAAGATGTTGCGAGCGTTGAATCCACTGAAACTGACTTCAACTCCGCCGTTTTTGGATTCCATTCAAAGATGCCAATAGCAGCATCTTCGGGATTATCAGACGCCACATACATGTAAAATGAATCGCTCTTTTCTGCTTTTTCCTGACAGGCAGCCAAAAAAAAGAACATGATGGCAATTGAAAATAAACCGATAAAGTATTTTTTCATAAAAGTGTTATTTAATCCAGCCTTCGATAGACATGGAATTATCCAGAAAATAAATTTCCATAAAAAAAGGTTCTAGCTCAATTGCCAAATCAATGGATTTAGCCATTATAAGTGTCTCCACATTTTCTGTAGTAGGTCGCACAGAAGGATGCATACTTAAAAAGACAGCATATCTTTTATTTGAATGGTACTCTCGCATGTCAAAATCCATGGGGATTTCTGCCATATCTTCTTCGAGAGAGATACCGATAAATTCTTCAATATCATAAGCCCCAATACTGTCATTGACGTAATGAACAACAATGAGTTCCCCGTTGATCTTTTTGTTTTCAATTAATTCACGACATTTTAGGATGTGCTCATCTATGATTTTGTCCGAATGCATGGTTTTAAAATATTTTCCCACCACGATTCTTTTGATTGGCTGCAGCTGATATATTTCATAAGTGTCTAAACCTCCCAAATCTTTATAGAGGCTATAAAGTGCTCCGCCAATCACACCAATAGAAACAAGGATGATGGTGGCATAAATGAGCCTCATTTTTTTTATGTTCATGCGCTTAGGACTTCCTTGTATTGCATCTTGTGTAGTTGGGAATAAGTACCTTCTTTTCTCAATAGTTGATCGTGTGTGCCTGCCTCCACTATTTCGCCTTTATCCAAAACTAAGATTTTATTGGCGTTTTGTATGGTTGAGAGTCTATGTGCTATCACAATGGAGGTTCTGCCCTTCATCAGTTTTTGAATAGCCCCCTGAATAAGTTCTTCTGTTTCGGTATCGACAGATGAGGTGGCTTCATCCAGCACTATGATTTTCGGATCATATACCATCGCTCTCACGAATGAAATCAACTGTCGCTGACCTACTGACAAGGTTGCTCCGCGTTCCATGACGTTGTAATCATATCCTCCGGGCAAGCGCTCAATGAACGTTTTAGCACCAACCATGTCAGCTGCTTCTTTCACCTTTGCCATGGTAATGTCAGGATTTCGGAGTGTGATGTTGTTATATATGGTGTCTGAAAAAAGGA
Organism: Cyclobacteriaceae bacterium; assembly: GCA_047632435.1. Lineage (GTDB taxonomy): Bacteria > Bacteroidota > Bacteroidia > Cytophagales > Cyclobacteriaceae > JAMZMI01. Next base: position 41,130 of record JBLICU010000009.1, read on the forward strand.
ACACATCTTGAAGCACCACAGCAATGTGCCTCCTTAGATTGGAAAGGTCATAATCTCTGATGTTTCTACCATCAAGCTCAATGCTTCCCTGATTTATGTCATAAAACCGATTGAGCAGGTTGATGACAGATGATTTTCCAGCGCCCGTAGCACCTACCAAAGCCAATATTTCGCCTTGCTTCACTTCAAAATTGATATTACGAAGCACCCAATCTTCATCATTGTAAGCAAACCAAACATTTTTGAAACTTACATCGCCTGCCAATTCTTCCGGCGAATAATCTCCATTTTCTGCTATGTATTCTTTGCTATCCAGCAAGTCGAGGATTCGGTTTGAGCTCACAATCCCCATCTGCAAGGTGTTAAATCGATCCGCGATCATTCTAATAGGTCGGAAAAACATCTGGATATACATGATAAAGGCGATCAAAACACCGAGCGTGATTTCTTGCTGAATCACACCACTCGCACCCCACCAAACGACCAATCCAATGCCTCCAGCCTGAATAATCTCCGCTACTGGAAAATAGATAGAGTAATACATGACAGATCGTATATTGGCTTTTTTGTGCTCGTTGTTGATCGCTTCAAATTTTTGATACTCTCGTTTTTCCGCGTTAAAGATTTGTACGATATTCATCCCGGTGATATGCTCCTGCACGAAAGTGTTCAGATTACTTACTGCGGTGCGAACTTCATTGAAAGAGTCTTTTACTTTTTCCTTAAAAATGTAGGTGGCAAAAAGAAGAATCGGTAGAAGAGCCAAACTGACTAGTGTCAATTGCCAGCTGGTCCAAAGCATCAAACCCAAGATCACCAGCAGTTGCAAAACATCCGCCACCATTCCGGCAATACCTGTACTGAATACCTCGGAAAGTGTTTCAATGTCGGAAACATTTCTAGTCACCAAGCGGCCAATAGGTGTTTTATCAAAAAACCGTAATCTGAGATTTTGAATATGATTGAATAACTTAATTCGGATATCTTTAATGATATACTGACCAAGCCAACCTGAAATATAAGTGTGATAATATTGCACAATTGACTGAGCAATGAGAATAACAATTAAAAGAATGGTCATGTTGACCAGCCCTTGATAATTTCCAACTGCTACATCCTCATCGATTGTTTTTTGAATCAAAAAAGGTTTGATTGGAGTAAGTATGGCTAGGGCGACTGTCAGTAGCACCACAAAATAAAACTTACCCATATAAGGTTTTGCAAAGGCAAAAAGCCTTCCAAGCACCTTCAAATCAACAATACTCCCGCTTACTTTTTCTTTTTCCAAAATCTATTTGATATAGATGTGCTCGGGGTATGAAACCCACGTCAAATATAAACCTTCCGGTGGTACCGCTCTTCCTGCCTTTCGTCTATCCCCACTTTCCAAAACAAGTTTTAATTGCTCAATCGTCATTCTCCCCTGACCAATTTCAAGCAGTGTACCTACCATCGCTCTTACCATTCCTCTCAAAAACCTGTTGGCGCTAACGCGAAAAACAGAACCATCGTTGGTCTGATCCCACTTTATTTCTTTGATCTCACAATGGAAATGATTGACTTCTGTCTGAACCCTGCTGAATGCCTGAAAGTTTCGCCACGTGCTAATTAATTGACATGCTTCACTGATTTGATCCCAATCCAGATCCCCTTTAAAATGATAAGATTGGCCATCATTGAATGGATTTTTGTGGTGGTGGATATGGTATTCGTAGGATCGCAAGTCAGCATCAAAGCGCGCATGAGCTGTTTCTATTACTTTGCTGCATGCATTTATTGAGATCGTTTTTGGAAGTAATGAATTGAGTTTAAAAATCAATTTATCGGAATCCAATTCATTTTCAGTATCAAAATGAGCGATCTGATGAGTGGCGTGCACACCAGTATCAGTGCGGCCACTTCCTAGACAATCCGTTTTCTCCCTCAAAATGGTGCTCAAAGCAGAATTGATTTCAGCTTGAACCGTGCACGCATTGTCCTGCACTTGCCAGCCATGAAAGGCCGTTCCCATATATGCTATGTCAAGAAAATATCGCATCGTGCAAATTAATAGCATATTGATTGCCTAATTGGTAAGGGATCAGCACTTTTGCTCAAATTTTAAAACCATGATCCAGAGAATCCAATCTATATTCTTATTATTAGTCGCAGTAGTCATGATCGCCACCTTATTTTTTCCTTTTTGGGAAGAGTCGAGTATGGAATCAAAAGAAGTGGTTACCATCAACGCATTTGAACTTGTATATGCACAGACCAGCGACCTTGTAGGACCAACGGTCATCAGCACTAAGCCTACCTGGTACATTTCAGTGCTAGCCATATTGGCCGCCGCAGTAGCTATGTTTTCTATTTTTCAATACAAAAACAGACTCAGACAAATCCAGCTTGGAGCACTTAACTCCCTATTAATGGGTGGAAATATTGCATTGGTTTATTACTTCTCAACCAAAGGGGAGCCCATCATAGCAAACCATCAAGGAGATTTCTTATTCGGATTTTTTATTGTTGCAGCAGGTTTGTTTTTCAATGCGCTGGCCAACCGATTCATCAGAAATGATGAAAAATTGGTTAAAAGTGCTGATAGGATCAGATAAGATCAAGGATGATTTGGAGCGACTGGTTGACTTTTGAATGGTATTCATCTGGGAGTTTACCCAGTTTCTGAATAAACCTGCGGTTATCAAGTGCCCTTAGTTGATCGAGCAGCATGACAGCATTTTTATCCATGCCCACTTCATCAGCTTGAGCGAAGATATAAAATGTCTTTTCCTCCCAAGGGTTAGATGATAATGGACAAATGATTGTTGAAGGATGGTAGTGGTTGAAAAGATCAAATTGAAGAACGAGTACGGGTCTAATTTTTCCAACCTCTGTACCTTTGGAAGGATTGAGGTTGGCTAGCCAAATATCAAGTTTTTCCATCATTGCCCCAATCTTCGTCCTCCAATCCGTCCAATAACGTACTATCCCACTCCGAGCGCTCAGCACTAAATTTTTTGGCCTCCTCACTCGCCTTTTCAGATTCCTCCCGCAATTTCTTCCCGAGCGACTCTCGTTCGATCTTTTTGCTATAAGCAACCAAAGCCTCCAACACAAAACTCGTCCGGTTCACATTTTCCAGCTTTCGGTATTTTTCAACCTTATAATAAATTTCATCAGGGATTTTTAAACTTATTGTCTTCATGGTATTTTCAAAAATATTACTTTTTGTATTAATTCAATATTACATATATAGTCAGTGGAATCACCTGTTCTAATAGGCTTTGGAAACTGAATCACTGTCATTCAGATGAATTAAAGGCTGCACAAAAATGACAACTTGACAGTCTTTTGACAGTGGAATAGTATTTGATTCACAGCCAGCATTACGAATCAAACAAAATACTGAATACAGATATGCAAGAGAAAGGCACAATATCCATTCACACGGAGAATATCTTCCCGATCATTAAGAAATTCCTTTATTCTGATCATGAGATATTCCTAAGAGAACTTGTTTCCAACGCAGTTGATGCGACACAAAAGTTGAAAAAGTTGAGTTCATTGGGAGAATTCAATGGTGAGCTTGGAGACTTAACCGTGGAGGTGAGTTTTGACAAAAAGAAAAAAACCATCACCGTTTCGGACAAAGGAATCGGGATGACTGCAGATGATCTGAAGAAATATATCAATCAGATCGCATTTTCGGGAGCCACGGAGTTTGTTGAGAAATACAAGGACAAAGGTGACGAGCAGCAGATCATCGGACATTTTGGTCTTGGTTTCTACTCAGCATTTATGGTGGCCAAAGAAGTTGAAATCATTACACTTTCACACGAAGAAGGATCAGAGCCAGCCAGATGGATCTGCGATGGTAATACCGAATTCGAAATCACCACAGCCAAGAAAAAAGTGAGAGGAACAGATATCATCCTTCATGTGGCTGATGATTCTGTGGAATTTTTGGAAGAGCATAGACTTCAGCAAATTTTGGATAAGTATTCCAAATTTTTACCTATTCCAATCAAATTCGGTCAAAAAGACAAAAGCGTTAAAGATGGAATAGACGATGAAGGTAAAACAAAATACAAAACAGAAAAAGAGGACAACATTGTCAACAATACCACTCCTATCTGGACCAAGTCGCCCACTGACCTGAAGGATGAAGATTACATCTCTTTTTACAAAGAATTATACCCATTTTCGGAAGACCCATTGTTTTGGATTCATTTAAATGTGGATTACCCATTCAACCTGACCGGGATACTCTATTTCCCTAAGTTGAAAAAGGATTTAGAATTTCAGAAAAACAAGATCCAGCTTTATTCACGTCAGGTGTTTATCACTGATGAGGTGAAAAACATTGTTCCGGATTTCTTGCAGCTGCTGCATGGTGTGATTGACTCACCAGATATCCCACTCAATGTTTCCCGAAGCTATTTGCAAGCGGATAGCAGCGTGAAAAAAATCAACGGATATATCACTAAAAAAGTTGCTGATAAACTGGGTGAGCTGTTCAAAAAAGACCGCCCATCCTACGAAAGCAAGTGGGCAGATATCGGAGTGTTTGTGAAATATGGTTTGATCTCAGAAGAAAAATTTGAGGAGAAAGCAAAGGATTTTGCATTGGTAAAGAACATTGAAAATAAGCTTTTCACTATTGCCGAATACAAGGCGCAGGTGGAAGCCAATCAGACAAATAAGGACAAAAACATTGTTTTTCTTTATACAACAGACGAAAACAAACAACACGGATACATAGAGACAGCAAAGAAAAGAAGCTACGATGTACTGGTTTTTGACGGTCCGATAGACAGCCATTTTGTTGGTCATATAGAGCAGAAACACGAAAATGTCACCTTAAAACGTGTTGATTCTGATGTAATTGATAAGTTGATAGACAAAGATGAGAAGAAGGAATCTGTTTTGTCTGACAAGGAGAAAGAAGCAGTCACAGAGGCCTACAAAAAAGCCATCAAGGATGATAAAAACAATGTGACCGTAGAGCCAATGGCTACTGATGACATGCCTGTGACAGTTACTCTTCCGGAGTTTTTAAGAAGGATGAAAGACATGCAGACCCAAGGCGGTGGTGGTGGCATGATGATGTTCGGCGATATGCCGTTGAACTTGTCGGTAGCTATCAATGCCAATCATTCCTACACCAGGAAAATAGTCGAGGCTGAGTCTGAGGAAGAAAAAGTAAAGTTGGCCAAGCAGGCATATGATTGGGCTTTACTTTCTCAAGGAATGCTATCAGGCAAAGACTTGACAGAGTTCATCAACAGAAGTGTGGAAACCGCTTCCAATTAAACTTGAAATATACCACGCCGAATATTCGGCGTGAGCCAGAAAAGCACGAGCGTCAATTGTTCGTGCTTTTTTTTAATATTTCACGAATTTCCCACTGTCCACTGTCTTGTTCTCTTGGTACAACCGAAAGTAATAAACTCCGTTTTTTAGAGCTCCAATATCAATTAAGTCAACTGTATACAAAAGCTCCTTAGTGAACAGTGACTTACCTTTACTATCTAGAATCTCAATAATTACATTGCCTTCACTTAAAATATTCAGATAGGATTCACCATGTATTGGATTCGGGAAAAGAACCGCTTCACCGACCTTCTCAATATAAATTTCTACTGGATCAGAAGATATTACAGTACCATCTTTTAGGTAAATATTGGCATTGTAAATATTTAATCCGGTTTTAAAATTCACATCATAAACTTTGATTGAAGAGTCGGACCGGGGAATCTCTGTTTTAAATGTCTCTGTTTCTCCGAAATATATTTTTATAAATTCCACTTTAATCACATCATGAATAGTACTTAAATCCAGTCTCATCTCAATTGTCTCTTGATCTATTCGGGTGACTCCAAAAAAATTAACAAAACATAATGCACCGAGAAAATCAATATTGATGGTTTTATATCTGAGTCCCACCCCGTCATCAAAAATTGGACGAACGGAATAATACTTTCCATATATATTCCTATTCACTGCAAAGCTTGTATCATTGGTCGCCCCTAATAACTCCATATATTGGTCACCTAAAGCAAAAATTTCATAGCTGTTTCTCCCTGCGATATCATCCCAAATAAGGCCTGATTCATCAGGACAATTGTATGATACATTGACTTTAGATTTCGGAGAGATAAAAAACGGCGGAGAATCAAAATGATCATCTATAATTTCCATTCTTAGCTGAGCTGTAGCTATCAAGTTTGGTGCCTTCCAGAAATACGGTTCTGTTAAATCAATATTATTTTCAATCCCGATCCAATCTTCTTGAGTGCCCGTCTTATAAAACAAATTCCCTGTTTTCTCCAAAGTTTGTTCCCATAACAACTGAACCGTTTCACCCCCATTGCATTTTGTATAGGCTACAGGATTGTCCCATTCAAAATAATTGTCTCTTTGAAAGAAATACGCCCATGTAACTATTTGATTTTCTAGTAGATTTTGTCCATTCAATTCAATATTAAATTGATTGAAAGCCGGGTCCTCTACTGTAAAAAATTCCACATTATTTAAATGATCCGCCCTTCTTTTGGCAGGCATATTAAGAGAGTCAATGTGTGGATAAGAGCTCAAAACCCAGGGCAAATATTCATCTTCAGCTATTCTTATTTTAGCATCAACATCGTTAATCAAGGCTTTGTCACTATTTATCGGTGCAGGTGGATCATTCCAAACAATAGCGACTTTCATCCATTTGGTGTGGTTAGGAATCTCAATGGTTATGATGGTATCCTGGCCAACTTTCAGATTTGTCTTTGCAAAGTAGTTCGAGTCGATAATGGACATAGAATGCTTCGCATTCACAGATCCATAACCTGTTTTGAAATCAATGCCTTGCTTTCCAATATCATCAGATCCGGAAATGAGAATCGCTTTGATCAAATCGGATGATAGAAAAGTGCCATAAGAATTAAGATATGCCTGTTTCATGAACCCAACTACCCCTGATGTAATTGCCGCTGCGTCAGAGGTTCCGTTGTTGCCATAAGCCGACAACTCTGGCTTTAACCGACCATCATAAGCAGGGCCAGTGGAGTTAAATCCGCTTATCTGGTACAATGAATCAAAGGCGTTTATTACCAAAACATTTTTTGCCTGTTTGAATGTTCCAGAAAGATTAGCAACAGGTAGATTCAAATATATTCCAGTTTCTGGGGATTGTGATCCAAAATTTCCAGACGAAAACACATGAACCTGATTGGGATGATTATAAATGCTTATGTCATACGCTAAGGCCTCATTACCATAATAGTTTTCAATGCCAACACCATAAGAATGATTTTGAATTTGGATATTCTTAGCCTTCAATACATTGGGGTCATCAGGGAAAAGGTTATCAAAGCCGGAAGAGGAGAAAATACAGTGAGGAATTACACCAATATTGAACTCATCACTATTACCAGCGCCACCAACAATAGTTGCTATGTCCGTTGCGTGGCTACTAAATGCATCAAGTTCCAAACCAATATTTTGAATGCGATTTAAAACATCAATATCAGTAGTATCAATACTTCTTTCTTTTATGGAAATATGAATATACTCACCCTTTATAGTGTTATAATTTTCTTGCACCTTTCGCACTCTGTTCATTTCAAAGTTTGGATGACTTAAATAAGATTCTTCTTTAGGTAACTCATGAAAATCTACAAAAATGATATTTTCAGATTGAGCAAATCCGAAAGCTTGATCTAATGTAGCCTGTGCCAAGACTATCTTAAAAATATCAGAATAACTTTTAATAGCAATTTCTGGAAAATCTGTTTTGAATCCTTCTATATTTTTAACCGATAGGGAAAATGTGGTCTCCTTCGATCCGTCTATCCTACGATCAACCAAGCTGAACTTTGGCGATAGTTTTTCCTGAGAATAAGTCAGTATACCTATAGTGGTAAACAGGAGTATCAAAAAAAATCTACCCTTTATCATTGGAGGCAAATCTATAAATATCCCTTGATTTGATTACCAAAATATAATTTGGTTGTACTCTTATTTATGCAAAAAAATCAGTCCGTAAAAAACATAATACCTTATAATAGATGATTTGTAAAATATTGTGTTGTTTTTTTCATGTGAATTATTTATTTTCGAAGGTGCAATTATGTATAAGTGAAATAAAATTCTAACCAAAACATTAAAGCTGAATGAAAAAATTAAATTATTGTGCATCTATGTTACTCATGAGTAGTGTGTTGTTTATTGGCTGTGAGCAGTCTGAAGAGTCTATTTCTACTCAGGATCAGGTTCCTGATGAAATCCTTACCAAATTGGTGAATCTAGGTTTCGATATTGATGATCGTGCTCCCTTAGTTACAGAAGGAGGCTACATAATTGAGGGGGATATCTTTCTTACAGCAGCTGATATTGACAACATGAAAGAAGCTTCACGCCTTCCTATAGAAGAGCAGTACAGCACGAATAATCTTGTCAGTACTACAGGAAGTAGGGTGATTACCCTCTATGCACCTACTGGAAGAAAAGGCTACAGTGCTGGAATGATTGCTGGCATAGACTTGGCTATTGATAGATACAATGCTGAAAATCTTGAGATTTCATTCCAGAGAATAACCTCTTCTGGTGCCGATATTACAATGACCCGTCTAAGTAAAGGTGATGAAAGACGTGGAATTTTAGGATCTGCAGGGTTTCCAACTGCCAATGGCGATCCTTACAATGAAATCAAAATGAGTGGCATACTCGAGTCATCGTATGGTTTAAGCACAACTGGTATAGCTACTATCATTGCCCACGAAATGGGTCATTGTGTAGGCTTCAGGCATACTGACTTTTTTGACAGAAGTGTCTCTTGTGGTGGTGGATCATCAAACGAAGGTGATGGTGGAATAGGTGCAAACCTAATCCCTGGTACACCTTCAGGTGCATCATTAAGTGCTAAATCTTGGATGCTCGCTTGTACAGATGGCGGAGACAGACCGTTCAACAACGACGACCAAACTGCTTTAGATTATTTATATTGATTAATAATCACTTTCAAAAAACGCATATAAAAAAGGGGTCTTGTGACTCCTTTTTTATTTCATGGCTTCCACCTCAGGCCAGCTGGCACCTCTTTTTATAGAAAAAAGCGTTGAGATATTAATATCAAATCGCTTCGCAATCATTTTATACCTGGTCTTTCGATTTGGATCATGAATCATTTTTTTCAGAAGAGCTACTTTACCTGGAGTCAGCTTAGTTCTTGGCTTATGGTCAGGCTTGTAATAGTATATGCTCTTTCTTTCGCGCATCACATCTGCAAACTCTTCTTTGCTCAACCATTGAATATTATCCGCCCGGCAATTCTTGCGATTTCTATCTTTAAAGACCAGCTTTTTATATCCCTCAGGGTTTGGCACAAAAAGATCTGCAACTATCTTATGGATATAAATAAGGGTATTTTTTCCATCCTTCTTTTTGGTTGGTATCGCATGATAGCCTGCATTTTGATATCCTGATAGTAATATCGGTTGATCAGGGTTATTCGCAGGGTAAGATATAACTCTACCATAGTTCGAAACCTTAAATTTAGACCTCAAATCCTCTCTAGAATAATCTTTCCAAACCTCTCCGCCTCTGGATTGAAAATCCTCAGGCCACTTCTCTTCTGTATTCATGGCCGTGAATCTATTCAAAAAAGAAAATAAAATCCTAATTCATTTAATCAAATGTTACCATCTTATTTTCATTGATCCATTTTAATAGTCGCTTTTGATCTCTTATTTTGCATGAATGCAAATCAAAAACGAGTTTCTTAAGGCCAAGTTTCAATCCAAAGGTGCCGAGATCACCAGCCTTATAAAGATAAAAACTGGTCAGGAATACATCTGGCAAGCCAATCCTTCACATTGGGGCCGACATGCTCCTGTGCTTTTCCCCTTTGTAGGTAAGTTGAAAAATGACGTTTATACTTTCGAAGGGAAAACTTATGAGATGGGTCAGCATGGATTTGCACGGGATTTAAATTTTGAGATCGAAAGGCAAAATGAAGATTCTATTATTTTTCTTTTAAAATCTAATCAGGAAACACTCAAAAATTATCCGTTTGATTTTGAATTAAGATTAGAATATTTATTGGTGGGACAATCATTGATTACAAGATATCATGTGAATAACGCTGGTTCGGGAAAGATGTATTTTTCCATTGGCGGGCATCCGGCGTTTAAATGTGCCATGACCCTCGCGGGCACAAGATCTGACTATCATCTTCTTTTTAACAGAGACGAGTCAGCGGCTATTTATCTGCTTTCAGATGGACTTTTTAGTGGAAAAACTGATCACGGCTTCAATGGCAACAGCATACATATTTCAGATTCCTTGTTTGATCGGGATGCTTTGGTTTTTAAAAATATAAAATCCACAAACGTCTCTCTCGTATCTGTAGATAAGACTTGGCTCAAGTTCCACTTTCAAGGATTCCCCTATTTGGGCATTTGGTCCAAGAATAATCGATCACCATTCGTATGCATAGAACCTTGGTTTGGTCTGGCTGATCATGTGGATCATGATGGTGATTTGACCACCAAAGAAGGAATCCAAAATCTGAATACAGGAAAAACTTTCAGTTGTGATTACAAGATAGAAATCGAATAAACTACATTTGGGGTTCGCGCAAAGCACTTTTCAACTTAATGCGACGTTACAAGCTCGTATTTGAACGATATGAACAAACTCATTTTATGTCTCATCTTACTTTTTGTCGTTTCTGGCCTAATGGCACAAGATGGCGAAACGCTGGATGATCTTTTCGCAACAAAATACGAAACTCCGCTAACCATCAATCTTGAAGAAAATCCGGAAGAATCTGATGAGTATGAGCAAGACGTGGTTGAAAAAAAGAAGAAAAAAGTCAATCCGAAAATTTTTTATGGCATCAAAACCAAACGGGGGTATGCCAAAACTGGTTTTGGTAACAGGGTAGTTGTAGAGCTTTTTCACGTGCTAAAAGACAAAGATTATGTGGATCCCGATCCTTATGCACGTGACTTCTATTGGTATGATTTCAAGAAAAAGAAAATAGTCAATTCCACCAAAGTGAAAAAAGGATATGCCGGAGTGCTTCACGGACATTATGTGAAAAAATTAGGAGATCAGGTACTGGAAGAAGGCTATTTCTACAAAGGGATGAAACATGGCCGATGGGTAAGATTGAGTCGTAATGATATATTACAGGAAAAAGATGTCTACTGGAAGGGTTGGACCAATCAATCCAAATTATCCTATTATGATTTCGGAAGAACACAACTCCGTGAGGTTATCCCCATCCATTATGGTGAAATGGAGGGAGAATACTTCGCCTATCACAAAAATGGAAATCTGGCCGTAGTGGGGCACTTTCAGTTTAATCGAAAAGTGGGGATATGGAGAGAGTATTATCCTAACACCAAGGTAAAACGCGAAGTAAAATATCCATTAGAGCCATTTGATTTCAAAACTCCACCCATAATTATCAAAGAATGGGATGATGAAGGACATATCATCTACGATCGTAGCTCTTATGCTGCAAAATTAGATCAGTAGCTTTTAATTGATTGCCTTGCAAAGGCAATCACAATGGCCGTTAGTGCAAACAGCAAGCCGGCCTCCCAACCCATAAAAATCACCCCCAAAGTAAAAAGCAGCGACCACCACAAAATATGAAACAAGGTACCCGCCAAATATTTTAGGGAAATGATGAAAGCAGGATCTTTAAACGATTTAAGGAAATTACCTAAAACATATATCGGCGGAAAATTGAATATCAACAGAAAGGACAATAATAATCGCGTCATTAAACCCGGTTGATCAATTACCCTCTTTTCAAATTGATCACCATCTCCCATCGCCTTTAATTTTTCGAATGGTAGATTCTCGTGTTTCGGCTGAAAAATATATTCACACTTAGCTTCGTAATTTTCATCGTGAGTAGCCAGAATCAGCGTCTTTTTCATTCCTTCAGCCAAATCCTCTTTGAACTTATTGTAGGCCTTTTGCTTGTGTTCTTTGTATAATTTTGAATAAACCGCAGCATCAATCGCCTCGCCAAACACAATTTTCACTTTTGCCCACGGTTGGCTGTGAGAAAAATAATTGATCCCTGTTGGCACGATATAAAGTTTGATATTCGGATCCAAAGCTTCACGAGCATCTAACGCCAGCCTGGACGCTCCTTTGGAAATCGGGCGGAGATAATATTCGCTACTGTGGTTTCCTTCAGGGAAAATCAATACGCCTTTGCCCTTTGACAAGATTTCAAAACAGGCATCAAACACAGCATCATTTTGAGAGAGACTCTGAATCCCATCCCTCAATCGATATATGGGCATCATCTGAAGAGATTTCAAAATTGAAATCACAAAGCTCTTTTTGAAAATATCGGCTCTGGTTAAAAAATAAACCGGACGTCTGGTATAAACACCCAAAAGAAGGGCATCCATAAATGCCCCCTGGTGATTTGGTGCATAGATTACAGCTCCATTTTTTGGTATATTTTTTTCATTGATCAGACTAATCCCACCAAAAAAAAGCCTCAGACCAATCCATGAGGCATATTTCACAAATAAATAAAAAGGGTGAACCATTAGGCAATCGCGAATTTATATTTCCAATAATATGAGATGGTCAATCCTGCTACAATATGCCAAATACCCCACCAGGCAGCAACAATCGCCATGCCTCCGAGTCCATCAAAAAATGCAAATATAAGGAGTAACCCCAATCCTGAATTCTGAATTCCAGTTTCGATTGCAATTGTCCTTCTATCCGCAGGTGGTAAACCAAATATTCGCCCCATTTGGTAACCTGAAAAAAGGGCTAAGGCATTATGCACAAACACCAATAAAACGACCATATAGATATAGTTGAGGAATATATCAATGTTGGCAGAAAAGGCTAGAATTACTATTGCCGCAAATATAAATATCGAACTGTAATGCATGTAAGGATGTATTTTCGCTGCTGTTTTTGGAAACTTATGACTAACAAACATGCCCAAAACCAACGGCAATCCTAAAATAACTACGATGGTTTGAAAAACTTCACCAACATCCAGACTTACTTCTCTAAGAAGATGAGCAGTGGGCTCATATAGCCCTGCCCACAATGACAAATTAAAAGGCGTCATGAAAATCGCGAGAACACTTGACACAGCTGTAAGGCTAACCGATAAAGCAATATTTCCCCTGGACAATGCAGAAAAAAAATTAGATATATTTCCTCCTGGACAAGCGGCCACCATCATCATTCCCAATGCAAAAGTTGGGTGTGGTTCGATGATCCAAATCACAACAAAAGTCAACATTGGTAAAACAATAAATTGTGAAAGTAGTCCCGTAATGGTACCAATAGGCTGAGAAAGAATAAGCTTGAAATCAGAAAGTGTCAACTGCATAGCCACACCAAACATAATATAAGCCAAACTGAGGTTCAGAATTACCAGATTCTCTGAACTAAAATTAAGGGTGATGTCGTCGATTGAATTCATGAATCAAAACGAAATATAATAAGTATTCAGATCAATGTGAGTTTTGAATGCTCAGACAAGAACTGATTGACTTTATAATCTCAAAAGGAATTGAAATTGTCCTATGGACACATCGCAAAGAATAAGCAATTCAAGCGCTCTTGATTGAACATAAGTTTAGTATTTTTGCAATTATTCTAATGAAATGGCAAATACTTTGAAAGGTTCCTCAATGGTTTTGCAGTAACTATATTACACTATATACCAATCCAGAAATAAAATGTCAAGCGAAAAGATACCACTTTTGGTCAAAAACGATCCCTGGCTTTCACCCTTTGTTGAAGATATAAACAATCGAATCTCAAGATTTGAAGCACGCAAGACGTCTATCCAAAAAAACCATGGAAGTCTTCAAAAATTCGCAGAGGCGTACAATTATTTCGGATTGAACTACAATGCCAAAGAAAATGGCTGGTGGTATAGGGAATGGGCTCCTGGAGCACATGCATTGTTCCTCACAGGAGATTTTAACAACTGGGACAAATCATCACATCCCTTGAAGAAAAATGACCATGGTGTATGGGGGATTTTTGTGGCAGGAAAAGAATCCATCGAACACAATAGCGCATTCAAAGTGCATGTGGTTGGCAATAATGGCTCCACTGATCGAATTCCAGCCTATGTTAAATACACCACTCAGGACGAACTAACCTATGACTTTACAGGGAGAGTTTGGAATCCAGAAAAACCATATAAATGGAAAAATAAGAGTTTCAAGCCAGATCAGGCATATGCCAAACCTTACATCTACGAATGCCATGTTGGAATGGCTCAGGAAAAGGAAGGAATGGGCACTTACACTGAGTTTGCGGCCAAAATACTCCCTAAAATAAAAGAACAAGGATACAATACGATTCAAATGATGGCTGTTCAGGAGCATCCATATTATGGATCTTTCGGCTATCATGTCAGCAATTTTTTCGCACCTTCCAGTCGTTTCGGAACACCCTTCGAATTGAAAGCTTTGGTAGACCAGGCACATGGCATGGGCATAGCTGTGATCATGGATATTGTGCATTCGCATGCTGTGAAAAATCTTGCAGAAGGCTTAAATGAATTTGATGGTACAGAAGACCAATACTTCCATGCTGGAGGACGAGGCACGCATGAACTTTGGGATTCCAAACTTTTCAATTATGGTAAAGAAGAAGTACTTCAGTTTTTACTTTCCAATGTTAAATATTGGATCGAAGAATTCAACTTTGATGGTTACAGGTATGATGGAGTGACCTCCATGCTCTATTTCCATCATGGCGACATCTCCTTTGATCATTATGAAAAATATTTCAATGAAGTGGATTGGGACGTTCTCACCTACTGCCAGCTGGCCAATACTTTGATCAAGGAAATAAAACCTACTTCTATTGTGATCGCCGAAGATATGAGCGGCATGCCAGGACTGTGTAGACCGGTGGTCGAAGGAGGACTTGGTTTTGATTTCAGATTGGCCATGGGTATACCTGACTATTGGATCAAAGTGCTGAAGCACAAAACAGACGACCAGTGGAACATCAACGAAATGTGGGAGACTCTCAGCAATAGAAGATATGGCGAGCGAACCATAGCTTATGCAGAATCTCATGATCAGGCACTTGTAGGAGATAAATCGTTGGCGTTTTGGCTAATGGACAAAGAGATGTACACACATATGTCCATCACTACCGAAAGCCTAATCATTGATAGAGGAATTGCTTTGCATAAATTGATTCGTCTGTTCACTCTTAGTGTTGGTGGTGAAGGCTGGCTCAACTTTATAGGCAATGAATTTGGTCATCCGGAATGGGTAGATTTTCCACGTGAAGGAAACGACTGGAGTTACAAATACGCCAGAAGGCAATGGAACTTGCAGGAAAATACCGAATTACGATACCAACACCTGTACAAATACGGTGCTGAGCTGGTGAAAATGGCCAATGAAAATGATATTGTGAGCGCCTTGCCTGCAAAACAACTCAACATGGATGAAAACAATCATACCATGATTTATGAACGAAACAATCTGATTTTTGCAATCAATTTTCATCCGAATAATTCGGTTCCAGATTACCGGTTTAGAGTTCCTTCTAAAGGAAAATACCAGATCATTTTAAACTCCGATATGAGTGAGTACGGTGGATTCAATCGAATAGATGATGCCATGTCCTATCCTACTGTTACGCTTTTTGGAGAACATTTTCTGAGTGTCTATTTACCTAGTAGGGTTGGATTGGTATTGAAAAAAATTTAACATGAGGAGCTGGCTTTGCATTTTTCTATTGTTCTGCGCAATACTAGGTTCAAGTCAATCCTATAAAATCGTCACTTACAATATCAGGCTCTCTCTGGCAAGCGATAGTGCAAATGCATGGGAAAACAGAAAAGATAATGTGGCATCCATGTTGCAATTTTATGAACCAGATATTTTCGGGATCCAGGAAGGACTTCCCGAGCAAGTAGATTATCTGGATGAAAACCTGAAAAGCTATGCTTATCTAGGAGTGGGTCGTGATGATGGGGCCAGAAAAGGGGAGTTCAGTGCCATTTACTTCAATGAAAACAGGGTGAAATTAATTGAAGGACACACATTTTGGCTTTCGCTTACTCCAGATTATCCATCTAAAGGCTGGGATGCCGCATTGCCAAGAATATGCACTTACGGACTTTTCGAGGATGTCAATACCGAAAATCAATTTTGGGTTTTTAATACTCACTTCGATCATATTGGAGAAACCGCCAGACTTGAATCGGTCAAATTAATACTCCATAAAATGGCCAAGATCAATGAAAAAAAATTACCTGCCATTTTGATGGGTGACTTGAATCTAACCCCCGATCAGGAACCTATCAAAGAACTCTTTCGGAATATGAACGACTCACGCACCGCTTCTAAAACCACTCCATATGGGCCAATTGGCACATGGAATGGGTTTAATTTTAATGCTACTTTGGATCGTCGCATCGACTATATCGCAGTAAACGAAAAAATTACAGTCAATAAATATGCAGTATTGACTGATTCGGCAAATCAAAACTACTTATCTGATCATCTTCCGGTATTTGTTGAAGTGTTTTTCTAAAAGGGATACAAAAAGTAATTTGTTAAAAATTACTTTTGCAGCATGAACTTCGGTGAATTAAAGAAAGTATTGGAAGGGGATCTGTTTACGGACGAAACCACCCGAAAATTATATGCCACAGATGCATCTGCATATAGGGAAATCCCAATAGCCGTCGCACATCCAAAAACAGATAATGATCTGATCGAACTTGTCCGTTTTGCGGATGCAAATAACACTTCCGTCATTCCCCGAACGGCTGGAACATCGCTTGCAGGTCAGGTAGTAGGTGGTGGAATCGTGGTGGACGTTTCCAAACATTTCAAAAAAATCATTGAAGTTAATGAAAAAGAAGGCTGGGCCATCGTTCAGCCTGGTGTGGTTCGTGATGATCTGAATGACCATTTGAAGCCTTTTGGGCTTTTCTTTGCTCCGGAAACTTCTACAGCCAACCGCGCCATGATCGGCGGGATGATCGGGAACAATTCATGTGGCTCCAATTCTATCGTTTACGGCAGCACCCGAGAACATCTACTTGAAGTTGAAGCTATTTTGGCAGATGGGTCTATTAGCCACTTTGGTTCATTAGACAGAAATGCTTTTCAGGCTAAAGCCAATGGAATGGGTGTGAATAGCGAGCTGGAAGCTTCTATGTATTATCACATAAAAGAGATGCTTTCTGATGAGGTGAACTTAACAGAAATACAAAAGGAATATCCCAAGAGCTCCATTCCTAGAAGAAACACAGGTTATGCAATTGATATGCTCGCGCGCATGGAGCCATTTCAAAAAGACGGTGAGCTTTTCAACTTTTGCGGATTGATCGCCGGATCCGAAGGCACGCTAGCTTTCATCACCAAGGCCAAAATAAAACTCACCCCAATTGCTTCTCCTCATAAACGCCTTGTTTGTATTCACTGTCATTCAATCGACGAATCTCTGCATGCCAACCTGATTGCGTTGGAGCATGGCCCCACAGCCTGCGAGCTGATGGATCACTATGTGCTAGAGGCCACAAAAAGAAACAGAGTTTACCGAACCTATCGCTTTTTTGTAGAAGGTGATCCTCAGGCCATTCTTGTTGTGGAGCTTACGAAGGAGTCGGAAGAAGAAGCAGAAAAAGCCGCACAGGCTATGATTGCAGATCTCAAGAAAAACAATCTGGGATATTCTTATCCGGTGATTGGAGGTTCGGATATTTCCAAAGTCTGGGGTTTGCGCAAAGCAGGTTTGGGTCTTTTGTCCAATATGCCTGGTGATGCCAAACCAGCACCAGTTATAGAAGATACGGCCGTTGATGTGAAGGACCTGCCAGCATATATTGCCGAGTTCAACAAGACGCTTGAAAGCCATGGTTTGTTTTGCGTACACTACGCACATGCCGGATCGGGTGAGCTGCACCTACGCCCTATTCTGGATTTGAAAACTCCGGAAGGAATCCGATTGTTCAGAACAGTTGCTGAGGATATTGCCAAGCTGGTTAAGAAATACAAAGGATCACTTTCAGGCGAGCACGGCGATGGAAGATTGCGTGGAGAGTTCATCCCACAGATGATCGGGGCACATAATTACGAACTGATCAAACAGGTAAAGCTCACCTGGGATCCAAAGAATATTTTTAATCCAGGGAAAATAGTAAATACTCCTCCCATGGATACCAATCTTAGGTATGAAAGCGGGCAGGTAACCAAAGAATTTGATACCATCCTCGACTTCTCTGATACGCAGGGATATCTGCGTGCAGCAGAACAATGCAATGGATCTGGTGATTGCCGCAAGTCCGAAATATCAGGCGGCACCATGTGTCCGAGTTACATGGCCACTCGCGACGAAAAAGATACTACCAGAGCCAGGGCCAACATCCTCAGGGAAATGCTCACGCGCTCTGATAAAGAAAACCCCTTTGCCCATGAGGAAATAAAAGAAGTGCTTGACCTCTGTCTGAGCTGCAAAGGTTGCAAATCAGAATGCCCGTCCAATGTGGATATGGGCAAACTGAAACAAGAGTGGCAATACCAATATTACAAGGAAAAAGGTGTTCCATTCCGAAACAAACTTATTGGCAATTTCGCTGGCGGAATGAAACTAGCTTCTGCTTTACCCTGGGGTTATAAATTGGCATTTGGAAACAAGCTTACTTCTACGATTGTCAAAGCTGTGATGGGATTTGCGCAGGATCGAAGCATGCCGAAAATTTCTAAAATCACATGGCAAAAATGGTTTTTGAAGCAATTCAAACCCACTGTTATAAACCCTATAAAAACAGTTTATATCTTCATTGATGAGCTGATCAATTATAACGAAGCGGAGATTGGCATCACCACAGTCAAACTTTTAGACAAGCTTGGTTATGAGGTGAAATATGTAAAACATGAGCAATCAGCAAGGACATTTCTATCCAAAGGATTATTGGAAAAAGCCCGTGATCTGGCCAAAAAAAACATCGCCATTTTCAAAGATTTAATCACCGCTGAAACTCCTCTGATCGGAGTAGAGCCCTCAGCAATTCTTACTTTCAGAGATGAATACCCTGATTTGGTACGGGGTGACGAAAAAGCGTCAGCACTGAAAATTGGTGAAAATACTTTCATGATAGAAGAGTTTTTGGCCAATGAGCTGGGTGCTGGCAATATTGACAAAGGTCTTTTCAAAGAACAAAAGCTACTAATTAAGCTCCATGGTCATTGTCAGCAAAAAGCGCTTTCCTCTTTGACACCAACCAAGAAAATTCTGACGGTGCTAGGAAATAATGAAGTTCATCTGATCCCATCAGGCTGCTGCGGAATGGCTGGGTCTTTTGGTTATGAAAAGGAGCATTTTGAGCTCTCCATGAAAATTGGTGAGTTGGTACTTTTCCCAACAGTGAGGAAGCAACCGGAGGAGGTAATCATCGCTGCACCTGGCACGAGCTGCCGACATCAAATCAAAGATGGTACAGGCCGCAAGTCCATGCACCCGGTTGAGATACTTTGGGAAGGGATGAAATAATTACTTATTTTTATCAGACAATGCTACTTACAATTAGTCAAATTGAAAAGATCACTGAATGTTCCAAACTTGCGTTTGCCAATATTGAGGCTATCTATATATTTGGAAGTACCGCAGAAGATAATTACACATCCATAAGTGATGTAGATTTGGCGGTATATGCTGATGAAGCACTAGAGATTTTGTCACTTTGGGATCTTAAGGCCAAAATAGCAAACATTTTAAATAGAGAAGTCGATTTGGTCGATCTGAAAGCCGCCAATACTGTGCTACAAATGCAAATTATATCCAAAGGGAAAAGAGTTTATTGCGAAAATCCTTCCAAAATGGAGGTTTTCGAATCGCTCATATTTTCCATGTACGCACAATTAAACGAGGACAGAGCAGCAATTCTTGAGACCATTTCAATTGACAAAAAAATCTATGGATGATGTTATTCAAAATAAAGTCGCAACCATTGAAAAATGTTTGAAAAGGATTTTGGAAGAATCTAAATTGGATTGGAAAAATAACTTTAGTCATCAGGATTCTCTACTTCTAAATATTGAAAGAGCATGTCAGGCAAGCATTGACATTGCCATGCATATCGTTCGAAGGAAAAAATTAGGCATACCAAAGTTAAGTAGGGAAGCATTCGAAATGATGGAACAAGCAGGTATCATTGATGAAATGCTTTCTCAGCACATGAAAAAAATGGTTGGCTTTCGAAATCTTGCCGTGCATGATTACGCATCACTTAACCTGAAGATTGTGGAGAGCATTCTTGAAAAGGAGTTAGTCCATTTTAAGACCTTTTGTGCTCTAGTAATAAACCTTGAATGAAACAAACCTCTTTTCATAGTGATTATCTTTACTTGTGACTACTCAGGTAGCGAAAGTGGGCTATCAGTGGCTCATTTTTATAGCACGGATTTAAACCCGAGGTTTATAAAAGGTATAATTGAGAGGTTTAGCACCCGATTACCTTTAATCTAATCACGAAAATTATTTTATGTTAAAATCAATCATATCTTGTTTAGCACTATTTCTGGTCTCCTTGATAGGAATAGCCCAAATAAAACTCAATCCCTCTTACACTTATTTGAAAGATGGCAAGGAAGTGGGATATAATAAAGGACTGAAACTGCTGCAATCCGGTGATTATGTGGCAGATGTATCAGACACCAATAGAACGGTTAAAATCACAAAGCCAAAAAGTCTTGAAGTTGGAGATCCCTTTCCATTTGAATCCATGACTGACCTCAAAGGAAAAGTGATCACACCAAATGATCTCAAGGGAAAAATTGTGGTCATCAATTATTGGTTTATCGGTTGCCGCCCATGTGTCATGGAAATTCCGGAGCTAAATGAGATCGTCCATTCTTTTGCGGATCAAGAGGTTGTCTTTCTGGCCTTCGCCAATGAAATCGAACCAAAAGTCGCAGCATTTATTGAAAAAAAACCATTTGATTACACCATCGTTCCAAACCAAATGACGGCCACACTCAACAAAGGAATCACTATCTTCCCGACACATATCTTCGTCAACGAGGAAGGAATTATCGAACAGCGATTCAGTGGATATTCCGAAGGTGTGGGTGATAAGATCTCCTCACGAATACAAAAAATGCTTAATTAATTATGTCGAAAAAAGTAGCACTGGTACTTTCCAGCGGAGGTGCAAGAGGCTTGGCGCATATTGGCGTTATCGAGGCTCTTCTCGAAAATGACTATGAGATTTCGTCCATCGCAGGAAGCTCCATCGGAGCTGTTGTAGGTGCGTTTTATGCCGCAGGAAAACTTGATGAATACAGGGAATGGGCAGTAGAACTTGATCGCCTCGATGTATTCAAACTGATTGACTTTACCTTTTCGGTTCAAGGCTTTGTGAAGGGAGAAAAGATCTTTAAAACTCTTGAAAAGATCATGCCTGATCAGAAAATCGAAGATCTTCGAATTCCGTATTGTGCACTTGCTACAGACATTCAGGAAAAATGTGAAACAGTCTTCAACTCAGGTAGTATTTATCAAGCCATGAAAGCATCTGTGGCCATCCCAACGGTGATAAAACCTGTGGCCATTAATGGGAAAAACTACATCGACGGAGGTGTAACTAACCCCATTCCCATTAGCCATGCAAAACGAACAGAAGGTGACATTCTGGTAGTTTCAAATGTAAATGCGATTATTCCCTACGTGAAAGTGATTCATGATGTGAGAAAGGAACGTAAAGAGACCGAAACCTACAATCAAAAAATTCAACAATTTGTAAATAAGTGGGGAAATCTTTTGCCTGGCAGTGGTACCGAGACAAAAAATAAATTGGGGTTTTTTGATATCCTCAACGAGTCCATAGACCTGATGCAGGACAAACTCACCTCGCTTATATTGGAAAAACACAAACCCGATATCTTGGTGAGTATCTCGAGAAATGCAGGAAGTACCTTTGATTTTTACAAAGCCAAAGAGCTTATCGAAGCAGGCAAAATTGCAGCCTTAGAGGCGATAAAAAAAGCACATAATGACTAGTTATAAGACGGGATTCTGGTAGTCTTCTCGTAATGTAAAATATCAAGCAGTGCATCTACCACATCCACTTTTTTAGAGAAAGGCATCAGACTTTTGTATTTCCCGGCAATCACTGCGGCCGTTTCCAACTGAAAGGTCAGTTCACCATGTTTTTTATGATTGGCCCTGTCGAAAATAACCACCTCCATTACAGAAGCATCCATACCTTCAAGGTAATTGCAGTTGAGTTTCCAATCAAGTGAATCAGTGTCTTCACAGATTTTATTCAGGAGGTTTACCAGTGTGATTTCATCCATCAAAAAAGAATTTAGTGAATAAATAAATTTCATAAAAGCCTAAATGGATATTTTCAATCAATTAAATGTGAATTTTTTCAATTCCGTCATTTTTGAAAAAATCTGCCAACTGATGATTTTTTAAAATATATTCGTCAACAAGCATGACGAACATGGAATAAGTCGTTATTTTTCAATTGCTTTGAAAAATTGTTAACTAAATGATATGAAGACGAAAGAAGAGATTGTAGCAAATTGGTTGCCTCGCTACACAGGCAAACCACTCGAATACTTTGGTAAATATATTTTGCTGACCAATTTTAGAAACTATGTCGACATGTTTGCTGAGCTCCACGGCGTTGAAGTAAATGGCAATAATAACACCATGCAATCGGCGACAGCCGGACAAATCACGATAATCAATTTTGGTATGGGTAGTCCGAATGCCGCCACGGTGATGGACCTCCTAAGTGCGATAGAACCAAAGGCTGCCTTATTCCTTGGTAAATGCGGTGGTTTGAAACAGAAAAATCAGGTTGGTGATCTGATTCTGCCCATTGCGGCCATTCGTGGAGAGGGAACCAGCAATGACTACATGCCAAGTGAAGTTCCAGCGCTACCAGCGTTTGCACTACAAAAAGTAATCTCTGCGGCCATTCGAGATTTCAACAAAGACTATTGGACTGGTACGGTATACACGACCAACAGACGCGTATGGGAGCATGATTTAAAGTTCAAAAAATACCTTAAAAAGCTTCGTGTCATGGCCATTGATATGGAAACGGCCACCATATTCACCGTTGGATTTGTAAATGAAATTCCTGTAGGAGCTCTGCTCCTTGTTTCTGACAGACCCATGATTCCTGAAGGTGTGAAAACAGACGAAAGCGATAAAAAAGTGACCAGCGAATTTGTCACCAACCACCTACAAATTGGGATTGATTCATTGAACAAACTAATCAATGTATCAACCACGGTCAAGCATCTGAAGTTTTGAAGAAAGCGTATCATCTGATGATACTAAAAGATTAGTAGATATCACATGGTTATTGAGATATTAGGAAGCGTTTTCCATCAAATAAAATCTTAGGAAATGTGACGAATAGTGCCATTTTCATAGGTTAACGATTAACTATGATTTCACAACTTTCAATTGAACATCGCTCTTTTTGGAAGAGAATGGGTTACCAAGGTGTTATTGGTTGGCTTGTTTCTCTCTTTTTTTTCGCCTTCCTTTCGAAATATGGAACATTGGGCATCCTCTTTTCCCTTGGTATCCTGATTATGTTCCTAATTCAAACTACACTTGGAGCCAAGTACCTATTAGTCCATTTTGCTAGAATATCCGATGAATTTGAATTTCAATATTACAGGTTCAACGAACTAAAAACGCTAAGAATTCCTATAAGTGAACTTAAAATGAAATGGAGGCCCATTCTCCAAATGCGCAAAGGTTGGACACTTGAATTTCACCAAAAGAATGAACTCCTGTTCCATCAAAAGAATTTTGGAGAATGGACAATCAAAATGCAGCAAGAACTGTTCATGAACATCTTAACCCAACAAGGACGTGAACCAACTATGGGCGAAAAATTAATAACAGACTGGGTGCCTAGTGCTAGCAATCCATGATCAGGCATGTCTTCTGACAGTTTCGTTTGTTCTATCAGTATTTATAAAGCTCGAAAAATACTCTGTCTTGGTTAGCCTTGATGCTTCTGAATAAGGAAAATTCAGAGATTTCCCTTATTCTGGGTAATATCAATCAGCTTTCATTTGGTGATGCCAAAAACCGATCATCAGCCCAACACTAATTAGAGATCCGATCCAGCTCATCCTTCAACCCACCACTTCGTTTGCGGTTTTCGATCTTTTGGTTTCCAAATTTGTAAGTAAGGCCACCACCAAACCGATGATTGTCCCCAGAGTAAACCCCCTTGATCAGAATACCACCATAATCTCCATTGTATCCAAAATCACTTCCAGTATTAAAAATGTCCGATCCTGTCAGTCTTACCTGGAGTTTGTCATCAAAAAAATCCTTTTTTATCCCGAAATCAATACCATAAAAAGCCTCAATCACGATAGACCCTCTCCATATCCATGGGCTGTTGTAATAACTACTCACGCTCATGGTAAGATCCCAAGGCAAGTTGAACGTGTTTTGAATACGAGCATTATATATATCAGTCTTGATTGAAATATCCGCGTTATCAAAGGAGCCTTCGAAAGTAGAATGATTGTAAACAAAAAAAGCAGATAGCTCCCACCATTTTGCTACTTCCAATGGATAGCTTATGGAAAGCCCATTGGTGGTTGATTTCCGCATGTTTCTGGGCGCAATGATGGTACTGGTCTCATCTACAATTTCCAATATTCTAGCAAAAAAGCCTTCCGTCACACTATAGGTATTGGAAATTACCAAAGTATGATTCCATGAGTAAGTCAGTTGATAGTTAGTAATGTAATTAGGTCTGAGGAATGGATTCCCTTTCCATATGACCAGCTCGCTGGTTTTTGATTCGAAAGGATTCAAATCCTGATAATTTGGTCTTGTGATACGTTTGCCATAGCCTAGGCTAATTTCCGACTTATTTTTGGCGTAGGCCAGACTCATGTTTGGAAAATAGTTGAAATAATTCCGATTGACATTATCATTCTCAGTCGCCAGAGTACTTTCCAAAATTCCTTGCGAAACTGTCTGTTCCAATCGCATACCCGTGCTTACTTTCAAATCTTCAAACAAGGTAAAATCTGTTATCAGATATGCGGCAAATACTTCTTCTGTATAGTTAAAAGTATTACTTTTCAAGTCGTTGACAATGGCATTGCCATTGTCAACATCACTCACGATGAACTGATTTTCAGTTTCAACTTTATAATATTTGCCTCCAATTGATAACTTAAATACCTCAAAAGTTTTTTCATAATCCGTCTTGATCGAGTATAGATTTATATGGGTATCCGGATCAAATTGGTTGTTTACCTCGCGCAAAGCCGTGGTACCAGAAGCATCATAATAAATGTTTGGTTGATAGATGCTGTTGTCTTTATCAAAACTTCCATAACTCGCATCGGTACTCCATGTGGCATCTTCAGATAGGTTCCACATATAATTAACATTGAAATTATAATTAGCCGACTGAAAATCAGTGAGCGATTTTGAGCTTAGTAACTCATTGGCGGCCTGATCTCTGGTATCTATGATTTTGGTAGTACTTATCAGGTTATCATCACCTGATGTTAAAATCGCCCCTCCTGAAAAATTCACGGAATGTTTATCGTTAAAATCATAGGTGACACTAGACGTCATGTTATAACCTGTTCGAGTCGAAATATCAGTGGATTTTAAGGTGAGATCATAATCACTTTGAATCTTATTATCTGCAAAGCCTTCATAGAACTTATTGTCAAACCGGGTGGCATTGGCCGTGATGCCAAGCTTCCCCTTGCCATAATTGATTGTAGCGCCATTACTAAGGCGAGGTTCCGTTCCAAGTGAATAATTGCTTATGAGCGTACCATTGTAGCCCAAATTGATATTGGTCTTCAGTTTTATATTGATGATTCCTGCATTGCCTTCAGCTTCATACTTTGCAGATGGATTTGTGATCAGTTCAATCAACTCGATATTGTCTGATTGCATACTTTCCAGCAGTGTAGCCAAATCAGTTCCAGACAATCTACTGGGCCTCCCATTGATGAAAATGCGCACGCCACTTTTGCCCTGAAGGATGATATTGTTGTCTGGATCTACAATGACTCCCGGTGCTTTTCTAAGTAGCTCAAGTCCATTGTTTCCAGAGGCATTCACACTGCTACTCACGTTGAATACAATGCGGTCTGGCAAAATCTCCACCAATTGTCTACTGGCCGATACGGTAACTTCTGATAGCTCCACTTGATTGGGTGTAAGTCTTATTACAGGTAGTTTTTTGACCTCTCCAAAGGTTATTGAGATAATGTCCGTGTGAAAATTTTCATATTCAAGATTTTGAACAGTCAGATAATAATTTCCGGCTCCAATATTTTCAATGATAAAATCACCATTTTGATCACTTACAATGCCTTTAACAAGGATGGAATCTGCTTTATAAAAAGCCAAAGTGCTGAACGCTACGGGTTCATCCTTTTGGTTTACAATCTGTCCTTCGATTTTGGCATCTTTTAATTGGGCAAATACAGAGGCCTGAAAACAAAATAATAGACCGATAACGACTGATTTGGAAAAAGTGAATTGCGGCATCCAATATATAGCGGTGAAAACGAACGACTAGTGCGAAACAAGGTGCCGCAATTTATAAAAATAATTGATGAGTATGTTCAAATTATAGTCCATTGACCACTTTCAGCATCCCAACTGACACCTAGTGTATGAGCCCCTAAGGAGGAATTGTAAACAACTAACCTTTTTGGAAAAAACTAGTGATTGAAGTGTCAATTAAGATACTGGGGCCATTTTCATAACACCTAGGCAATCGAATTGGGCATGGGCTTGTAAAAAAATTCCTCTTTCACGATCTTGCCATCTTCCACGGTGTACACACATAGCTCGTCCATATTCGTAGGGCCAGGAGCACCTTTCCAAGTCACCATAGACTTCATTGACAGGGCAATAAAATGATCAGCACACAATGGCTCAGATATTTCTACCGAGTGAAACGCTTCAACCAATTTGTTAAATTCGACACCCTTTTTGGCCAATTCATCCAAGCCCTTGACGCTCCCCCACGGAGTGCCTTCCGGTTCCGCACTTATTACATCAGGTGAAAATAGTTCTTGATAGATGGTTGCATATTCTCCATTTCTTAAAAGAGTCACCATTCTGTTTGCGATTTGCTCTGTGGTCATATTATTTGATTTTAGTTTATTTCTTCAAAGAAACTTCTCCCAGTGACAACCCTATGTCACTGACTTTTAACATTATGCCATTACTTCAAAAACATCACATCATTAGGTCACAACTACTT
>JBLICU010000010.1:0-61141 GCA_047632435.1 Cyclobacteriaceae bacterium
TGATTGTGATGAACTAATCAGGGAAACGACTGGATTATTTGGGAAATACAAACAGCGTCAGCACCTCCTGAAAGCGTAACATCACTAGGGATTGTAACTGAAGAACCCCATTTGTATCATCCAGTAAGAAGTGTTTGACCTCTTATATTTCCTGTAATGAAGAACCCCGCAGCAAGCTGACGGGGGATCATGGTGCAGATTTTTTATTCGATGCAAGCATCGGGGAATTAAACCCACTAGCGGGATTAAAACTCAAATAATCAGGTGTTAGGCGACCTGCTGCATGGTATGAGGATCAATGACCCATCTCGCTGATACTTATATTGAGATTTCTGTAGCAATCCTGAACCTCGTCAGCAAGCTCCACAAGTCTGTTATTTTTGCCATTTGCTGTATAATCTTCCATTTTAATAGAAAGCTCTTTGAGCTTTGTTTTCATAGACTGTGCATATATCCGATCAAAATTTACTTCAGCAATTTCATCTAGCTGATGTAAATAATCGTCATTGTCTTTACTCAAAGAGGTGATTAGTTTGATTCTTTGTTTGGCTGCTTCCATTTTGTAATCGAAGTGTAAGTCGGAGGAATTCTTAGAAGCTTCTGAAGCGATAAGATAACTTTCTTTCAATGTGCTTCTTTTCTGAGCAAGCGCGGACATATCCCCAACCAGTAATATCAAATCATAGGATTCATTTAAAAATCGGGCGTTATCCAATTCCCAACCTCCAAATCGCTGCTGATTCACATTCATGACTTCATAATAGCTTTTGTTTTGACAACTGGTGATTAAAAGCAATGCACCAAGAAATAGATAGATATATTTCATAAAACTTTAGATTTAGGACTACCCTTTATGTCTTTTTCGAAAAAGAATAAAGTAGATCGATTTGACTTATGATAAACATGGCAATGGTAAATATTGCCATTGATTTTTTTTATTATGAGACGCTGATTTGGGCGTACTCGATCAACGACTATTTCGCCTTCTTTGAATTTATGTTTGCTTATTATCAACATGGATTTTTTTTTAGTTTACAATAATCGTGTGCAAGCGCAACACACCATGTCTTACATGAAATAGACAGTGAGGAATACCACTTCTTCCATATCCAAACAAAGGACAAACTACCAGGAGGTCGACCGAAATTGGGCAGAAGATATTGTTGCTGATATTCATGTTTTGGCGGTAGATATAAAAGCTACCTAACATGTGGTAGCTTTTATAGACTTAAATGTGTTTATTAACTTTTTAATCGACTTTTGTAATGGCATTTGCATCCAGAATAACCGCGGTTTGCGCAAGTGCCCGTCCATTCATAGAAGCTCCTGTCTGGAAGGTAATGCCTGTCATTGAAAGGATATTTCCTTCAAAGTGCGAAGTTGTTCCTAAGGTGGCCTCTCCGGCTACTTGCCAGAAAATGTTCTTGGCTTGTGCGCCTCCATTTAATGTAATATTGACTGCTGCACTTTGTGTAAGATCGCCTGCTATTTGAAAGATCCACACGTCATCTGCACTACCTGTAAGGGTTACATCTGAAGGTATGGTCACTGTGTTTGTCCATTTGTACAAACCTGCAGATAGTGTCATTCCTCCAATATTTCCGACTCCTAGTTCCAGAAAGTCAGGTGTTGGTCTACCGGCAGCATCATTGTATGCTGTGATCATATTTTCAACCGCAGTAGTAAGTGTAGCAGGAGTAGGGTCTGCCATATCTGCAGCATATACATTGCCTGTTACTTGTGATGAAGTAGCATAACCTGTGAAATCAACCAGTGCTAACCCTGTGATGTATGAAGTAGCAGCTGGACTCAAACCCAAATGGCCAGTGATTGCAGATGTAGAGCTATTATTAATGGCTGTTTTGGCCAAAATAACATAGTTGCTTGCACCACCCAAATCAATAACAGCTAAAACAGCGGCGGTTCCACCTGTTGTGAAATTCCACGATGTGTTTTCCACTAACGCATTTCCGCCAAGGTCTTTCGCTCCAGTTGTTATAGTGGCAGTATAGTCAGTGTTAGCATCCAAGTATTCACTTGCAGTAAACGTAGCAGTCATCCCAGCATACGCTACTACTCCTGATTTTGAAGTGATTCCTTGCTTCACTGTGAAAGTGTTTGCATTAATGGTCGACGGATCCATGGCTTCATTGAATACAATGGATAAAGTCTTGTTCCTGGCTACATTAGATGCATCGCTAAGTGGCTCAGTTGCATTGATAAATGGAGCTGTGTCATCCGTAAAAATACCTGTAGTAAAGCTTACTACATAGTCTGTTGCTAGATTCACACCATCTGCATTGGTTGCATCAACCGAAACTGTACCTGTATACTGGGTGCTAAAGTTTAAATTAGCCGCAGGAGTGAAAAGTGCTATTTTATTAGAATAGGTAACCGATCCTGTAACAGACGTTGTTCCTTCCTTTAGCGTAACATTGGTTTCATTGATGGTTGAAGCATCCATTTCTTCATTGAAAGTAAATGCGATAGTGGTATTAATGGCCACTCCAACAGCATCATTGGCTGGTACACTGGAATCTACTGAGGGTTTTGACGCAGTAATGGGTTCATCATCATTACATCCGATAAAAAACAAAGTGGGTAGCAACATGATGGCTACCAATACTTTTCTGAAATTCTTATTCATAACATGATTGTTTTATATAATGCCTGATTGACATTAAGTAGCAAAGGTCAGTCCTTTGGGAACCGCAAGTATTACACACTTGTGAGCAAGGGTTGCATATATTACTGATTCAATAAAAAATAGGATAATATCATTATAATAATATAACGTATTGAAGTTAGATGGGCTGAATAGAGAGGCGTAAATACTCAACTTTAAGGAGAAGTATTTATGTCTTTTTCCGATAGATTAACAGGTAGATATAAGTGTTTTATAGAGAATGATGAGCAGTAATAGAATGATGATGACCGAACCAAACGATAGGTAAACTCAATTGCTGCGAAGCGTTTTACGAATGGGTTTCACTTCTTTTCTTAGTGCTTTCTTTTCCATTGAACTAAAGTCAGACTTATCCATTTTCTTGATTTCATATAGTCTTAAGAGACGGGCGTTAGGTTCTCTTGCCGCAATGGGAGTAGCGCTCTATGGTATTCTCTTTTTAGTTTCATTTATAGCATAACTTAAAATTGAGAGAATGAATACTATCAGTATTGTAAGAATGTTTTTTGCCGATAATTTTTTCAGTCGTGTAATTTCTTATGATTTTGAAATAGTATTCAAAGTTTCGAAGGGATACATCAGCTACTTCTCACTACACCCTGTCCATATACCATTTCAACTCCGTTTGAATTTTATGGAGTTTTAATATTAAATCAATGATTTTTTGGATGCGCATAAAGGCCGTTTCATTCTTAACAACATAGTCAAAGGCTTTGTGATGCATACAATTCACAGCCACTTCTATACGGTCTTGTGACGATAATATGACGACTGGAATGTTTGGATTGATCACTTTGATCTTATCTAAGGTTTCCAGTCCATTGATAGCTGTTTTATCGATCGCATTGAGGTGGTAATCCAATATGATGATGTCAGGATTTAATGCAATATTTTGCAGACAAAGCTCGCCAGTGGCAAATGTCTCAACAGTATATTCCCCAATCTCCAGAAAATCAATTTCCATTGATTTCAAGTACAGGGCGTCATCATCCACTAAAAATAATTTTATTTTCTGATCAGTTTTCATGAGCAATCATTTCTAATTTGTTCAATTCTTCTTTCAATTCTCTACAGGCCTGTGTGCAGACATTATCAAGCTGCCATACCAGATCTGGAATTTCTTCAGATTGTTGTTGGGCATGCGCATATTCCTGTATCACCCGCGCTTTGTTTTCAAAATCCAAATCAATGCCCATGATCGAAAACGAAGGGATTATTTTATGAACAGCCGAATACAGGGTTTCCCAATCCTCATCCTTATAGCTTTTGTTCATTACTTTGACTAGTGGTGGTGTTTGTTCCAGATAAAGGGAAATCATTTCTATCATCAGTTTTGGATTTGACTTGGTGCGCTTGTTCAAATACTCCAGATCAATACAACTTTCCTCGGTGTTCAAGCCTTCGGGATCTGTATATGGTTTTTTAGGTTTCTTAACCAGATTCATAATTTTCGTGTACAGTAATCGTTCATCTACAGGCTTGGCGATGTAGTCATTCATACCTACAGCTTTGCATTTGGCAAGATCTACAGTAGTTACATCGGCGGTTAGTGCTATGATGGGAATGTTGGAATGCATGGTTTTTCGAATGTATTCCGTGGCAGCAAAACCATTCATTATCGGCATTTGTAAATCCATCAGTATAATATCGTATTCCATTGTTTGAATTTTTTCCACCGCAATTTTACCATTTTCAGCAATGTCTCTTTCAAATCCAAAATCATCCAAAAGTGTCTTCATCAGCAATTGATTGATCGGAATATCTTCGACGACCAAGACTCTAATATGCTTAAGTTGAGCATCCAATTCGACAACTTCGGAATCCGAAATGGCATCCTCATTGGTTTTTAAGAAAGTAAGCACAGCACTAAAAGTAGTACCTACTCCCAGCGTGCTGGTCACTTCTATGCTACCGCCTTGTGGCTCGATCAATTGCTTGACGATGGCCAGTCCAAGGCCTGTGCCGCCGTATAACCTGGAGGTGCCACTGGTCGCTTGCTGAAAATCGTCAAAAATATTATTCAATTTATCCTTGTCTATCCCTATGCCAGTATCTTTTATATTAAACTGAATCGTAACTTTTTCATCATCTTCACTCAACATAAGAACACTTACAGTGATGGTGCCAGTTGTCGTAAATTTTACTGCATTGCTTACCAAGTTCATGATGATCTGATGCAATCGAACTGAGTCGCCCAGCAGTACTTCAGGAATGCGTTCATCGTACTCCTTCACCAACGTCAAATTCCGTTCATGGATTTTGACTTCAAACAAATGAAGCATCACTGATATGGACGACCTTAATTTGAAAGGAGTTTGTTCAAAAACCATCTTTCCTGAATCTACTTTGGCCAAATCAAGAATATCATTGATCAGCACAATCAATGTGTCCCCACTCATTTTTATAGCAGTTAAATATTCTTTTTGCTTAGCTGTAAGGTCAGTTTTTAACACAACTTTGGTAAATCCAATGATGGCATTCATCGGTGTGCGTATCTCGTGGCTCATGTTGGACAAAAACTGTTGCTTAGCTTTCACTGCGTTTTCTGCAATAAGCGCAGCATGTTCGGCTTTTATTTGAGCATCCTTAGCAATTTTAGTGGCCAATTCTGCCGCATTTTTTGCTTCTAATAGTTCAGTTGCAATTCTTTTCTGATCAGTGACATCTCTAGCGACAATCACTACCCCCAAAACATGGTCGTTATCATCCGTATAAACCGAGCCATTGAACAAAACGTCCGTTAGCTTTCCATCTTTATGTTTGACCGTCAAAGGAGAATCGGTAACAGACCCTTTGGCAAACACTTGCTGATACACTTGTCGCGCTTTTTGTGGCTCGGTGAAGTAGTCAAAAAAGTCGGTTCCTTCCAGTTTTTCACGTGCCAAACCAGTTACGTTGACGGTGGCCTGATTCATGTCTGTGATTTTTCCTTCTATACTGATCGTCACCAAAGGATCAAGGCTTGCTTCAATTAAGCTGAGTGAATATTTTGAGAGTAATTTTTGCGCTGTAACATCTCTCGCTGCTGCGAAAACACCCAATACATTTCCTTTGTCATCTTTATATACAGAAGCATTATATAATACATCGGTCAACTTCCCATTTGCCCCTTTTATCGTTAGCGGATAATCTGCAACAAACCCTTTTTCAAAAAATTGCTTGTAACCTTTTTTTGCTTTTTGTGGATCTGTAAAATAATTTGAGAAGTTGGTGCCTATGAGTTTTTCCCGGTTAATACCTGTTACTTTTATTGATGCTTCATTCACATCTAGTATTTTTCCTTCTATAGAGATAGTAACAAACGGGTCTAAACTTGCCTCAATTAAACTTCGGGAATATTGCGCAACTAATTTTTCAGAAAAACTGAGCGCTTCAAGTTCTTTAGTTGCAATTTCCTGTTTTTCCTTTTCTTTGTTTTGGAAGACAAGTTCCTTATTGGCAATGCCTAATTCTGTTGCACGTTTTTCTTTTTCTTCGTTTTGGAATAATAATTCTTCATTAGCGATCACTAACTCTGCCGCGCGTTTTTCTTTTTCTTCATTTTGAAGAGCAAGTTTTTTGTTGGCATTTCGCAGTTCAACAAACCATTTTTGATCTGTGACTTCATGCGCAATGGCAACAACACCCAACACCTTGTCGTCCGAATCCTTGTAGACAGATGAATTATATAATACATCAGTCAAACGTTTATTCTTATGTTTTAGGGTCAATCGATAATCGGACAAAAAACCAATATTGAGGGCACATTGATAGACTTCCTCAGCAATTTTCGAGTCTGTGAAGTACTTAGAGAAGGGAGTATTTAACAATTGCTTGCGAGAATATCCTGTAACCTTGATCATTGCATTATTCAAGTCAGTAATCTGCCCACTTGTGTTGATCACGACCAATGGATCCAAACTGGCCTCAATTAAGCTTCTGTTATAAAACATCTTGATCTTTTGTAGTTTTCATTTCTCGTTATTCTCTTTTTTTGGTATTGAGTCATTTGAATTTCCTATCTCTTCAATCGGGCTTCTTCGCTTATCCTTTAATTGTTTAAAATGAGAAGGGGTAAGTCCAGTAATCTTTTTGAATTGATTGGATAAATGGGCTACACTGCTGTAATTCATTTTCCAAGCGATCTCCGAAATACTCAATTCATCGTAAATAATCAATTCCTTGATTCGCTCTATTTTATGAATAATGATGAACTGCTGAATGGTGATGCCTTTTACTTCAGAAAAAATATTGGACAAATACGTGTAATCATAATCCAATTTTTCACTGATATATTCTGAATAATTGACCTTAGGGACTTCAATAGAATGATGAATCATTTCGGTGATGAGGTTCTTGATTTTTTCTATGAGAATGGCCTTTTTATCCTCCATTAATTCCAAACCAATCTCCTGCAATGCCACTTTTAGGTTCGTTTCTTGCTCAGTCGAAAGATCCTCCATAACCTCTACTTCACCCAGATCCACTACAATAAAGTGCAATCCTAAATTATTCAAAACATCTTTAACTGCCATTTTGCAGCGTACACTGACCATGTATTTGATGTATATTTTCAATTTTCTCCTTCGTTAAGCAAGTAAAAATCAAAGTAACAGCTAATTGTGTCTAACAAGTTACACGATACCTCTTGATACTTACATAAATCACAGTTTATCGGCGTGGTGTTGGTACGCCAGCAAGCAACCATAACTATGTCGCACTAGGCAGTAAACTAGAATAGACAGCATCAGATAATAGATAAACGTCTATCTCCAATTGCCCATTTGTCCAGAGAAGTGGGATAGATGTAATTCATTTTCGGGTTTGTGTAACACCGCAAAGGATTATAATTTGGAACTTTATATTCAATCTTTTTATAAAGATGTTGTTTTCACTCAGACCAGAAGCTTATGTATAGGTATGAAGGTTATCATTTTCGGGGAATGCACTTATTTTGGCGGTTTATAGGGATGCTGCTACTTTTCTGGATTTTTGCAATTCCATATAGAATTTCAGGTCAGCGAATGGGGCATGAGACTGCACTTGACATTCTCAAAAAGAGAATGGCCTTCGGCAAGATTATAAATCAGGAGTATTTGAAAAAAAGAAACTCATTATCTATGAATAATAATTTTTACAACTATGAAAACGATTTTACTCATTGAAGACAATCTAGATATTCTTGATAACCTGACTGAATATTTCGAACTGGAAGGGTTTAAAATTCATTTTTCTAATAATGGAAAAGAGGGTGTTGAAATGGCCAGAGAATTTGTTCCTGACTTAATAATATGTGACGTTTTAATGAATGAAATGGATGGGCAGGAAGTATTGCGATCGCTTTTGACCAATTCCAAAACTTTTGATATACCATTTATTTTTAGTACCTCAAATTCTGAAAAAGTGGATAGAACAGAGGCACTCGCACTTGGTGCTGATGATTATATTATTAAACCTTTCGAGCTTGAAGCGCTACTGCTAATGTCTAAGAAATGGATAGAGTCAGGAAGTGATCGATCCAGAGAATCAAAAAAAACAACTAATTCAAACATGGATTTGAAAACCTACCTATTTATTAAGTGACATTTTTAACCATTATCAATTCACTTCTTTCCGAATCAACCATTTTCATAGGTGGAATCTTATCTCATTATTTTGGTGACCATGTTAAAAACGTACTTGTAAAATCAGAAATTGTTCATTTTTCCGTAGCATTCGATGGGGGCATTCTGGTGGCTGTCGTTGGTTGGTTTTGGTTCTAGCGGGAATGCAAGCTTTACCCCTAATCTCTATCATATTATGCTTTTCGATAGGAGCCATTGCCTTTTTTATCATTGACTGACATGGAGAAGTGAGGAAGTACAATGGCTCAAATGCTTGCTATGTTCTCTGATTTTGTTACTGAAGTTATCACAATGGGTGTTGTGCTTTCGCATATCGTACGTTGGGAATTTTACTGGCCGTGATCATCGGAATTCAAAATTTACCTTAATCATTCAAGGTGAACATCGATTTGAAAAGTCGATATTTGTCAGTAATTGCTTACATATACTTTTCCTAATAGGCTTTTCAGATGTCATATCAGCACTGGCTGGCTAATATTTATTGGAGGATAAGCCAATGATTGTTGCCACCTTGATGTTGTTCTCTCGTGAAGGCATATTGTACCCGATATTTCAAGATATCGCAACTATATCCAAACTGAAAAAGAATTGGATCCCTGCGCAGGAAGCAAGTTTTGGTTTTCTAGTTGGGACGGTCGGAGTGAAGGTAATAGGGTAATTTTATAAAATAAAAAATCAGTAAAAATGATCGATGCAACTGACCATTATTTAGACAACCACTATATCCAGAGAAGCAATTGGCTCAGGGCAATAGTACTTGGTGCCAATGATGGCATCATCTCCATAGCAAGTTTGGCAATAGGGGTGGCCGCCGCAAGCGATATGAGAGAGCCAATTGTACTAGCTACAGTTGCTGGGTTGGTTGCCGGAGCGCTATCTATGGCTGCTGGTGAATACGTTTCTGTAAGTTCTCAAACAGATCTCGAAAAAGCCGACATTGAACGAGAGAAAATAGAATTGGAAGAAACTCCCGATGACGAATTGCAAAGTTTAGCTGAGATATATGTAAGAAGAGGTTTAAAAAGTGAAACCGCCTTGATAGTTGCCAGAGAATTAACTGAGCGAGATGCACTTGCAGCCCATATCAGAGACGAGCTAGGAATTAATGAAACGAGTAAAGCCCAGCCCATCCAAGCGGCATTGGCATCAGGTGCAGCTTTTACTGTAGGTGGGGCACTTCCTCTTTTGGTTGTTCTTTTTG
The DNA here is from genome assembly GCA_047632435.1 of Cyclobacteriaceae bacterium. Classification (GTDB taxonomy): domain Bacteria; phylum Bacteroidota; class Bacteroidia; order Cytophagales; family Cyclobacteriaceae; genus JAMZMI01. The sequence goes on from JBLICU010000010.1 coordinate 9,491, forward strand.
CGCCCTTAAGTCAAATGGAATATTCCCTTTATGGTTTTGCGATTTCATTTCTCATTCTTTTAGGTGCATTAGCTGCCAAAACAGGTGGCTCTAGTGTGATCAAAGCAATCATTAGAATTACTTTTTGGGGCACTGTGGCTATGGGATTGACCGCAGTAGCTGGGTGGTTATTTGGAGTTAATGTAGTGTGACCGATAGGTCAGACTACCTAACGATAAAAGATATTGCCCAAGTGTCAATATTGAGAAAAACTGGTTGCCGACACTTGATGGGCGTCTAGTGTTTCTTGTGGGAATTTGAGGGTTAGAATATTTGGAAAAGATATGAGAATATACGAAAGAAATAGCAGGAAGAGTTTTGAGTTCCTTCGAGCGATTCTTGAGAAGACCATTGAAAAATATAAATGACATGAATTCAAATCAACTATCGGTTGTGATGCTTGGCGCAAGTGGTGCTGTAGGCACACATGTTGCACAAACTTTGCAAAACAATAAAGACATTAAACGACTGACACTCTTGGGTAGGACTGCAATTTCAAGTCTTACTGCTAGTTCTGTACGCCAATATAAAGTTGATATTTTTGATGTTTCATCGTACGAAGAATATATACCGGAACACACAGTTGCTATTTGCACCTTGGGTGTCGGGGAGCCCTCCAAAATGAGCAAGGAAGAATTTATAAAGATTGATAAAATTGCTGTCCGGGATTTTGCTGTTGCTTGCAAAACAGTAGGGGTATCACATTTCGAATTGTTGGCTTCTGTGGGTATCAATTCCAAATCGTCTTCCTTTTACCTTAAGACAAAAGGAGAATTAGTAGAAGAGCTAAAGGCGCTCAATTTTGAAAGATTAAGCATTTTTCAGCCCTCTATGATTTTAACACCTTCGAATAGATATGGAATTAGTCAAGCCATTATTTTAAAAATCTGGCCACTATTAAAACCGCTGTTATTAGGGAGCTTGAAAAAATATCGAGGAATTCCGGTAGAGGTGCTTGGCAGATCAATGGCACTTAACATTTTTGAAAGCAAAAGTGGTCATGAGATTTTGCAATGGGATGACTTCTATGCAATAGGAAAAGACAAGACGAAAGTATAAATCATTTCCACAGGCTACCCTCCGCTGCGGTGATGCTTCACCCATCGCATATTTTCTTAGGTGAGATATATGCAACTGTTTTTACTAATTGCGTAACATACTTCATTGGCAATTCCGTCACCTTTGTGAGTTGCCTAAAAGGCATTTACCTGATTCGGGTAAACCCAACTAATGCATGAAACATGCTGAAAGGAAATAGCATATTAAACATGCGTAATAACCAATTAAAAAAAATAGACACAGTGAATTATAATCAATTAGTACTTGTCGTTTTAGGTTTTTTTATTTTGTCGTGTAATGACAAACAGCAATCCAACGCTCAAAAAGAGACTCCCCAAAACTTTCAAAACAAGGGACATGAGTTAATTTATAAAATGGTAAAAAAGGTTGGTGACTACAATATTCTTTCGAATAAAAAGGATGTGATTTACACCTATACTTATCAAACGCCTGATGGTAAATCTGATATTTCAACTGAAAAATATATTTTTGATGGAGAACTATCTTATGGTTTATATCAGCATCATGAACGCACTTTTTCCGACCTTGAAGGGCCAATTGAGCAGGGTTATGACGGTAGTGAATATTGGCTTAAGCACAATGGGAAAATTCTAAACGATAGTATTCGCTTAAAACGTGTTGCTTTTAATAGACCAACTAATTTTTATTGGTTCGCAATGTTTCAAAAATTATTAGATCCAGGTTTAAACTACGAATACATCGGGGAAAAGGTGATCAATGACATTAATTATGATATTGTAAAAGTCACCTTTAATTCAACAGATGAAAAGCCTACAGATATATATCAGCTATTCATAAATAGTAAAACGTCATTAGTCGACCAATTTCTTTTTACTGTGGTTGATTTTGGAGTGATGGAAATCCCGAATTTGATGCAGCTGAAATATGAGCAAATAGATGGGATGTTGATTCCAACTAAACGGCAATACAAAAAATCTACTTGGAATGCCGATGTAAGTGAAGAACCTTGGATAAATGTAACCTGGTCAAATATTCAATTTAACAACGATCTAAGTAAAGAGGATTTCAGCAAATTGAGTAAAAACTAACAGTTATAGAACTCCAAAGGAGTTTAGTTTTATTGTGTAACAGACTATTATAATGGCTAACATCAGGCTAAGTATGATACGCTTGCCAATACTTCTGATGAAAAGCGGGATGAGGTAAAAGGTACTTTTTATCTCACAACAGATTCGTTTAAAGAGGGTTTTTCGAAAATTGCTTCTCTGATTTAATGCAATATCTTTGCTCAACTTAAATCACCTGACAGACGAAATTTACTTTGTTTATTATTTCATCGTTATGGTTTCGGTAACAGAACCACAGGTAGTCATTTTACTTCCAAATAATGGGTTTTTAATTTCAGAAGATTCACTGAGCCAAATGCCCCCTTTTCCTTTGGCATACATTGGACAAAACTGCTGATAAAGAGTTCTATCCGTTCCTGTAATTTCAAGTAGGTCTTTAAGGTCTTGGCTTAACCTTTCAAAATGCCCTCTTTGATGATCAATTTCACTTTTGGTTATATGCTCCCCATTTTCCCTTATAACTTCAAGATATTCCTTGATCTCTGCTTGCTCTGCTTTTACAAATGAGCTTAATTCAAATGTCGATGCGGCATCCATAAGTTTTTGTGCTGCCGATGATGCTGCCTTTGAGTCATCTTTTGCCAAAGCATTTTTAATAGACAGATATGAATCAATGAGAGCAGAGACGGCTTGAGACTCGCTCATTACCATGTCTGAACCTTCAGTCATTTTATGGTCAGTTGAGTGATCCATCGTGATATGATCATCTGCCAATTCTTCTTGATTTGTAGATTTTCCAGTATCACAGGAGAGTGCGGAGAAACCAAGACCAACGACTAGTGTTAGGGTAATAACTGAATTTGTTCTTTTCATTTTAATAGAATTTATAAGTTGAATAATTGAATTAATGTTAAGGACATAATGATCAGAAGTAAAACGCTCCAAATTATTCTTGAAGACCAAATTTTTAGGGTAGAGCTGGGTTTTTGATCTCCTGTTTTACAACACTCCTTCATTTTATAGTTTCTGTTACTTCCCCACAGCTGAGCATTGCTGCTCCGAAATATGGATTCTTGATTTCTTCCGAAAAACTAAGCCAATTGGCTCCTTTGTTACTATCTGCCATAGGGCAGTGCTGAATATAAATACCTTCGTTCAATGGATCAAAGGATTTCGCCAAGCCTATCATTACATTGGATAATGACTGAAATGCTTTTCGCATTTCCTTTATGTCTTGAAAATGTATAGCATGTTGCATGACTTGTTTTATCTCATTGCTGTAATTCATCCAAGTTTGGTGAGCATCACCTGTGAAAAGGGACATATTGATCTTGCCTAAATCATTTTGAAATAGAACAGCCGCTTTTTGAGCCTCCTCTAAATTGTCATTGACTAATGCGTCTTTGATTTTCATATAATCCATAAAAAGAGGTTTTAAAGCTTCTTTAGTCTCAGCGTTGATGTTTGCTTTTCCCTGGCTTTCTTTATTTGAGGGTGGGGGAGTTGAAGTAGTAGTAGTAGTTGATCCGCCATGATTGTGGCCTGTCATAGCCACTCCACCTTCCGGATTCATCATACTTGGCTTACCTGCTAATTGTGCTGCGGCATCTATACTGAAAGTGCCATTGACGGCTATTTCTTCGCCAGCATGCAAACCAGATTCAATCGCATAACTTTCACCCAATTCTGGCCCCAACGTAATCTCACGCATCAGAAAGCTTACCCCTTGATCGGAATTTTGCATCACATAAACGACAGAGCGTTTGCCCGTCCACATCACTGCTGTTTTTGGTATGGTTATCGAAGTTGTTTTTGCGTTTATTCTGCTCTCCACTGTCCCACTTGCAAACATTTCTGGTTTAAGCAGCATGCCCTTGTTGGCTATTTCTATTCTTGCTTTCGCCACACGTGTTTTAGGGTCAATGATTGGATCTATATAGCTAATAATGCCTTTAAAGGGTTTACTGGGAATAGACCTTACTGTGTAGAAAACGGTCGCACCTTTTTTGATCCAAGTCATATCCGACTCATAGACGTCAAACAAGATCCAAACGTTGGAGAGGTCGGCAATTTCATAAATAGCTTCTCCTTGTTTGATATAATCACCCAGATTGACCATTTTTTTTGTGACATAGCCAGAAACATTGGCAAGAATGGGGAACTGCTCAATGGTATTTTTTGAGGCTACTATCTTTTCAATCTGCTCATCAGTTAGTTTCCAGTTCTTCAACTTTTCTTTTGCAGCATTGAATAATGCAGGTTGTGTTTCTTTGATTTTCTGAGCTTCAAACAATTCTTCCTGTGCCGTGACCAAATCCGGAGAATAGATATAGGCAATTACCTGACCTACGGAAACTAATTCTCCGGTAAAATTCACGGAAAGTTTTTCAATTCTGCCAGGGATATGGGAGGATTGAGTGTACATCAATCGCTCATCTGCCTGAACTTTCCCAGTAAGTCTAATTGACTTTTCAGCATTTCCTTTTTCAACCACCATGGTCTGCACGTGTGCCAGCTGCATGGCTGTTGGAGACATACTTATGGCCATAGGATCAAGATCGCTATCACTGCTTTCGAGCGGGATTAAATCCATGCCGCAAATGGGACATTGACCCGGTTCATTCATCCTGATCTGTGGGTGCATGGAGCAGGTGAAGATTTGCTGATTATTTGATTCGCTAATGTGCTGATGATCTGACACGTCGATCGTTTGATATGCTGATGGTTTGATTAGCCAGCCGATTGCTAGGCCCAATATCAAGGTGATACCAACGAGTATGTATTTGTTTTGGAATAAATTTTTCATGATCCTTTCATTTGTGATTTCGTGGTAGACATGATTTTGCTTAATAGTTTTTGAATAGAAAGTAATAAAGCTTTCATTTCTGATGGAGGAGAAGGGTAGCTCATGGCTTTTTCATAGAGTAAAAGCCAGTATTCCGTTTCTTCGGCTTCTTTATGAGAGATATTTAATTTATGGATAAAGTTTGCTTTGCTTTTACCTCCTTGTACTTCTCTGATATTGGCCCCTATGCTCGTTCCTGATTTGAGCAATTGCCGGGCAATCACATATTTTCTATTAGTTTCAAGCAGCGCGGAAAATTCAATGATTTGCAACGCGAATTCAAAACTTATTTCCAGTACTTCGTTTCTCTTTTCCATTTCTTCAAAATTTATACATTTACTAACTCATCCTTTGTTTAATCAATTATCCACAGGCATGCGCCCAAGATCGAAGTGGCATCCTTTTTCGCCTCTTTACGCAAAAAAGATACAGCGATCCTCACCGGGCAGAGAGCTTGTGAAAGCGCCCTAATATTTTAAACGCATTATCCATTATCACATCATTTTATCAACAGATCAGCAAATCTAAGAACTAGAACATCAGCACATTACTTCATCTACCCATCATCAAATCATTTAATCAATAGTTTGTGTCCTTAACCGTAAGGCATTTGTGATTACCGACACTGAACTAAAACTCATAGCCAATGCGGCTATCATGGGGGAAAGCAAAATGCCGAAAAATGGAAATAGAACCCCTGCCGCTATCGGTATGCCAACTGTGTTGTAGAGCAAAGCGAAAAACAAATTCTGTTTGATATTCTTCATAACACTGTGGCTTAGGCCATAGGCCTTCACGATACCTTGTAAATCACCTTTGACCAAAGTAATTGCGGCACTTTCTATAGCTACATCCGTTCCTGTACCCATAGCAATTCCCACATCAGCTAATGCCAATGCCGGAGCGTCATTGATTCCATCACCAGCCATTGCTATTTTTTTGCCCGTAGACTGAAGTTCCTTTACTTTGTTAAGCTTGTCTTCAGGTAAGCAGTCCGCTTGAAACCCATCCAGATGTAATTCATCGGCCACTGCTTTGGCAGTAAAGGCGTTATCACCAGTCATCATAATGACCTTTATACCTTTTGATTGCAAATCTGCGATAGCTTGTTTACTTGTTGGTTTTATTGCATCTGCGATGACTACAAATCCTGCCAGTTTTCCATCTATTGCCACAAAAGGGACTGTTTTTCCTTTAGACTGTTCTTTTTTGGCTTGTTCTAAAAGTTCCGATTTGGTGGAAACATTTTCAGCCTCCAGTAATTTTTCATTCCCAATTATTACCTTCTTGCCATCCAGAATGGCTTTTACGCCCTTTCCAGTGATAGATTCAAAATGATCGACTTGCACCAAAGTGATCTTTTTCTCTTTAGCAAAACGAACCATGGATTCCGCCAATGGATGCTCACTTTGTTGATTGACAGACGCAAGGATCTGGGTGAGATCATCCGCTTTGAAATCATTGGCAGTGGCAATTTTCTCAACGGAAGGCCGACCTTCTGTTACCGTTCCTGTTTTATCGATGATCACTACATCTATCTCGTTCATTTTTTCCAGAGATTCTGCATTTTTTATAAGCACACCAAGTTTGGCTCCTTTGCCTACGCCTACCATTACAGACATAGGAGTGGCTAAACCTAACGCACAAGGACATGCGATAATCAGTACGGCTATTGCGTTGACAAAAGCATAGACTAATTTTGGATCTGGTCCCCATATCATCCAGATTATAAAAGTCAGTATTGAAATACCAATCACCACCGGAACAAAGTATCCTGAAATTTTATCAGCCAGATTTTGAATGGGTGCTCTGCTGCGACTCGCATTATTCACCATGTCGATGATCTGAGATAAAAGCGTATCAGCACCTACTTTTTCAGCTTTCATCACAAAGGACTTCTTCCCGTTGATTGTACCCGAACTTACTTTCTCGCCTTCCGATTTCTCTACAGGAACAGGTTCACCTGTAATCATCGATTCATCTATGGTGCTGCCACCATCGGTTATGCTACCATCTACAGGGATTTTTTCACCCGGCTTCACTCGAAGCAGGTCACCCACTTTTATGTCCTCAATTTTGACTTTGGTTTCAGATCCGTCTACGATTAATGTCGCAGTATTAGGAGCTAATTTGAGCAGTTCCTTGACTGCACCGTTAGTTTTGCTGTGCGCTCTTGCTTCCAATAATTGCCCTAAAAGTACCAATGTCAAAATGACCGTCGCAGCTTCAAAGTACATGTGTACTGTCCCTGACTCGGTTTTGAACTGATCTGGAAATATCTCTGGAAAAAGGAGGCCTATCAGACTAAACAGCCAGGCTACTCCAGCACCAATACCAATTAGCGTGAACATATTAAGACTTCTGCGAACGATGGAACTATAAGCCCGTTTGAAAAACATCCACGTAGCATAAAATACCACAGGAATAGACAGAGCGAGTTGTGCCCATCCCCAATACTTCCAGGGCATGATATTGGGTAATGGATTGCTCGGCAACATTTCAGACATAGCAATCAAAAAAATCGGCAGGGTAAAGACACTCGCGATCCAAAACTTGGATAACAATTTTTTGTATGTCTTATTTTCGGCTGATTCGTCTGCATCCGCTGGAACTAGCTCCATACCACATTTCGGACATGAGCCAGGTTCGTCTGTGACTACTTCGGGGTGCATCGGGCACGTATATTTCCCACCCATTTGCTTTAAGTTGGCTTCTTCCACCAAATCCATTCCGCAAACCGGGCAATCTCCCGGCTTGTCATAGGTCTTTTCACCCTCACAATGCATGGGGCAGTACCAAACGCCGCTACCAGCATCCGCTTTTTGAGGTTTCTTTTTCTTAGGAGCCTCAGCCAGTTTTTCACCCGGAAGGTGAATAGAATAGCGTCCGCCATCTTTTTTGAGTGCCTCTTGAAAAGTCGAAATGCCAATATGCGAGCCCATTTCTATAGTGGCTTCCGCTTTTTCCAAATCCACAGATACGTTACTGACGCCTGCTATGCCTTGTAGTGTTTTTTCAACATGGCTTCTGCACCCATTACAGGTCATTCCTTGTATTTGATAGGTATGTTTCATAACTATTTTGATTTTGCTGTGATATAATCCAGTTCTGCTAGTGCTATCTGGTATTCCGTCATGGCAGTAGCTTTCATTTTTTGATATTTTAATAGTTGCTGTTGCATCCTTAGCACTTCCTCAAAGTCTTTTCCTGAATTGCCATAGCCAGTAAACAGTAGATTTAAGGATTGCTGAGATTCGATGATTTGTTGGTCGTATAAGTGCAGGAGATTGTTTTGTTTTTGAATTTCAAACAATGTCATTTCATAATTACTGATGAGACTGTTGTTAACTGCTTGTTTTTTGAGTGTAAAAGATGCTTGCATCAATTGAGCTTCCTTTTGTGCGGCCTTATACTTCGCTCTGAAAATGGGTAAGCTCATGGTAAACATTGGCATAAAGGCATCTTGTCCATTTTGAGGCAAGTTAGCATCTGTCCGTTGTGCCACTGAGATGTATTGAAATCCTACACCGAGCTTAGGCATTCCTTGTTTGATGGCTACTTTTTCACTTACTTCATTTGCCTTTATTTTTAAATCTAATTCCGTTAAAAGCGGGTTATTTATCAGCAATGAATCCCTGCGATAGTCATTGGCTATTTGTGGCAGTTCCAAACTATCAGCGATGGCGATGACTGCTGTGGCATTCCTGCTGAGCAGCATATTAAAGCGTGTTTCAAATGGCCGTTTCTTTTGTTTTAGAATAGACAGATTGGTGCTGGCCTCTTTGAGCATGATGTCCACGCGCAAGACATCTACCATTGAGCTCATTCCATTTTGAAACTTGATAGTAGCTATGGATTTATAGGACTCAAGAATTTGAATGTTTTCTTGTTCTATGATCATCCATTTATTGAGTTCGTACAGGGGATAATAGGCTGCCGACACTTGATAGCACAGTATGTTACGTGTATCCAAAAACGCCTGATGCTTTGCTTCCGCCATCAATGCATAGACATCACCTTGAGCTTTGAGTGTGCCGAACCAAGGAAACATTTGCGATAAACTGAAAATGGCCATCTGCTGACCTGTCCGCGTCTGCGTCATTTGACCAAGGGCACTCACCGAGAATGTGGGGTCAGGTAGTGCTTTCGCCTGTGGAATTTTCTGCAATGCCGATTCAAACTCCTTGTATTTCGACTGTAACTCTGGGTTGTTTTCGAGGGCTATCTTGAAATAATCATCAAGGGTTTGGGCATTCGTTTCTTGGACAAAGGAAATAAATAGAAAAATGAGGATAGAAGTTAGAAGGTAGAAATTAGAAGATAATGTCTTCGATAACCACAATTTTCTAGCCTCTAGAATCCAACTTCTAATCTCTAGCCTCCACCATCTAACATCTAGTATCCAGCTTCCAACCTCTAGCCTCCAGCCTCTAGTGCCCAGCATCCAATCTCTAGCCTCTAATCTCCCACCTCTAACCTCTTTCTCTCTAGTTTCTAATCTACTTTCCACGACTTTTCCAATTTTGATGTAGTTTGTTCAGCATTTTGCCGATTTGATCAATTTCTTCGGTGAATTGAGTGTGCGTCTCTTGATCGATGTATTTGCATTCCAATGAGAAATCAAGCCAAGTTTCGGTTTCAGTACAAGAGCCTAGTGAGTCCACCAAATGCTGTTTGAATACTGACTCATAAGTACGTTTTGCCCATCCTTCACTAACATTCGCAGCTATAGAGCGGGATGATCGGGTAATTTGAGAAGTGAGGGAGTATATCTCTTCTTTCGGAAAATTTCTTGTCATCCAAAAAATATCCATGGCCAGTTTGAATGACCGTTTATAAACTTCTAAGTCTTTATAAGATGTTATCATTGTATAATTCTTTAATTGTTTGTTTCTAAAATCTAATCTCTAGTTTCTATTCTCTAATCTCTATTCTCTAACCTCTAACCTCTAATCTCTAACCTCTAACCTCTAACCTCTAATCTCTAATTTCTATTCTCTAACCTCTAATCTCTATTCTCTAACTCCTAAAATCTAGCCTCTAATCTCCAACTCCTAAAATCTAATCTCTAGTTTCTAACCTCTAGCCCTCTAGTCTCTAACTTCCAACTTCTAAAACCTAACCTCCATTTCCCCTCCTGATAACTGTCTCTCTCCAAAATGCCTGAAGCACCGGCACCACAAACATGGTCATGATTTGTATGGTCATTCCTCCAAAAGTTGGGATAGCCATAGGTACCATGATATCAGAACCTTTGCCCGTTGATGAAAGGACTGGGAGCAAGGCGATGATGGCCACTGCTGCGGTCATCATGGCTGGTCGTACCCTTTTTTTACCCGCTTCCAATACAGCGTCACGTACTCCTTGTATTGTAGTAGGCTTTTTCTCTTCGAAGACCTGATGGATATACGTTCCCATGATCACTCCATCGTCTGTCGCTATTCCGAAAAGGGCGATAAAGCCAACCCACACGGCCACACTGAGATTGATATTTTGCATTTGGAACAAATGCCTCATGTTCATATCAGCGATGGAGAAATTCAAAAACCAGTCCTGACCGTACAGCCAGAGCATGATAAAACCACCAGCAAACGCCACAAAGACCCCTGAGAAGTGAATCGACGAAGCAATGATTGTTTTGAACTGGAAGTAGAGCAAAAGGAAAATCACTAACAAACTGATCGGGATCACAACAGCCAATCGCTTGACGGCTCTGATCTGGTTTTCATAGCTTCCTGAAAATTTGTAACTGATCCCAGCTGGAACTATCAATTGGCCAGAATCAATTTTACCTAGGATGGCAGCCTGAGCATTATTGACTACATCCACCTCCGCAAACTCCTTTTTCTTATCAAAGAGGACATAACCGACTAAAAAGGTTTCCTCACTTTTGATCATTTGTGGGCCTTTCACATATTCAAAATCGACCAATTGGCTCATTGGGATTTGGGCTCCAGTAGGAGTAGGGATAAGGATTCTGCCTAAAGCTTCTGGGTCGTCCCTTAGCTCACGAGGATAGCGAACCCGAACAGGAAAGCGTTCACGTCCTTCTACAGTAGAAGTGACTCTCATCCCTCCAATTGCGGTTTCAATGGTTTGCTGGACATCTTCCACATTTAAACCATAGCGAGAAATTTCGTCTCGGTTAATATTGAGGTGCAAATAAGGTTTGCCCACAATACGATCAGCAAAAACAGCTTCCGATTTTACGGATGGGACTTCTTTTAAAATAGCTTCTAGTTCAAGACCAAATTTCTCAATTGTATTCAAATCAGGACCATAAACCTTGATGCCCATTGGGGCGCGCATCCCAGTTTGAAGCATAATGAGTCGCGTTTCTATAGGCTGTAACTTCGGAGCTGAAGTGACCCCAGGGATTTTGGTCACCTTTACAATTTCATTCCATATGTCATCTGGCGAATTGATATGCGAACGCCAGTTTCGGAAGTATTGACCGTTTTTATCTTCGATAAGATTAGAAGCTTGAAGATAGAAATTAGAGGTTATAAGGATAGTATCTTTTCCATCAAACCACCACTTTTTATTCTTATCTAACTTCTCATCCCCAGCTTCTAACCTCTCACCTCTAGTCTCTAACTTCTCTTCCCCATCTTCTAACCACTCACCTCTAGCCTCTAATTTCTCCTTCCCAACTTCTAACCTCTCACCTCTAGTCTCTAACTTCTCTTCCCCAACTTCTAACCTCTCGCTTCTAGCGTCTAATTTCTTCTCTGCTAAAAAATAATTCCCATTCTCATCCACCTTATACCTCACCCTATGGCCATCATCGTTGACACTAAATTCGGGTTTGTAATTGATGATGTTTTCATACATCGAAATGGGTGCAGGATCTAGAGCAGATTCGGTTCTTCCCATTTTGCCAACGACCATTTCCACTTCAGGAATACTGCTCACCATCATGTCTAGTTGTCCCAGAACTTCACGATTTTGCGCTACACCAGCATGGGGCATGGAAGTAGGCATCAATAGAAAACTGCCTTCATTGAGCGTAGGCATAAATTCAGAACCAATACCTGGAAACGAGGACGCAACAGATTGATAGACTTTCGTATTTCTTACGGAATCGCCCACAAAGCCAAACATCCGATCAAAGCCTAACCAAATCACGATACCGAAAAGGATCGTGAATGCTGGGAATAAAAGGAATTTACCTTTGTTCCTCAAGCACCATCTCAATACAGGTCCGTAGAAATGAACAATGCTCAATAGCATAGCCAGTATAAACCCAATGAGCATTACCACAAAAAGGTAGTTGACCAATAAGGAGTTTTCTACACCCAGAGGCATCCATTCTTCGGTAAGGAAGAAACTGGCAATGAAAACAGTAAGCATGATATTGATGTAATTAGGGAGGTCTTTGAATCGCTCTGACCATCTGGATTCAAGTAGGTTGTTGATACCAATCAGGCAGATAACCAATGGTAGAACCATTTGAGCATAAATAGCCACAATGATTCCGAAGATGATATAGGAAAAATTCCATATTCTACGGACTTTCTTTTTGTTGTATTCGATCCCAAAAATGAAATATGCGAGCGTAGGCAGGACGATGAGTCCTAGAGCAAATGAACCTAAAAGGGCATACGTTTTTGTGAAGGCTAAGGGCTTGAATAGCTTGCCTTCTGCTGATTCCATTGCGAAAACGGGCACGAAACTAACCACCGTGGTGGCTAGGGCTGTTGTGATCGCAGAGGCTACTTCAACAGTTGCATCATAAATAACCTTCAGTAATTCTTTGCCCTTTACACCTTGGTGCTCTGGCATTTCCAGATGGCGGATGATGTTTTCTACAAAAACGATCCCAACATCCACCATTACCCCGATGGCAATGGCAATACCAGAAAGCGCTACCACATTGGCATCTATGCCTGTATAGCGCATCATGATGAAAGTCATTAAAACGCCCACTGGCAATAAACTGGAAATGATGATGGAGGCTCTGAGGTTAAGCAAGAGTATCAGTACAACGATAATACTAATCAATACCTCGTGTGAAAGGGCGGTTTCGAGTGTGCCTATGGTTTCATGGATGAGCTGCGTACGGTCATAAAATGGGACGATAGTCAGCTGGCTTTCTGTACCATCTGCCAGCGTCTTTTTGGGTAGGCCTGGGGCTATCTCCTCGATTTTCTTTTTGACATTATTGATTACTTCTAAGGGGTTGGAGCCGTAACGCGCCACTACCACTCCGCCCACTGCTTCTGCTCCTCCTTTGTCCAATAAGCCTCTGCGTGTAGCAGGGCCAAGCGAAACCACCGCTATGTCTTTGATTCGGATCGGGACATTGTTTTGTACTGCCACTACAGCCAGTTCAATGTCTTCCACTTTTTTGATGTAACCCAAGCCACGAACCAGGTATTCCGCCTTGTTGATCTCAATGGTCTTGGCACCTACATCCCTGTTCGACTTTTGGACAGCCTGCATGACTTTGTGGAGCGGGATGTTGTAGGCTTTCAGTGCATCAGGATTTACATCAATCTGATATTCTTTCACAAAGCCACCAATAGAAGCCACTTCCGATACTCCTTCGGAAGCATTCAATCCGTACTTCACATAGAAATCTTGTACAGTTCGGATCTCTTGCAAGTCCCAACCACCAGTCGGGTTGCCTTCTTTGTCTCTTCCTTCTATGGTGTACCAATAGACTTGACCGAGTGCTGTGGCATCAGGACCGAGTGTGGGCTGCACGCCATCTGGCAGCAAAGCAGATGGGAGGGAGTTTAATTTTTCAAGTATTCGGGAGCGTGACCAGTAAAATTCATTTTCTTCATCGAAGATGATGTTGATCATAGAAAAGCCGAAAATAGAAGAGCTTCTGATCGATTTTACTCCTGGAATTCCCAGCAAATAAGTTGTCAAAGGATAAGAGATTTGATCTTCAATATCCTGAGGTGATCTACCAGGCCATTGCGAGAAAACGATTTGTTGGTTTTCCCCAATATCAGGAATGGCATCAACGGGTACCGGGTCTTTGGGTAGCAAGCCTATGTTCCAGTTGAATGGGGAAGTAGAAATACCCCACACAACAACGGTGACTAATAGGAGAACGGTGACTAATCGGTTCTCAAGAAAATATTTGATAATTCCTGAAAGCATAATACGAATGAGATGAAATGAACATTTTTAAATTGTTCGAAGGCATAAAATGCCATAGCATGCCACAAACCTGGATCAGGCTGTAACACGGATCATTGTATGATGATTATTATATAAGGAAAGACTGAAACAAAACCTGAATATCCTGTTTCGGAAGGGGAGGAGAATAATATGTGTAATGAGGAGCTTCTTTTTCAGAAGCAATAGGTAATTGTAAGAATGAATTAATAAAGGCAGCTACAAACTCAAAATTTAAATAGGTTTCATTAATGGTGGGTTTGAAGTCGTCATTAACTTCTATCGAAGTATATTCATTTTGACAGCAAGGTGTTTTCTCAAAATATGGAAAAGAGTCTGCATCGTGTTCTTCATCCATGCCAGCCATACCGCAATCAAGGTGCTGATGTCCTATCATCAGTTCACTTTTAACAGCAAGTCCCCCACAAAAATGGGTACCAACTGCAAAACTCAAATGGCTTGCAAGTAGGATAAACGCTAAAGATATGGAGATGAGTTTATTCACAATCAAACAAATATACGGGTTACCTATATAAAGGATTTGCATTATTATCCCTATTTGTTACATAGTTATTTGATTGACGAGACTCATCACAATGCAATTCCTAAAATAATCCCAATCTCTTATCTATTTTTTGTTACTTCATACTTATTAGATGAAAGGGCTTTTATCGGTAATGATCATTTAGGAAAAAATATATCAAGTTAAATAAAATCAAAAGTAATGACCATACATATTCAATTTAAACAAACGTTTAAAATCTTTGTTTAATCGCTAAATCTTCCTTTAATTTGCATCGAATTAGTTTATCATGCGTCTCGATACCACAGAAGAAAAAATAAAATCCGCAGCAAGAACCATATTCATGAAAAAGGGATATGCCGCTACCAAAACAAGAGATATTGCTGATCATGCAGGTATCAACCTAGCATTAGTTAACTATTATTTTAGAAGTAAAGAAAAACTGTTTCATGAGATCATGATGGAGAGCATGCAGGGCTTTTTTTCCAATATCGTAAAGGTGATTTTTGATGAAACTACTTCGCTTGAACACAAATTGGAACAGATGGCATCCGGTTATATCGATATGTTTATCAGCCAGCCGAACATGCCCATATTTGTTTTAAGTGAGCTTCAATCAAACCCTGAAAAATTTGTCGACGAAATGGCTAATCGGACACAAATCAAACATTCTGTTTTTTTCAAGCAACTTCTTGAAAAAGCAGGAATAGATCATATACATATGATAAATCCGGCCCATATATTTATAAATTTTATGGGTTTGATGGTGTTTCCATTTGTGGCAAAACCAATGTTAATGTCTGTCACAGAATTGGATCAAGAGCATTTCAATCAACTCATGCAAGAACGTAAGAAATTGATCCCCATGTGGATTATGAACATGCTGGAGTAAAAAAATTTACCCCTTTGTTAATCAAATGTTTAAAACAATATTATAAACCAATATGACAACTCCACTAACTAAATTGAAGAAGTCAAGTTTGCTGCTTCTTTTTCATTTATCCTTCTATGTGGGAATGGGACAGCAGGTTACGCTGAGTCTGGATAGCTGCCTTGTAAAAGCTGATCACAATTATCCACAAATACAGCAGTATCAGCTGTTGGAAAAAGCAAGTCAATATTCCCTTGAGAATGCACAAAAAGGCAAACTACCGCAGGTTACTTTTTTTGGTCAGGCAAGCTATCAATCCGCTGTAACTACTTTGCCAGGAGGGGGTGTTTCCGGTGCTCCAGTATTGAGCAAAGATCAATACAAACTTTACGGTGAGATCATTCAGCCATTGACAGATCTGGCGGTCATCAATCAGCAAAAAAAGATCATTCAAACTAGCAATGAATTGAGTCGGTTGGATATCGAGGTGCAGCTTTATAAAATCAAGGAAAGAGTAAGTGATTTATTCTTTGGTGTGCTTTTGCTTCAAGGTCAGCAGAAACAAACGGCCATAACCAAAAGTGACCTGGAAGCAGGTCTGGATCGTATTCAGGCAGCAGTAAAATACGGCATTTCGCTTCAAAGCAATGAAGATGTACTCATGGCCGAACTCTTATCATTGGAGCAAAAAATGATAGAACAACGTGCTGCTATGAGGTCATACTTGAAAATGCTGAGTATGTTTATAGGCGAGGATGTCAAGGAATCTATGACTTTGGTGGAACCACAATTCCTTACTTTGACATCAACCATCAACCGACCGGAACTGACTTTTTTCAACACCAGAATCCAATCTCAAGAGCTACAAAACGAGCTATTGAGCAAAAACAACCTACCAAAATTCAGCCTGTTTTTGCAAAGCGGGTTTGGGAGGCCGGCACTTAACTTTTTAAGTAATGACTTTCAGCCTTATTATGTCGGTGGCTTGCGTCTGTCTTGGAAGTTGTCCAATTATTATACTGCCTCTGGTCAGAAACAAACTTATTCGATCAATCAAGACATGATTAATGTGGAAAGGGAGACGTTTCTTTTTAACACCAATTTGTCTCTGACAAACCAACTCACCGAACTGGAGAAAATGGATGAATTGATTGCCCAAGATCTAAAGATCATTGTGCTGAGGGAACGCATCATCAACACATCCAAAGACCAATTGGCCAATGGCGTGATCACCTCTAATGATTACAAAACGTCCGTAAGAGCATCAAATCTGGCACGTGAGAAAATGATTTTCCACGAAATAGAGCGCCTTAAAATTCAAAACAATTACAAACTGACTTCAGGTAACTGATATTAAATACTAACAAAATGAACAAGACCTTATACCTACTTTTGATCATCAGCACATTGTTAAGTGCCTGTGGTGAGACCACCAATTCCTATGATGCAACGGGTTCTTTTGAAGCAGATGAAACCATCATTTCGGCGGAAGCCAGCGGAACCCTCTTGACATTTATTGCCGAAGAAGGCCAACAAATTAAAAAGGGAGTCCTTGTTGGCACCATTGACACGACACAATTGTATCTGTCTAAAAAACAGTTGAATGCACAGATAGCTGCCGTACTGAGTCGCAAGCCCAATATCTCCGCACAGCTTTCTGCTTTAAATGAACAACTCAAATCTGCTGAAAAAGAGCAGGTTAGGATCAGTAACCTCTTGAAAGCAGATGCAGCCACTCCCAAACAATTGGATGATGTGGATGCACAAATTGCAATTGTCAAAGCCAATATCAGAGCCACTAATTCTACACTGAATACCAATACGGAAAGCCTGAATCAGGAAATAGGACCTATCAAGGTGCAGATTGAGCAAATCAACGATCAGATCAAAAAAAGCCTGTTGATCAATCAGGTTGCCGGCACCATATTGATGACCTATGTGGAGCCATTTGAGCAAGTCGCGAGAGGAACCCCTCTTTATAAAATAGCAGACCTGACCAACATGACTCTCAAAGTTTACATCACTGGCAATCAGCTACCTCAAATCAAACTGAATCAAGAGTTGAAGGTATATACCGATGATGGCAATGACGGCTACAAGGAAACTCAGGGCACTATATACTGGATCAGCGATAAAGCCGAATTCACACCCAAAACAGTACAAACCAAAGATGAACGCGCCAATAAAGTATACGCTATCAAAGTACGTGTGAAAAATGAAGGTGACTATAAGATTGGTATGTACGGTGAAGTCAATTTTTGAGACCTGGAATCATGAATGGAGACATAAGATTTTGAATCGATCCAACTTAAAATGAATTTAAAATCTAGGTACCAATTTCTAACGCTCTGACGAATCGGTGACCTTTTAAAAACAATTAAATACACATTAAATGTCCATAAGCCCAAGGCATACCATCCACAAATCATTAGGATTTGAATACATATCATTAATCAATGGCCAAATTTTATTCACATGAAAGATGTCATTTTGGAAGGGATCAGCAAGTCGTACGGCAAAGAAGAAAAACCTGCTGTACAGGATATTTCACTCGAAGTTGAAGCAGGGGAGCTGTTTGGCCTGATTGGGCCAGATGGAGCGGGCAAAACCACGCTCTTCCGGATTCTCACTACACTGCTTCTCGCAGATAGTGGCAGGGCAAAGGTGAATGGCTATGATGTGGTCAACGACTACAAAACCATCCGCAGTAAAATTGGGTACATGCCGGGTAAATTTTCCCTTTATCAGGACCTTACGGTGTTGGAAAACCTGAACTTTTTCGCCAATATATTTCAAACCTCTATCTCGGAAAACTATGAACTGATCAAAGATATCTATGTTCAGATTGAGCCATTCAAAGATAGAAGGGCAGGGAAACTATCTGGAGGAATGAAACAAAAATTGGCCTTGTGTTGTGCGCTCATCCACCGACCGACTGTTTTGTTTCTGGATGAACCAACCACCGGAGTGGATGCTGTCTCCAGAAAGGAGTTTTGGGAAATGCTTAAGCGATTGAAAGAGCAAGGCATAACCATCATGGTATCAACACCTTATATGGATGAGGCGAGCCTTTGTGAAAAGATCGCATTGATTCAGGAAGGTGAAATCCTATCGGTCAATACGCCGGAAAAAATCATCACAGAATTTCCAAAGAAACTCTTTGCTGTTAGCTCAAACGAAATGGGTCGACTGCTTAAAGAATTGAGAGCCAGTGAGCTGGTAGACAGCTCCAATGCCTTCGGGAATGTGCACCACGTGACTTTGCGTGATGATAATGTCAAGTTGAAAGAGGACTTGCTCAAAAGCTTGTCTATGAAAGATGTAACCATGTTGACCATCGAGCCGACCATTGAAGACTGTTTCATTAACCTGATGTAGCCATGACTGACGAAAAAGTAATAACGACCAACAAACTCACAAAGCGCTTCGGTGATTTTGTGGCAGCCAATGAGATCACTTTAGACGTCTACAAAGGAGAGATCTTCGGTTTTCTGGGTGCCAATGGTGCAGGAAAAACCACGGCCATGCGCATGTTGTGCGGACTATCCATTCCTTCATCTGGACAAGCCACAGTGGCTGGATTTGATGTATATCGGGAAACAGAAAAGATCAAGGCCAATATTGGTTATATGAGTCAGAAATTCTCGCTTTATGAAGATCTGACAGTGGAAGAAAATATCAGATTCTTTGGAGGCATTTACGGTATTGCCAGAAAAGATATCAAGAAGCGCACGACCCAATTGCTTGAGAAATTGCAGCTAGAGAAAGACAAAGATGCTTTGGTGGGCAGTCTTCCTTTGGGCTGGAAACAGAAGCTGGCGTTTTCGGTAGCCATCTTTCACAACCCCAAAATCGTGTTTCTGGACGAGCCCACAGGGGGAGTGGATCCAGTCACCAGAAGACAATTCTGGGATTTGATCTATGAAGCGTCTGACAATGGAATCACCGTATTTGTGACCACCCACTACATGGATGAAGCAGAATATTGTAACCGCGTTTCCATGATGGTAGATGGCTATGTGAAAGCGCTGGATACTCCGGCCAATTTGAAACAAAGCCATGGTGCCGATTCCATGGATGAGGTTTTTTATGAACTGGCCAGAGGCGCACAACGAAAAGGAGACTGAAATGAAACAATTATTCACATTTATCAAAAAGGAATTCCAGCATGTGTTCAGGGATCAAAAAACATTGCTTTTGCTCTTTGGATTGCCCATCGCACAAATTTTACTTTTTGGATTTGCGCTCACCAATGAGATCAAAGATTCCAGAATTGTCATCTGTGACTATTCTAAAGACGCAGCTACACAGCAGATCATTGAAAAATTCAGAGCCAGTGTGCATTTTAAAATAGAAGAATCGCTCATGAGCCATTTGGAAATCGAATCTGCTTTCAAAAAGGGAAAGGTGAAAATGGCTATAGTCTTTCCTCAAAATTTTGAGCGTGATCTTAAACATCAAAAAACCGCTCAGGTACAATTGATTGCCGATGCTTCTGATCCTAACACCGCAACTGCTTTGTCCAATTATGCATCGGCTATTTTACTGGACTTTCAGCAAAGCCAAAGCACAGCCAGACCAAACATGCAGATCAATCTGGTGACCCGAAATATCTACAATCCAGAACTGAAAGGCACCACGAATTTTGTACCTGGGGTCATGGCACTTGTATTACTCCTCATATGTGTGCTGATGACCTCCGTATCTATTGTGAAGGAGAAAGAGAATGGTACGATGGAAATCCTGCTGGTGTCTCCGTTTAGTCCCTACATGGTCATTCTGGCCAAATTGGTGCCTTACCTGATCCTGTCCATCGTCAACTTGTCCGTGATTCTGCTGCTGAGCGTGTTTTTGCTTGATATGCCTATTGTCGGGAGCTTGCCTCTGCTTGTTGGTGTGAGCATTGTATTCATCTTTACTGCACTTTCTTTGGGACTTTTGATCTCCAATTCCACGGATTCCCAACAGACAGCCATGCTCATTTCATTGATGGGCATGTTGCTTCCCACCATGTTTTTTACCGGCTTCTTATTTCCATTGGAAAACATGCCAATGCCACTTCAGGTCATTGCCAATATTATCCCGTCAAAGTGGTATTACATCATCGTGAAAGATGTGATGATCAAGGGCTTGGGCGTATCAGCTATTTGGAAAGAAAGCCTGGTTCTCATTGGCATGACGGCCTTTCTATTGACTGTAAGTATTCGACAATTTAAAATCCGTTTGGCATGAACACCTTGATATTTCTACTTCAAAAAGAGTTCAAACAGATTTTTCGGAATCCGACACTCTTGCGAATGATCCTGGCTCTTCCAATCATTCAGCTTGTGGTATTGCCGCTGGCAGCCGACTATGAAATCAAAAACATCAATGTGGCCATCATCGATCATGACCGATCTCCTTATTCCATAGAGTTGGTTTCTAAAATAGCGGCTTCCGGGTATTTCGTGTTGGTAGACTATAGTCATGATTTTGAAATAGGATTTGAACACCTGGAGTCAGATGCGGCTGATGTAGTGGTGGAGATTCCACAGGATTTTGAACGCAACCTGGTCACAGAAAACAAGGAAAGCATTTTCCTTTCTATCAATGCCATCAATGGTACCAAAGCTTCCGTAGGTGGAGGTTATTTGTCTCGTGTGATCACCGACTTCAATCAGGAAATACGGCTCGACTGGAACAACAAGCAGCCACCAAAAGGTGCCATACTGGATATTGTCACCATCAATCGCTTCAACCCTTTGCTGAATTACAAGTTTTTCATGGTGCCAGGCATCCTGGTGATTCTGGTGACCATGATCGGTGCGTACATGTGTGCGCTCAATATCGTGAAAGAAAAGGAAGTAGGCACCATCGAACAAATCAATGTGACACCAATCAAGAAGCACCTTTTTATCCTAGGAAAGCTGATTCCATTCTGGCTTATCGGCATATTTGTATTTAGTATTGGCTTGTTCATTGTGGCCCGGCTCATCTATGGGATTGTGCCACTAGGGAGTATTTTACTCTTGTATGGCTATCTGGCACTTTATCTCACTGCAGTCGTAGGAGTGGGGCTACTCGTTTCTACCTATTCTCAGACGCAGCAGCAGGCAATGTCACTGGCTTTCTTTCTGATGATGATTTTCATTTTGATGGGCGGACTTTTTACCTCCATAGAAAGCATGCCGGCCTGGGCGCAAGTAATGGCCAGACTCAATCCAGTCACCTATTTCATAGAAGCCATCCGCATGATTGTAATGAAGGGCAGTGGAATCAAAGATATTTCCGTGCAGATTTACGCTATGATCGGATTTGCCATTTTCTTTAATGGCTGGGCTGTGATCAATTACAAAAAGACAAGCTAGGAAACGGAAAGTAGACAAAATGATTAATTAATTGGATGACATTGTTGATCTGCGACCAGACAGAAAACATGTCGAGATGGCAGGTAGGCCGTTTTGATAAATCGTGGCTTTTTTGCTGGAGATAATTCCTGCAACGGCAGGGGTTGTTGCAGCCGTTACAGTGGTGTTGGTAATGTTGTTTTTTGGAATTTAAGATGGTAAGCAGATGTTGGAAGCAGCTTCACTGGCCTTAGTGGTAGCGAACTCCAGTAACTATGTGGATTTCGAAAAAGTCCTGCCGTTTTCTTCTACCCGTTGTATAGATTTGTGATAAGGTAAGCTTGCGATAGCAAGTGAAGCTGGTTCCTAGTTAGAGTGCGGTTGGTCATGAGATAATTGAGCAGCTGCACTTTTTTTATGTCTTTTTTTATCTCGCAGTTGCGCCTTTAACATTCATCGAAGTATTTGCGAAGTGGGTGATAAATAGGGGATAGGATCTACGTGTGATGTTTTAATCGAAATATTAAATGGGAGCATAAATATTTCTAACACCCCTGTCCATTATTAGCTGCAAATTTTCTACATTCAAAGCGGGGAATAAAAAAAGGCGAGAGTCGCCTCCCGCCTTAAATGTTTTCACAACGGAATAATCCTTATTGCGGATTGAAAGCCAATCAAACCTCTTTTATGGTACATGTTATGATCTTCATCCGTTGTAATCTTACACCTATGTTGTAATCATCTCCAACAAGCAAAACGAACCAGAGCACTTTCGCTCGTTTTTCCCATCGCTTCCTATTCAAAAGTATAGGAATTTGCCATAAAGGTCGAAATGGTATTGGTTGCCGGAGATCGCCTCAGCAACAGCACAGTTTGTCTGCAGGACTGACCTACCAAACAATAGAGAAAATCACGCTTCCCTAACCATCGAGCCTTGATTTAATGCAGTGAAAGGTGTAATTTCCATTCGATAACAAACCCGACTACTTTATGTTAAAAGATAATATTATCTACTGGGCAGCTACTGGTCTGCTGTGTTTCATGATGACCGTGCAGGGATTTATGAGTTTCTATGAAACTCAGCTTATCACAGATCAATACAATTCCCTCGGTTTTCCTTCATGGCTGGTTTATCCGCTTGGCATAGCCAAGCTGCTGGCAGTGGTGGCTATCCTCACCAAAAAAGTGAAACTATTGAAGACTTTGGCTTATTACGGCTTGGCCCTTGATTTTGTGATGGCCATAGGCAGTCATGTAATGGCTGGCGATGGCTTGTGGATGTATGCCTTTGTTGCATTGATCCTGCTGATCTTGTCCTATACCTACGACAGGAAATTGTACCATTGATATGGTTTTGTTTTCTGTACCAATAAAAAACCAGATGCAGTTTGTTTCTGGTTTTTTGTGTGGTCTTCAATATGAATTTTAAAACAGTTTTGCTAGCACAATTTTATGAATGGAATGACTCAGCATGTTACTTTTTATCTCATCAGGAGTGGGAGTAAGGTTGCTGGAAATAAATCCAACAACGGTAAGTTTTCGGACTATGTTTACTCCCCTTTGAGAATAAACGGGAATTGAAAAACAGTTAGACGTTTTACGAAGTTGACACAGGAAATAATGAAGAGTTGACGGCAATCTGTCCTATACAAAGTGGCCCTAAATGCGATTTTTAAAATAGGAGATCTATTTGATCGAATGCCAAGACTCTTTCAAAAAGCATAGTGCAAAAGATTGAAAATCTTTTATCTGAAAAACCCATATGACACAAGAAGCAAAAAGATTACTAGAGCAGAAAACGGGCAAAAAAGACTGGAGAAAATGGGGACCTTACCTTACAGAACGGCAATGGGGTACCGTGCGTGAAGACTACAGCCCACATGGGAAAGCTTGGGAACATGTAACCCATGATACCGCAAGGAGCAAAGCCTATAGATGGGGAGAGGAAGGAATTGCTGGTATTAGTGATGAAAAGCAACATTTATGTTTTTCCCTGGCGCTGTGGAATAAAAAGGATGCCATTTTAAAAGAAAGGCTCTTTGGCCTATCAGGGCCTGAGGGCAATCATGCCGAGGATGTGAAAGAATACTACTACTATCTGGACAGTACGCCTACACACTCCTATATGAAAATGCTCTATAAGTATCCTCAGGTAGCTTTTCCCTACGCGCAGCTGGTACATGAAAATAGGATCAGAGACAGGAACCAACCTGAATATGAACTGATTGATACAGGCATATTTGACGAAGACAAATACTTCGATGTATTCGTGGAATATGCCAAGGGAGATGAAGACGATTTGCTCATTCAAATCACCGTTCATAACCGAGCCAAAAGTGGTAAGGCTGCCTTGCATGTCTTGCCTCAAATTTGGTTTAGAAACACCTGGTCTTTAGGGTATGAAAACCACAAACCTGAGCTGCGCTCGACCAAAAAAAATGTAGTGGACATAAAACATGATGAGATGTCAGCCATGTCCCTTTATTGTGAGGGCAAGCCAAATCTTATGTTCTGCGAAAATGAAACCAATACCAAAAAGCTTTATGGTGATGAAAATGCTTCTCAAGGGTACTATAAAGATGGTATCAACGATTTCTTCATTCACAAAGATGCAGGTGCCGTAAATGCAGCATCAGGTACTAAGGCTGCTGCTAACTACGATTTGGTAATCTCTGCGCAGCAATCGGCAGTGATAAAACTTCGATTGACCTCCAAAGACCTAAAAGCGCCATTTTTAGATTTCGATGCTATTTTCAAAACACGTCTTGATGAAGCGGATGAATTCTATGAGGAAAAACAGAGAGGGATGGAATCTGCAGATGAGAAAGATATCCAACGTCAAGCCTGGGCCGGAATGCTGTGGTCCAAGCAGTTTTATTACTTCGATATACCCAAATGGCTAGAAGGAGACCCAAGCCAACCAAAACCTCCGGAGGAAAGAAAGAAAGGAAGAAATAGCGATTGGACACATCTCAATAACGCTGAGGTGATATCAATGCCTGATAAATGGGAATATCCATGGTATGCGGCCTGGGATTTGGCCTTTCATTGTATCCCACTGGCCATGGTAGATTCGGATTTTGCAAAAGAACAATTGACGTTGCTGACGCGAGAGTGGTACATGCACCCGAACGGCCAACTACCGGCATACGAATGGCATTTTGGCGATGTGAATCCGCCAGTACATGCCTGGGCAACATGGCGAATATTTAAGATGGACGAGAAGCAGCATGGAAAAGGTGACCTGGTCTTTTTAGAAGGAGCATTTCACAAACTGATGCTCAATTTCACCTGGTGGGTGAACCGTAAGGATATTGGGGGTAACAACATATTTCAAGGTGGCTTTCTTGGTTTGGATAACATCGGCGTTTTTGATAGAAGTGCAGAACTACCAACTGGAGGACATATTGAACAAGCAGATGGCACAAGTTGGATGGCCATGTTTTCGCTTAACCTTATGCGCATCTCATTGGAATTGGCTAAGCACAATCCAGTGTATCAAAACCTGGCTACAAAATTCTTTGAGCATTTCTTGCATATAGCCGGGGCGATGGCCAATGTTCATGGTTCTGGTATTGGCTTGTGGGACGATGACGATGAATTTTTCTATGATGTACTTCATGCAAATGATGATACCATAAAATTGAAAGTTCGTTCAATGGTCGGCTTAATCCCTCTGTATGCTGTGGAAGTCATCGAGCCCGAAATGCTGGAAAAGCTGCCTGAATTTGCAAAAAGACTAAGATGGTTCCTTGATAATCAACCAAAACTATCAGGGCTGGTGTCCAGATGGCAAGAATCCGGCAAAGGTGACAGACATTTGCTGTCTCTGCTCCGCGGGAGTCGCATGAAAAAAATCCTCAAGAGGATGCTTGATGAGACAGAATTCTTATCCGAATATGGCATTAGGGCCTTGTCCAAATACCACGAGGACCATCCATACAGGCTTGACACAGGAGGCAATGTATTTTCGGTTAACTACATACCAGCAGAATCCGATTCAGCCATGTTTGGTGGGAATTCAAATTGGCGTGGACCCATATGGTTTCCAGTGAATTTCCTCATTATCGAGTCCCTTCAAAAATTCCATCACTATTATGGTGATGATTTTAAGGTAGAGCATCCAACTGGGTCAGGTAACTTTTTAACACTGGATCAAATTGCTTCTGAACTTGGTCAGCGCCTCGTTAAGATCTTTCTAAAAGATGAAAAAGGAAATAGAGCCGTCTTTGGTGATCAGAAAAAATTCCAAACAGATCCGCACTTCAAAAACTACATCCTATTTTATGAATATTTTCATGGCGACAGTGGACGAGGAGTAGGGGCGTCTCACCAGACTGGTTGGACGGGTTTGGTAGCCAAACTGCTAGAGCCAAGGTATAAAAATACCGGGCCAGCAGCAGTAAAAGAAGGCAAAAAAACAACTGTAAAGGACAAAAACAAGGCCAAGAAGTGATGGTGGTTCGAGTATTGAAATATCATTGTCGGCTTATCTGATGAAGGTGGCATGGCCAAGCTGCCGGCAATAGGGGCTATCCTAGCCAAAAAAGTGAACTTTTGAAGACTTTGGCTTATTACGGTTTGGCCCTTGATTTTGTGATGGCCATAGGCAGTGATGTAATGGCTGGTGATGGATTGTGGATGTATGCCTTAGTCGCATTGATCCTGCTGATCTTGTCCTATACCTACGACAGGAAATTGTACGGCTGATCCGCGGCACTAACGAGGTTGATCATATCACAGTGGTTGTTCCGACTAGTCTGAAAAACCACTTTGCTAAGTTACTTGACGGTTATTGTATATTTTGGTGTAGGGTTCATGGGACAGAAATACACATATTCACCTTTTGCCAAAGTCACCTCCTTTGATTGGGCGGATTGACCATCAGCCACAGGTGTGGCCAGAAAAGCGGCTTGGATAAAATCTTCTTCACCTATGGTTTCCTTTTTTGGTGCCAATACAAATGCTACCTCATGATCTACGTCTTTGTTGGTTACTTCAAACACATATTTACCGGGCTTCAACTCTAATTTTTCCTGTGTAAAAGCTCCTGATGTTTGTTCCAGTTTTATCACTTTCGCTTTTTTCTGAGCATACACTCCAGTGGTCAACGCGAGGGCCAATACGGTTACGATTATTTTTATTGTTTTCACTATTTTTTTTTGATTTTAAGCAAAGTGAAACCTTCTTTTTCTCCTGCTCAGATCAAACTTCATGAGAAGGTTTCTAAGGGCTAATTTTTAAAATGTCTTTTAGATATTTGGCTTGTTCCGGTCAGAACGTATAGTTATACCAGTACAGGCGCCAGTTCCTGAGCTGCAGGGAAATCAACGGGAACGTGAGAAGTGCCATGCACAAAGTTGCTGATCGTTTTCTCTCCGATAACCATTATTGCATCAATCAAATTCTCCTTTGTATAACCAGCAGCAAGCAGGTTGTCTACTACTTCTGCATCCGGGTGGCTTCTGTTCTCAACAGCATTTTTCACAAACTTTGCGAGTGTATCGTATTTGCTGTCAAATGAAGCGGCTCCTGATCTGATTTCAAGGATTTGTTCATCTGTGAATCCGTTCATTTTGCCAATGGCTGTATGGGCAGCTTTACAATATGCACAGTTGTTTACTTCACTTACTACTAGGTTGATGATCTCTTTCTCCTTGCCAGACAAGGATGTTATTCTTCCGGAAAGTGTCAAAAAGTCACCTAATGCAGTCTCTGAATGAGCATATGTAGCATAAAGATTGGGAACGAATCCCACTTGTTTTTTAAGGTTGTCAAAAATCTCCTGATTTTTTGGTGTTACCTGTTCTCTTGTAGGTACTGAAAAATTTGTCATTTTGTGTATCAATTAGAATTATAAAGTTTTAAACTATTTGATACTACTAACTCCAATTGGAAACTTAGGTAATGGGGGATAATTCCCGAAGACTTGTCGATTGTTCCCTATTTCAATTCTTTTTGAGATTTTTTGTAACTAATGGGTGAAAACCCGGTGATTTTCCTAAACAATTTGCTGAAAGACGAATCATCTTCATAACCCAAAAAGTGGGCAACCTCTTTGGACGTGAGGTCCGTAAATGTGAGTAGCCGTTTCCCCTCAAGCACTATTCTTTCATGAATAATTCGCAAGGGTGTTTTGTCATTGTATAATGAAAAGAGGTTGGCCAAAGTCTTCGGCGATTTATGCAACATTTCGGCATACTCACTCACTTGTTTTTTTGCTTTGTAATTCATGTCAACAAGGACATTGAACTTCCTTATAATGTCAATCTGGTGGTTGGCCAAAGTTTGAGTGACTAGCTGAGATCTTGCCAACCTGGTACACTTGATGATCAATCGCTTGAGAAGCATCTGTAGCATTTCACCTTGTATATGATCTCGTTCACCAAACTCATCAATAAAAACTTTGAGGAGCAACTCCAATTTCTGAGATTCTACCTCACCCAGAGTAATGATCGGTGTGTTTTGTGTTCCAAAAAAAATAATCCCATTGCAGGAGACTTCATGGTCATGGTCATTGATGCAATAAAACTCCCTATTAAATGAAAATATGGTAAGTGTGGGATTTTGTTTGTTGAATTGAACCTTTTGAAGATAGGTAATAGTTGTGATTTGATCTGGATCCAGTATTACAGCTGTATTGTCAATATTGAACGTGACCTGCTCGTCTGAGCGATTCCAAACAATGTGTATCAAACCATTTCGTATGCTTGAATCATCATTAATTATAGAGGTGATTTCTGTTAGCGAAAGAAAGGCGTTTAACTTTTGTTCTGAAAATTTGTGATACATCTGATAATGTCAGTTTATGGGCCGATTTATGAGTAAAGTTATAACGGGAGGGAAAGGTTCAATAAGGGGGCGGAGGAAGGAGTGATGGGAAATGTCCGAACACCGAAATCGCATAACGTTTGAGAATTCTCCAAAAGCCAATGTATGCATCTGGCCATTCTGGTTTGATGTATGATTTTTTTCTGGAAAGCATTTCAATTCTTCGGATATTTCAAAAAAGGGAAATAGTTTGATCCACCGCATGCATATTAATGGTGCTGCGAGCATAAAAAAGTAACAAAAGTTACTAGAAATTGATCTGATTGATCGAAAGACTTGTCAAATGCTCTTGATACCGCAGACTCATCCTCTGAAGAGGTTGCGCGTGTCTTTGGTAATGAAAAATGATATAACTCACGTTTGTCTCGCATGCGGGTCACAACTATTCTTATTTCCAGCTCCACATCAAATTGCCCGTTTTTAAGCTTTTCTACTTTCTCTGTGTAGATAATATCAATCTCATAAAAGGCATCTTCAATATCGGTTTCTGTGAGTCCAAGATCATTCGTAATTCTGCGTAGGTAGTGGATTGGACTTTCATTCCTGAAGTTTCTTTTGGATAAATCTGATAGACTGAAAATGATGTTATAAGGATTAAATCTAAGAACAATTGGTTTAGAGATGAATGTGTGTTGGAGAGTGGGGTCAATGATCGCTTTGATTTGATCAGGTAGTGGCAACTCTGCCACAACCTGAATGACAGCTGCATGGTGTTCAGGAAAGAGGCCATAAATACCGATTGCATTATCCGCTATATAATGATCAAAAGAATGGTTGAATACATCACCCTTGATGACTCTTAGGCTAGTCGATAGACCACTTAGCGGAGTGCCAGCTATTTTATCCACAATAAATTCAGAAATAATCAGTGGCTGTTGCTTATCAGCATAAAAGTCGTAATCGTTATTTAATTCAAAACCTATCCTGCTTATTTGTGTTTCCAGCTCAAAGAGGGCAGATAATCGCCATTTTTGAAGCGAGATGAGATGTTCTGGCTCAACTAATTTTTGAATTTCTTTATCAATTCTGGATAATGCGTCTATGAGTTTATTCACGCTTCTTGTTACCTCACCCTGTGTAAATAACTGCTCAGCTTCAGTACGAATTGCATGTATGACATCCTCAAGTATCTCGAAGTATACTTTGCGGTTCTCTTTATATACCTCATGATCAAGCTTGAAGAGCACATAGTATACATTAGACCTTTTGTCTATCCATTCATCTACTTTTTGGTGACCACTTAGATAATTGGTGGATTCTACTGAGATTGTTTCATCCAGATAATAGGAAGTTTCATCACCTTCATATCTCATGGTGAGTTCCGAATTAGAACTGACAGAGATGAAAATTTTCTCAATGATTTCTTTGAGCGCCATTTTTCGAGCCTTAGCTCGGTATTGATCGCTTTTACCGATTTCTATGACCCCCATTCCGTAAAAAGTATCTTCAGATACAGGAATTCGTCTTACCCATTCTGGTGCATTTTTAATTTGCGAAGCTGTTTCCAAACTGATCAGGATGAGGCATGAGAGAGTAAGGATTCGATTGTCCATTAAAAATGACAGCCAGTATTTAGCCTCCATTTTTCAAAGCTTCTATCTCTTCTTCGTAGATTTCACGAAATTTATTTAGATCAAAGTCTTGTTTCAGTTGCTCATCCTCAGAAATTTTTTGGGTCATTTTCTCTAGTACCGAAGAGGTGGGCATCTCCATAGCCACGAAGTGAACATATTCTCCTTTTGACTTTTTCTTGTTTTGAAAAGACTCCTGATCAATAATTTTAACATTGGTCAGGGTTTCATCAATCACTGTTCTGGTTATATCTTCATACTTGGAAGTAGTTTCCAGTTTATTGGAGATGGATCTGTTTTGTAGAAACTGTTCTCCTACACTTCTTACTTTTACCTCGATTTGAGATGCTATTGCCTGACGTGCATTGGTCTCAGCAATACGTTTTGCAACATTTAGATCCAATGCTTTACCTTCCCCTGTAGATCTATAATGCTTTTTGTCAGAGAAGTATTTTGAAGCATCAAATGGTGTATCAATTTTTTTGTACTTACTACTAGATTGCTTGAGATTGGAGTTACACCCACCAATGAATAGTACCGAGAGACTGAGAACAATTAGAAGATTTTTCATTGCTTGATTTTTTAGTTCTAAATATTAATAGCAGTTAGAATCTAAAACATTTAAAAAGCCAAACTGTTCGAATCACATACACATATAAATACTTAACGTGTTCGGAATTATTGGCAACCGGCAGATAAATGAACTAACTATTTGTTGGCATTGTCTTTTAGCTTCAAACTTTTGTGGTTTTCTTTATTACTTTAAAATTACCCGTTGATTATTTGATGAATATCAATGTCTAAATTTCCGTGAAGCCATCCACACAATATACCAAAAGCGGCCGCATCAATATCGCCTATCAGGTTTTTGGCTCAGGTTCCATTGACCTGGTATATATCCCGGGTTGGGTTTCTAATATTGATTTGATGTGGGCGTGTCCGGAGCTGGTTCATTTCTTATCAGAATTAGGCAAAGTGTGCAGGGTCGTGCTGTTTGATAAAAGAGGTACGGGGCTGTCTGATCGTGTGGTAGAGTTGTCGACATTGGAAGAAAGAATGGATGATATCAGAGCAGTGATGGATGCCATTGACTCTGAGACAGCTATTTTATTCGGACATTCTGAAGGTGGTTGTGTATCTGCGTTGTTTGCTGCTACTTATCCAAACCGGGTGACCTCCTTGATTACTTTTGGCATATTTGCAAAGCGAAAATATGCGTCAGATTATCCATGGGCACCAACTGATGCTGAGCGTCAGAGGGTCTATGATATGATTGAAAATAGTTGGGGGAGCGGGGAAATGAACTTAGAATCACTCGCCCCGTCAAAAGCCCATGATAAAATTTTTATGGAATGGCTGGCCAATTATTTACGATCTGGAGCCAGTCCGAGTGCTGCCCTGGTGCTCACTAAAATGAATTCACACGTTGATATTGTAGACATTTTGGGCTCCATTAAGGTTCCAACTTTGATCATGCAACGAACGCAAGATATTGATGTGAAAATAGAGGAAGGACGATTCATTGCTGATCGGATCCAGGGAGCAAAATTTATCGAGTTTGACGGAAATGATCATTTGTTTTGGGCAGGCAATACGGAAGAGGTTTTGAAGGAAATAAGGACTTTTATCCTTCATGCCAAGCCAAAAGTGAATTATGAAGAACGACTTTTCACCATAGTCGCTGCTCGCATGATCCCATCAGCTCTAAATCCTTTCCACTTGCAATCGCGCATAGATCAGCTTGTGACCCAATATCATGGAAAAATCGTTCAGCACAATGATCATACATTTGTCATTACTTTCGAAGGCCCAAGTAAAGCTGCTCATTGTAGCATTGATTTGGTCAAAGTTATGCGAAGCGTGAATGTACCAATGGCCATTGGCATTCATATTAAGGAAATTGCCTTAGATGAGGCACACTTTATTAGTGGTGAAACCCAAGGTTTCATCGAATCGATTCTTGAACAAGCAGAACACAACCAAATTTTAATCACTCAAACGGTGAGGCATTTATTGTCAGGAGCGGGATTGAATTTTACTCAAAATGCGTCAGTTTTTGAAAAGAATACAGGCCAATCACATTTGTTATTCGCCATCACAGATCATTTGGAAGTCGACCATACCACAGACATAATTGGCTCCTATCAACTACCAAAAGATGGTTCCATTCTGGAGAATGTACTGCAGCGAATTGAGGATAATCTGGGCAATGAATCTTTTGGTGTTGAAATGCTGTGTAGGGAAATGTGCATGAGCGAGCGACAACTCCAAAGAAAGCTTAAGGCCATCACCAATAAATCTCCCAATCAATTAATTTCATCTGTCCGATTACATAGGGCCAAAGAATTATTGCTCCGCAAAGAATACAATATTGCTGAAATAGCATTTAAAACAGGTTTTTCAAATCCATCTTACTTTTCTAAGGGCTTCAAAAAGGAGTTTGGGTTAACCCCATCAACGATGCTACAAAGTCAAGGCTGAACCAGATAATGTCGGAAATATTGCAGACTGTCGGATTTGTAATACATGGATGTCGGAAAAGTTATCATATTCACCGGAATTATATAAGATTGTTTATTTATCTTTCGTATAGTTTTGTTTTTGTAAAAAAAAATAGTTAAATGTTCAGGGTAGATTTTTTTTTTGATTTGGCTACTAGGTTTACCCAGTCCTCTCAAAAGGCTCAATTCTCAATCATAAACGACTTTAAATTTATGCATACTAAAATTCCAACTTGGGTTATATCCTTACTTGCCTTTTTAGGAACTACATCGTGTACATGGGATCAATTGACCCCAAAGCTGGACTGTACCGTTTCACCTGTGCAAATAGCCGTCACTGATATTAATGACACCTTATGCGGTGAAACTAATGGAACCTTCTCTGTAAATGCGTCTGGTGGAGAGCCACCTTATACCTATGATTCAGAAGTAGGCACTAACTCAGATGGTGAATTTGAAAATGTAGCTGCAGGAGCCTATACAGTCACTGCGATAGATGCCAGAGGCTGTACCAATGAAATAGAAGTTACTATTCAAAACCTGGATGGTGTGAAAATAGATGAAATCATTTCGGTCGATTCAGGCTGCAACTCCTCAAATGGAAGCATTGAAATAAATGCCTCCGGAGGATCGATCCCTTACCTTTTTGGTCTGGATGATGTCACACAGGAAAGTAATATATTCTCTGGATTGGGCGAAGGAACCTATAAAGTAACAGCCACAGATGCCAAGGGCTGTATTAATGAAATAAATATCACCATTGAAAACTTAGATGGAGTAATTATAGATGAGGTCGCTTTGGTCAATTCTGGATGCAATTCATCTAATGGAAGTATTGAAATAACAGCATCAGGAGGATCGAGTCCTTACCTTTTTAGTTTGGGGGGTGCAACACAGGAAAGCAATTTATTCGTAGGGTTGGCTAAAGGAAATTATACTGTAAAAATACAAGATCAACTTGGTTGTGAGATCACTCAGGCCGTGGCACTCTCATCAGGTATTAGTTATGACAATTCCATCAAAGGAATTATTGAAAATAATTGCGCAATCTCCGGTTGCCACAGTGGAAGCGTCTCACCAGATTTCAGAACTTTCAGTGCGATAAAATCAGCCGCAAATAACATAAAGACTAAGACAGGCAATAAATCCATGCCAAAAGGATCCTCTTTGTCTCAAAGTCAAATTGATATGATCGCCTGTTGGGTGGATGATGGCGCCCTCGAAAACTGATCCATTTCCTAGCAGGTACAATACTTAAACTAAAGTCGAATAAGATGAAAAATGGAATACTAATATTTATGATAGTAATAGGTGTTTTTGGTCAAACTATTGCCCAAAGCCCGCTCATTGATCGAGATGGTACAGCTACTTTCTTTTCTGAAGCACCAATAGAGAATATAGAAGCGACCAACAGTAAAGTGCTGGGCGCAATAGATCTGGAAAAAGGAACTTTGGCTGTAGCAATGTTTATCAAAGGGTTTCATTTTGATAAGAGCTTGATGGAGGAGCATTTCAATGAAAACTACCTTGAGTCTGACAAATTCCCGAAGGCTACATTTAAAGGCACTTTCAATGATTTTTCAAATCTAGATTTTTCTAAGTCCGGCAGCTTTGAAGCAGAAGTGGAAGGAGAGATTGCAGTCCATGGAGTAACAAAGCCACTAAAGGCGACAGTCAAATTTGATATTTCGAAATCGAAAATGGTGGCGTCAACCACCTTTGATCTTACTGTAGCTGATTTTGATATCGAAATACCAAAGCTGTTGTTCACCAACATTGCAGAAGTGGTGGAAGTAAAAGCATTATTTAATTTCTCACTTTGAATACCATGAAAAAGACAGTTTTTATCACCGGTGTTTGTCTCATGTTTACCTTGTCATTATCGGCACAGGATGACCTTCTCGCTAGTCTGGAAGCAGAACAAACAGATGAGCATTTACTTGTGGAAGCCACATTTAAAGGAACCAGACTTATCAACGGTCATTCCATTGAAACAAGAAAAAAGGGTGTGATGGATTTCATCATTGCTCATCGCTTTGGTACCATCGATGGTGGTATCTATGACCTCTATGGCCTTGACAATGCCTCCATGCGGATAGGTTTAGAGTATGCATTAACCGACAGGCTTTATCTAGGGTTGGGCAGGAGTTCTTTCGAAAAAACTTATGATGGCTTTATTAAATACCGACTTATTCGACAGTCTACCGGAAAAAATAGTATCCCATTTTCTGCGACATGGTTAAGCTCTGTTGCAATAAAGACCCTGAAAAATCCGGAGGTTGATTTGTCGTTTACCGACAAGATGGCCAATACCCACCAACTTTTGATCGCCAGTAAATTAAATAATAATATTTCTATACAACTCGTACCCACATGGGTACATAGAAACCTGATTCAAGAAGAAGATATAAATAACGATGTATTTGCTTTGGGAGTAGGGGGACGAATAAAACTTACACAAAGGATGGCGCTTTGCGCAGAGTATTATTACCAGTTTCAGCAGCTCAATGAAGCCACAAAAAATGCGCTGGCAATTGGGGTTGATATCGAGACTGGCGGCCATGTTTTTCAACTTCAATTTACCAATGCTACTTCAATGATTCCCAAGGGATTCGTATCGGAAACAACTAATAATTTCTTTGATGGTAAAATCCATTTTGGTTTCAATATATCAAGGACTTTTCAAGTGAATTAGATAGCCAGCGATGATAATGATGGTTCTTAGAGCCACCTTTTTAATGATCTCAGAAAATCTTACCATTCTTTGATACCCGTAACAAGTCTTTTTTATCCAAAGTACTCGACGTAATTATTGTTGGTTTCATACAATCTCAAGGAATGAAGGTTACAATGGCTTCCAAGTTTTGAGATTTTCGGTTCGAGTATTTTCCAAAACTCCTCAACGAGAACTTCGGCGCTTGCCATTTTCCCTTTCATAAAATCTACGTCAAGGTTGAGATTTTTATGGTCTACCTTTTCCAAAATATCTGCTTTGATTAGGCGTCCGAGATCTTTGAAATTGACTACAAATCCTGTGTCTGCATCTACATCGCCTTTCACGGTAACGATAAGCTCAAAATTGTGTCCGTGCCAATTCTCATTGGCACAAGGGCCAAAAATTTCTTCATTCTTTTCCTTGCTCCAGTTAGGATTAAAAAGTTTGTGAGCGGCGTTGAAATGTTCTTTCCTACTGATGTAAACCATATCATACAATTATGGCGCAAAGATAATAAAGGTAGCGTCAAACATCAATCATAAGTCTGATTTGACGATGATGCGAATGAAGTCTTCAAACTGTTTAGCAGGTACTCGTGGATAATTGTTTCTGGGACATCTTAACTCAAAGCTTGCTGTCCTTATCCATACAACATTTTTTGTATTTCTTACCACTTCCGCAGTGACGGGGACCATTTCGACCTGGTGTTTTTTCTTTGGCAAATGGTTCTCCTTTAGCCCAATTAGGCCAGCCCAATGGTCCATCTGGATTCTGATCATTAGGTCCTGGGAAATCATAATCTTCTTCTTCATAGAAAAGGTGCTCATCCATTTTTAGAACCTCTTGCCAGGAATCACCACGTTTCAAACTGATGGGTTTGACACTATCGTGATCCAATATTTTTTCCCCTTCAAGTATTTGAATGGCTTCATTTATTTCGTTAATCGAACCCAGTTGCCATGTTTTTTCGTCAGGATCAGCTTGCAGTTTTTTCAATTTCTCTTTCAATACCGGAATCGCTTCTTTTATTTGTAATTCAGCAATAGTTGCAGCCAGAGCATCTTGCCAGGAAAGATCATCTCGTTCTAGAAGTGCGAGTAAACGTGATTTGTATTTATCAACATCACAGAAATGGAAAGTATCAAACAGATAAAATATATAGTGTTTTGTTGCTTCTTCTGTATCCTTTTCCATTGCACCCAAAACCTTCGTTGCGGTCAAGTCCGGGAACTTCTCTGCCAGTTTACAGATAAAGTACTGCCCCTGATCTAAAAGCCAGTCCGAATCATTTGAATTGTACGCGTATATTTCAGTCACAGGATTGATCAAATCTTCACAGAGATGGCCTTCTGCGGCAAGCGCATACCAAAACGGAGCAATTGTACAATCTGCCCAGCAATATTGGTGATCAGAATGGTTTCTGAGTGCCTTTAGGATAGCTGAAACAGCCTCATCTGAAGGGTCATTTTGTACGTATTCTATCGCCAAAAAAGGAATCCCTTTATTACAGCGATCAAGCACTGTCAGAGCGTCTTTCAGACTAGGTAGTTCGAGCGGTGTTTCGGGAAGCTGATGGAGGTTGTATGCATATCGATCCTCCAGATGTTCTGTGCCATATTTCAGATCATAATACCATTCAATGGATAGCGCTTCCAATATCAATTCATTCGCCTTTTTTATATCAATGCCCAAATTACACAACCGTTCGGAGGTCTGGTATTCAATAGTCTTCTCTTTTTCGAGGGCTGTTTCTAACCAGTGCTCCATAATAGATTGCTCATATTCGTTGTGGAGAACATCTTGCGGACATGTGAATTTTTTCAATTCTTCATATTCACTATCCTCTTCTGGGTCGTAAAACTCATGATCCAAATCATGCGCATCTAAGCTGTCCATCATTTGGCCAGTTTCGTATAGATTTCTGCTAACTGCTCCATGTTGTTCAGGAGTAAATCATTTGTCTCTTTGATATCAAAAAATGCTGCATCCCAATCTTCGCCCATCCAATCAGTGATTTCCTCGAATTCAGGGTGATTTTTGTCTGATATAATTTGCAGCATGTCCTGATAGCGCCAGATACCTCCACAATCCTCTGGTGGACATGCATTTTCACCATCAAGGCAAACAGGATGATTTTTTTCTTTTTCTTGCGGAAAGACCTTTTCCAGTTGAATGTCATGCTTCCAGTGATCCCCAAAATCATAAACGTAACTGAATTTGGTTTTTACCATACTCACTGTTTCATTCAGAAACGTGTCCATGCTGTCCCTTGACGTAGGGTCCGCACCATCATCAACATCGCCTTCGAAATCATAGATTCTAGTGTTGCCTATAGTGAACTCATAGAGGTGCTCATTTCCCCAGCCCATGGAAAGCTGAATGATATCATGAAGTTCAGAAAATGTAGTTTCTTCTGCCACAAGTATGCTACGCCAGATTTTCGGGTTGCTACCGCTAATTTCAATTTTTAGCTGATAGAGATGTTTCATGTGTATAAATTAGGCTTTTGTCCTTTGGCTAATTAGAGTTTTTTCTTTTTTAAATGCTCATTACCTGTGATTGTTATAGCTTCGACTGATAGATATTTCACAGAAATCAAAGTTAAAAAATTAGAAGATAAACATCGTAGGTACAATTTGAAAAATATGTTCTCAGCAATCGCTCGGCTCTTTTTCCTGTATGATTCCTTTTGGTAAGGTTCCTGCCTGAATGAACTGAAGCTTGCTTATTTGTAATTATTTGTATTTAGTTATTGGGTAGTTCTGCATCGGTTGTTATTTGTTTTTGGCAAAGCAGAGCAGCCATTTGTAAGTGTCATTGATGACTTAGATAAGGAGACTGGTGAAGCTTTATCATTTCAAATATTCATCTCTAATCTATATTCAATTTCATTAAAGAATAAAAGTTGAGGTTTATTATCTTTAGAGAGAAAATAAACAATCCTATCATTAAACAATTTCACAAATAAAGAAACGAAAATGGCAAATCAAGTTCAAACAATTCACTTAGACCATGTCATCAATCATCACTCTCAGGACATGACTGGCAAGGTGGTTGCGATCACAGGAACCACAAGCGGAACCGGTTTCATCTGCGCCAGGGAAGTGGCAAAAAAAGGTGCTACGGTCATTTTACTGAATCGTCAAAGTGAAAGATCAATAAAAGCCTATCAGATGCTTAAGGATTCCGTTCCTGATGGAAAATTCGACGCGACAGCTTGTGACCTGCAAAGTTTTGAAAGTGTAATAGAGGCAATAGCTGCAATAAAATCAAAGTATGACATCATTGATGTTTTGGTGAACAATGCTGGCGTAATGGCCCTAAAAGATGAAGCTACAAAAGATGGATATGATGTCCAGATTCAAACCAATTGTCTGTCGCATTTTTTGATAACCAAAGAGCTTTTCCCGCTAATTCAGAAAAGTAGTGAAGCCCGAGTTATCAACCATTCTTCCATGGCAAGAATAGGAGGGCCTTTGGAACCACAATATTTTGAGAAAAGGGGCGGAGCTCTTGGCGGAGATGGAACAGAAGAAGAAAACAAAAGTTTTCGAGGGCCAAGATGGGCTCGATATCACCAAACCAAGCTCGCCAACTGTGCTTTTACATATGGTCTAAAAAAGAAGTTGGAAGCGGCAAATATCAGCAACATCCTTCCACTTTTGGCTCACCCGGGATTAGCCTTAACCAACCTGCAAGTAACCACTGCTGTAGATGGAGGTATGGATGCCAATTCAGAATTCATGGCAATAGCGCAAACTGCTGAAGATGGTGCCACCGGTATCATAAGAGCTGCTATGGATCCAGATGCCAAATCTGGTGACTTTTTTGGCCCTTCCGGTAAGGGGTGGGCTGGTTACCCTGAATTATTGACTCCCGAAGAGCATTTGTATAGCAACACCAACATCCAAATAAACTGGGAGGGATGTGAAAAAGCCGTTGGTAATTTCATGCTTTAATTGAATTGATTACCGCTTACTGATTATCGAACTGAACAAGTATGAGCCATTTGAAGTTTTCTTATTCATGAAACATAGACCAGTGATAGAAAAGGCAAAAGTGACTATTGATACCAGTCTGGAAGAAGCCTTTCAAAATAAGACGCTTAGACCCATCATCAAGATGAAGCATGACTTGCTCATCAAGTATACGAAGAACTATATTGCAAATAAAAAGCATGATTTTGCTTTGTTAAACTTAGAAAAGCAGCTCAATTATGTAAGCTCATGCTTTGAACAAGATCATAGGCTTAGAAATGAACTTCGGGGTATGGTTATTGGCCAATACACTGTGGATGAATACGTTAGCTACTGTCAGATAAGCAAAGCGATTAACAAGCGGATCGTGAATATTATCAAAGAGCGTATGATTGATCACATTGATGTGTTAAGTTAAAGGCGTCACCCTGAGCCGCAAGGGAATTAATTTAAGAATTACAGCTTTAACGTCATATTGTGGCTTGAGGATCTTACTTCACAGTTATTGATCTTTGTCTTACACTTCAATACTGATACATTGCACCAATTTCCAAATTCCAACATCCATTCATGAGTCTGCTGAGTGCCATCTTATATCACGTCTCTATCAAGCAGCTTTGCAAGCTGATCAAGCAGCATTTTTCAGCATATGAGTATCATTTCAAAAAACACGCTATCCTGTTGAAAGATACCGATCATAACCTGACCGGAACCATCCGACTGCCACTCCATATTTCACTGAATAAGGATCTTACCATCATCACAGACGAGGGAAATGTACTTTACCTGAGCATCGAGTCAGACAATGCAGCCATTAGCATGATGGAGGGCGAAGAGAACGTATACCATACCACCTTTGGAGCCTACATGACGCGCAGAAAGCAAGGATTCAGTCAGATCAAGTATTTGAATAAAAAAGGGAAATCCCGGGCAGGATCAAGAGTGCGATTGGCTTCTTCACTCACATTTTTTGAAAATATAAACCTGACATTGACTGAGATTTTGGAGACGTATGCGATCGACCGCCTGGCACTCAACTGCAATACAACCTTGATTCCTTATTTGTATCAATCGAAGGAAAAATGCCCATTTGAAAAAACCGATCCCAGATTATATAAGATTCCTTTGCACATTCCACAGTCCAACTTCACAAACCTTGAAGCAGCCATCAAAAAACTCAAGGCTCCCGTACTCTTTTACGAAGATCAAAACAAAGTCTTGATGGAGCCTTTGTTGGCAGTTGAGGAAGACTAGATACTAGCTACTACCAATTGTAATACTGTTAGTGGTAAGCCCTAACCGATTCCGGCTATCCGATCCTTTCCTACGTTGATTTATCAATGGTCATCTTTCCACTTTAATCTTTCCACTTTAATCTTTAATCTTTAACCTTTCATCTTCCCACTTTCCAATTTAATCTTTCCACTTCAAACTCCCCCTTGCTCTTAAACAAGACTTCTCACCCTAAAGGGATTCTAAGTGACGATCCAACATGTACACTGATTACTTTTTACTGAAAACTGATCACAACTATTATAAACAATATTGCGTTCCTTGACTTATTACATGTAGATACATAAATAAGCGTCAATCAAAATATGAATAATCAACTATTGCTTAAATCATTAGATACACCAAATCTTCAACTCAAAAACCGTGTGGTCATGGCGCCCATGACAAGAAGCCGCGCGGATAATGAAGGCAAAGTGCCTACCGAAGACTTACAAGGCGTTTATTACGAGCAAAGAGCCTCTGCAGGCTTGATCATTACGGAAGGGTCACAGGTCTCTGAAAAGGCTGTTGGCTACATCAATACTCCGGGTATTCACACGCAAGCCCAGGTCGAAGGATGGAAAACCGTGACCAAAAAAGTGCATAACAAAGGCGGTAAGATTTTTATTCAATTGTGGCATGTGGGCCGGATCTCACATCCAGATTTTCATGGTGGAAATTTACCATTGTCGCCAAGTGCTATCAATCCGAATGCACAATCTTACACCCCTGAAGGAATGAAAGATACGGTTACTCCAAAGGAAATGAGCAAAGCCGAGATCCAACAGACAGTAAGAGATTTCGCCCATGCGGCAAAAAATGCCATGGCAGCAGGATTTGATGGTGTAGAGATTCATTCATCTAATGGCTACCTTTTTCATCAATTCTTCAGCGCAACATCCAATCACAGGACGGATGAATATGGTGGAAGCAAGGAAAAAAGGGCTCGTTTCCTATTTGAAGTATTGGATGCTGTACAAAAAGAAATGCCCATTCAGAAAGTAGGTTTAAGACTCAATCCTTCCTTAAATGGCATTTTTGGGATGACCATGGATGAAGAGACCATCCCGACCTTCGATTATATTATTGAGAAGCTCAATACATACGATTTGGCTTACTTGCATCTGTCTGAGCCATTCAACGATGTGTCAGATATACCTTATGCTGAGACACACATAGCAAAAAGATATCGACCGATCTATAAAGGCACATTGATGATCAATGCTGGTTTCGATCAGGAGAAAGGGAATCAGGTCCTGGCAGATGGAGACGCTGACTTGGTGGCTTTTGGAAAACCATTCATTTCTAATCCCGATTTGGTAGCACGTTTCGCGCAAGGCGTATCCTTATCAGAATGGGATGGCAGTACCTTTTATACACCAGGAAAGAAGGGCTATTCAGATTATGAAGTCAAAACAGAGCCCCTGTATCAGGAGTCGTAAGCGTTAGCCAAGCTATATTGAAAAGGCAATGGTGAACTTCACTATTGCCTTTTTTTATAAATGCTTATCTCAATCCGCAGTGAAATACTTAGGAACCAGGCTTTTGATTTTATCCAAAGTCTCTTGGACTGACGATTCGCTCATGCCTCCAGCTGCATTGGCGTGTCCTCCACCATTGAAATGCTCGGAAGCCAGGACATTCACAGGATTTTCATCACCTTTTGATCGAAAGGAAATCTTCATTATTCCATCACGCTCAGTAAATACAATGGCCGCTTTCATTCCTTTGATAGATAGCGCAAGATTAGCCAGGCCGTCGGTATCTCCTTTTTGATAGTTGTATTTCGATAGCTCTTCTTTTGACAAGTGAATAATCGCTACGTGATAGTCGTACAAAATCTCGAGTTTTTCACTCATCGCATATCCCTGAAGACGCAAGCGATTTTCTGCATTATTATCGCTGAGCATTTCGTGCACAAGATGATGTTTTACTCCGCCAGCCAAAAGTTTGGCGAGTATCTCATGCGTACGAGGAGCCACAGACGAAAATCGAAAACTTCCGGTATCGGTAAGTATGCCTAAGTACAGCGGCGTACCTATTTTTTCATCGAGTAAGTCGATATGTCCGGATTGGTCGATGAGTTCCACGATCAACTGGGCAGTAGAGGAAGCTGACGTGTCTGAGATGGCCAGGGTAGTAAAATCTTGTGGATCAAGGTGGTGATCGATCATGATCTTTTGACAAGTAGCTGATTCCAGCAAGG
The DNA here is from genome assembly GCA_047632435.1 of Cyclobacteriaceae bacterium. Lineage (GTDB taxonomy): Bacteria > Bacteroidota > Bacteroidia > Cytophagales > Cyclobacteriaceae > JAMZMI01. The sequence continues at coordinate 52,412 of JBLICU010000010.1, forward strand.
CTTGCATGGCCGGACCCACACGATCGGTTCCATTATAGTCCAAGCAAAAAATCAAGTCGGCCTGATCAAAAGCAGCTGTCACCTTTTCTGCTTCATCACTCATCAAAATGATGGGAGAGGGGTCGAGAAAGAATAAAAATTTAGGAGCCGGATCTGGGAGACAAATAGTAGCCTTTTTTCCTAGCTTTTCTATGAAATGCAATAGACCAAGAGAGCTACCCACAGAATCGCCATCTGCAGATTTGTGTGCCGTGATGACAATATGAGATGCCTCTAATATTTCGTTTACTATCTGTTGGTAGGTATTCATGCTTGGCTTTAGATTGATAACTTCTATTGGATACTTTGATGGAAACTTGATAAGAGTCTGTGTAATGAATTTGGATAAGGGACGCGAAGTTAACCGCTTCATGAATCGATCGCTACATAAATGAGGCAATAATCTTATAGTGCAGCAAGACTTTAGAAGGTCTGCTATAAAGGAATTAAGCACTGTTGAACTCTTACAAACTAAGTCATAGTTTCGTCAGTCAAATCAAATTCAAAAAGCATTAAATATAAAATAGGAATCAATGTCGATTAGCCAAGCGTAATTTCTGCACAGTTTGGAATTACAAGATGTAGTCTTTTTAGTTTGATGCGATTCTCGCAAACTCTGATAATGACGTCAAAATTTCATGCATGCTTATAAACGACATTGATTCGTAATTGGAAAGTGCCCTCATTTTAAGCAGGAGAGGTAGATCTATCATATTATATAAAGTCAATTTAATAATTGCACAAAAATTGGCTGTTTGCTTCTAATTATCAGGTAGTTACAAAATTTTCTCGTGTAAAAGGCTTCCGAGCGGGTAGCTATAGCCTCTATGTAATGTAAAAGTCAAACTTCTGCAGAGTGGTTGTTTGAGGTACTCTTTTTTCAACAATCATTTCTAGCAAGGCAATAAGAGATCGACACGTGTTCGCTGGAATACTTTAGCCTTGCGGCCTGGAACTGAAGAAGATTTAAATGTTCTCCATTTGAAAAAATAGTCGACTTATATTATTCTCTTCGCATAATAAAGAACCATCCTGAAATGAATATAGTTGGAAAATTTTATAGCGCTGTACACCTAGAATCTTGACATGAATAAAAGGAAAAGAAGGTACAGTATTCGTAAAATCCTCATAGCCATTGGACTATTGGTATTGACTATATTTTTAATAGTTAAAGCGCTGACCTCAACGCCAAAAGGTAAAACCGAAGACAAGATTCCTGTTCCAGTGCTTACGAAAGAAGAAAACAGCGCACTGCGCCGCTATATCAATGATCACCATCTTGATGTAGCCCTTGCAAAAGGACTAAAAGCACCAGTGAAATCAAAAGAGGAACATAAAGCTGACGCCAAAGTGTTTGGGAGCCGCTATAATCTTCAGGAAATAACCGACAACAAATTCTATGAAATACCCCATTTAACCAATTCATTGCCTTATTTGCAGCCACCAGCAAAAGAATTTTTAAACTTGCTAGGTAAAAACTTTTGCGACCGACTCGAAGAATTGGGAATGACAGAATATCGGTTTTCAGTTACATCGATTTTGCGGACCATCGAAGATCAAAAATCGCTTCGCAAAAACAATGTAAACGCTACTCCAAATAATTCATCGCATTATTATGGACGAACTTTTGACATTTCCCAAACACGATTTTTCGAAAGAGGCAATAGTACACCTGTTTATTCCTATCGTCTGAGGAATTTGTTACTGCGTGAATTAATTAAGATGCAAGATGAAGGCAAATGTTATGTGTTGCTTGAAAGTCAAACAAAATGCATTCATGTTACTGTAAGGTGATATTGTATTTGCTGGATTACTAAAGAACACGTGATTTAAAACGCCAGCACGCACAACACCAAGTGTCAAATGGAGCTTCCATCTGGTCATCCTTCTACTGACCCAATTCAAACCATAAATAGCATACTTTGTAATCGGTTCGCCGCTGCGATAATGGCCTGTATTATCACTTAGCGTGCCGATAATATAGCTTTGACGCGGGCGGCTAACTTCGGGAGCGGGGATTAATAGTTTGCTTAGGTGAGTCGCGTAGACAAAGGCCTTTTTCGTCCTAAGAAGCGGTCACTTCAATTCTTGGGATATAAAAGAACTGTTCCATGAAGGCTCTTTTTACATCAGAGGCCTTTGCGCTGTTATCAGCTGATTGCAAACCGAAGGTTCATGAACACCTTTTAAAATCAGCAAGAATGAGAATAAATGTGTACGGAATAGCCAAGCTTTTGCGTGAGTGATAGGAGCAAAGCACCACGAGCTGTGGATAGTCGGACCCAAAGGGGCACTCCATGAATTATGATTAATATTGAGTTAAATATTGAATTACTTTCTATATAATTATTTTATGATTCGACTGGTTGCTTTAGTATTCCTTTCAATTTCTTCTTTAGTAGCAAGATCGAGCGAGCTAGATTCTTTAATAGCATTGCTGGACAATGAAATCAAAAACAAATCGAGATACGAGCAGATTAAAAAGAACAGGATTGATGCAATTTTCTCATTTCTCAAAAAGCCAGGATTAGACACGTTAGAAAGGTTCAGGTACAACAAACTGCTAATCGCAGAATATGAAAAGTATAGCTTCGATTCAACGATTTTGTACATTGAGGGAAACCTAAAAATAGCTGGCGAACTAGGTCGGCAGGAGCTTATCAATGAATCTTTGGTATCACTTGGTGCCAATTTAAGCAGCGTAGGAAGGAGCAAGGAAGCTGTTGATGTTCTCACGAAGGTTGATACAACGCTTCTCAATAAGGATCAACAAATCCGGTTCAACAATATCCAACGAAAACTTTTTGAAGACCTTTGTTATTATGCCTCCTCGGATAATTGTCCAAAACATGGCTATGAAATGAGTAAAACATAGCCATGAAAAGAACAAAACATGGTTATGAAATGGACAAAACATAGCCGTGTTTTGAGAGGCAGACCAAAATCGTTGTTTTTGAACTGTTTTAAAGGTTCACTGGACTAAAGGAACTTTTAAATTTATTATAGCACTTTTTGTTAAACCCGTAAATTTATTTTAGGACGATACACTTTATTTTTGGTGAAGTCTTCATGGTGGGTAGGGTTAAAGACTGTAATAATTTAATAATCAATCACTTGTAACACATGATGATTTTGGTCAGTCCAACCAATACCTATCATGTGATGCACTTACTTGTGTTTTGAAATGAATACTCTACCAGGGTAATTGACCATATATCTAAGTCGATTTTATATATTAGCCACTGACTGTTAGCGCTGATCCAATCTTGCTCTTTAAAATGATGAATCGTACTAAATACTTATCTCTCCTTATATTTCTCTATGCCACGACTTGCCTGGCCCAAATCGATCATTGGGAGAGTGTTGTGGTACCAGGTGAGAATTGGAAGTATCAGGTGTTCAATTCACAACCTGAAACCAGCTGGATCCAATCCGGATTTGATGATTCTGCCTGGCCTGCTGGCAATTCCGGAATTGGATATGGAGATGACGATGATGCAACAATCATTGCGCCGACACTGAGTCTTCATATGCGAAAGCAGTTCTATATTTTCTCACCTGATGAAGTGGAGGGGGTGTTTTTGGATATGGATTTTGACGATGGATTTGTAGCCTATCTGAACGGCGTTGAAATAGCTCGATCCCTTGTTTCAGGAGAATTCCCGGGATATGATCAGCCAGCCGACGGTCTGCATGAAGCATTGCTTTACAATGGGGCTGACCCTGAACGATTCGAAGTAGACAAGAACCTGTTGAATCAGGGGAATAACATACTCGCCATAGAGGTTCATAATGATAACATAGGATCCTCAGATATGACTTCTATTCCTACCTTATCACTTGGGATCAATACAACAAATTACAATTATACTCCCGTTCCGGATTGGTTTGACACGCCCGTGGTGACCCAGGAGGTTGTGCTGGAATCCTCGAACCTCCCTATCGTCCTGATAAATACAGCAGGTGGACTGGGAATTCCCAATGAACCCAAGATTGTTGCAAAAATGACAATCATCGACAATGGATCCGGCCTACGGAATTTGGTGACGGATGCGAGTAATCCCGCAAGCCTTGATTATGATGGAAATATCCAAATTGAAATTAGAGGTTCATCATCGGCATGTTGTTCGCCCAAAAAACAATATGCGCTTACTACGTATGATGCTCTGGGAGCAAAAGAAAATGTGAGTCTGTTTGGCTTACCCAAAGAAAACGATTGGATTCTCAATGCATTCGCCTTTGATCCATCCCTGATGAGGGATTACATCAGTTATCAGCTTTCGCTCAAAATGGGTCAATATGCATCTAGAGGCGTTTATTGCGAGGTGATATTGAATGGTGATTACCAGGGCGTATATGTCATGCAGGAGAAACTTAAAGCTGATGACAACCGGATAGATATTAATAAGATTGGTGAAACGGATAATACAGGGGACGCGCTCACTGGTGGATACATCACCAAGTCGGATAAAACCGAGGGATCAGATGTAGCCGCATGGTATATGGATAATTATGCGGGATGGCAAACGGCTTTTGTACATGAACATCCGAAACCTGAAGCAGTGACTCCCCAACAAGATGAGTACATCCGAAACCAGTTTTTCAAGCTTGAGGCTGCTGCGGGCAATCACAATAATTCATTGATCAATGGTTATCCTTCCATTATTGATTTACCCTCATTCATTGACTTTATCATTATCAATGAACTTGCCTCCAACGCAGATGCCTATCAGTTTAGTACCTTCTTTCATAAAGATCGAAATGCAAAACTGCGAGCAGGTCCTGTTTGGGATTTAAATCTGACATACGGTAACGACCTCTTTTTTTGGGGATTTGACAGGAGCCACACGGATCTTTGGCAATTTGATGATAATGAAAACGTTGGTGCCAAGTTCTGGAAGGATTTGTTTGATGATGCAACGTTCAAGTGTTATTTTAGAAAAAGGTGGAATGAACTTAGCCAGCCTGGTCAGGCACTACATCCAGATCAAATCAATATTCTGATTGATGATGTAACCGCAAAGATCTCGGAAGCAACTGAGCGAGATTATACACGTTGGGGAATTATAGGCGATCATGCCAGTCACATAGCAGCCATGAAACAATGGGTTGTTGAGCGCGTGAATTGGATTTCAGCCCAATTGGGAACTGATGCAGGGTGTACCGGTGATATCGTACCTGAACTGGTGCTCACAAAAATTCAATATCATCCGATGACAGCTGATGGAACAGGGGAGAAGGATCTGGAATTCATCGAAATCACAAACATAGGTACCGAAACGGCGGATCTTACGGGCGTTTATTTTGGTGGAACAGGGTTGGTGTACCAATTTCCGTCAAACGCAAATCTGCCATCAGGAAGCAGTGTTTATCTGGCCAGCGAATCGTTGACTTTTACTGAAGCCTATGGATTTGCCCCGTATGATGAGTTCAATAGAAGCCTAAACAATGGAGGTCAACGCATTGAATTACTCAATGGCTTTGGAAACCTGATTGACGAAGTGACTTATTCAGACGAAGCACCATGGCCAGTAGAAGCAGATGGAGAGGGCTATTTTCTGGAGCTAATCGATCCGAACGTAGATAACCAGGATCCGGCGAATTGGAAAGCTTCTCAGGTACCACAAATGGTTTTGGCATCTGGCACATTGACGCCTGTGATTAAGATGTATCCGAATCCCGCCATCGATTTTTTGACCCTAAGCGTTGAGAGCAGGATATTGTTGGTGAAAATTTGGGACATGAATGGCCGGATGCGAATGGAAACAAGGCCTGATAAATCCACGATTGTATTTGATGTTCATAACCTAGCTGACGGCCTTTATTTAGTTGAAATTCAGTCAGTTAACGGGCGTTATTTGCGCAAAATGATGATTGGTAAGTAAATTGATCAGGGATTCCTAATGAAACTTAGGATCGTCATATGACAGTCCAGTGACGCACGACAAACGTATTATTCGGATTTAGAATTCTTCAAAACCCGCTTCACCAAAGGCCCGATGGTTAATCCCTGTACGATAATAGAGAATACAACAATCACGTAGGTGACAGTAAGGAAGAGCTCACGCTCCATCTGAGGCTCTAGGGATAATGCCAAAGCAATGGAAATTCCACCTCTGATACCTCCCCAGGTCATGATCAGGTTTGTTTTGGGGATGAAGTTTAGTTTTGATTTAAAAATGGCTACTGGGCCTGATAATGCAATGTATCTAGCCAAAAGCGCTAGTGGTATCGCCATCAAGCCAAATAAGAGGTATTTTCCATTCATCGAAACAACCAATAATTCAAGCCCTATTAACACAAAAAGAATGGCATTGAGAAGGACATCAAGTAATTCCCAAAATTTGTCTACATAGATATGCGTATTTTCGGACCAGGCAATCATTGGGCCTTTGTTTCCAAGAAAAATCCCAGCCACCACTACAGCGAGCGGCCCGGATACATGTAAGTAATGTGCTAAAGCAGAAATACCCATGACCAGGGCCAAGGTAATGATGACCTCCGTTTCATAATTATCAATGACCTTCATCAATCGAAACGCAATCCAACCTGCTAGTAAACCAAGCATAATTCCTCCGGCAACTTCCACCACGAACAACAAACCGACATCACTAAAACTCATAACATCCAAACCTTGTTGTGCGATTTTAAAAAGAACGATGAAAACCACCACACCCACACCATCATTAAAAAGCGACTCACCCACAATTTTGGTCTCGAGCCTTTTTGGAGCGTTGGCTTCTTTCAAAATGCCTAACACCGCAATGGGATCCGTGGGGGAGATCAGTGCTCCAAAAAGCAAGCAGTAGACGTAGCTGATCGGGTAGTTAAAAGCCATGAAGAGGTAATACATCATGGTGCCAATCAGAAAAGTAGAGAGCACAATGCCTATAGTTGCAAATAATGCGATAGGGCCTTTTTGCTTTTTGAGTGCATCAAGTTTGGTGTGTAATGCCCCGGCAAAAAGAAGGAAACTCAGCATGATATCGAGCAATGCCGTTTCAAAATCGACCGATTGGATCAGTAGCGTGGCTTCTTCTATGATGTAATGATTAAAATGACCAAGAATGTTGATCCCGACTGTAAAAACAATCGCAATGATCATCAAACCAATGGTAAAAGGAAGTTTCAGGTATCTGGTATTAATAAATGAGAAAATCGCGGAAAGGATAATCAGAAAGGTGATAATATTGAATATGCTCATGGGTTTCTTTAGGAAGTTTAGGTCTGCTGAAAGCGTCAAGTTCCGATATAAAAAAGAAACTTAATTCAGCATGATTATTCTTTATGCTGTTAGCCATTCGCCTAATATTTAATGAAATTTTAGAATGAGCTGAAATTCAAGTACACGATGTTTAGATCAATCCATGCATTTCATAGTCAATGGCTAATAGTCAAAAGTACTTCAGATTAGAATAACGCACACTTTTTTAGTCTCTAATCGTTTGGAGTAAATCCTTAGTTATGGAAAACTGAGAAAGTAGAAGGATTTTAGGGAATCAATTGCTGGCCTTAAGACCCAACAAAGTTTCGACTTTGCATATCTACCATTTTAATTGCCCGAATTAAGAAAAACCAATGACAAGCCACTCCGATTAAAACGGCAAAATGAAATATTTCATGAGCACTTAAAACACCCGGAATTAATACAGGAAGCTGTGTCAAATCAATAATTGCTCTCAAAATATAGATAATGCCGCCATAAACTAGGTATTTGATCGACAGAGGTTTCTTTAGTTTCCAAATGCCGATGATTGACATTATCCCAAGCCATCCATATACAATGAATATGGCATGAGACATGAAGTCCGTAACTACATCAAAAAAAAATGAAATAAAAGTAATGCCAAGGGTAGCTATAACCGAAACTAAAATCACGAAACCCCATTTCATTAATCTAAGGAATTCCCCGATGCTTGCATCGGGTGTTGCGTTTTGAGAGTTTTTATCTTTGGATTATGGGTGATGATCATATTCTGAAGAGTCATAATAAAAGTCTCTTGCTCTACCATTTTGTATGTCCGGTAAAGTATCGTCGGGCTGTTTTTAGTAAAGAAGTTGAGGTGACGTTGAACGCGACTTGTAAAGAGATTTCTGAGCGTTATGAGATTAATTTTGTGGAGATAGGTTCTGATGAAGATGATATTCATTTTCTTATTCAGAGTGTTCCAAACTACTCTCCAAAGAAGGTAATTCAAACTATAAAAAGCATAACAGCTATCAGGGTTTTCAAAATGCCTGAAGTTAAGAAGAAGCTTTAGAAAGGTAAGTTTTGGACGATTGGTTATTATGGCAATTCTGTAGGATAATATGGGAATGCAGAAGTGATCAAGTTATATATTCAAAATCAAGGGAAAGACTACAAGCAAATTCATCGAGGGCAATTAGATCTGTTCTAGTGTGACTGGCGCTGATACTCCGTCAGCTTGCTGTGGGGTTCTTCATTCCCATGGATCTTCTGAAAGGATAACTATGGTAATTTAATCACTTTCAGATTCATAAATGAATGGTGATTCGTTTTGAGCTACACTAGTCACCATAAAATCCTTGCCGATTCATAGTATTGTTCCATACGAGGTACTGTGTACAAATCCAAAAATTCTTAATGATTTTAGGAGATTTATTTACTTAAATCATCCTGTTAGGCAGAGGTTAAGGCTTCTGCCGATTTTTTTTTATAGTCTGGATTAT
>JBLICU010000011.1:0-60224 GCA_047632435.1 Cyclobacteriaceae bacterium
AATTGAGCTAGGAAGCCATTTTGTATTTGTTATCAATTTAAATTTTTATACTATTCAAACCTTCAACCTCCTGAGGGATCCACGCCGGACGATCCACGCCGGACCGTAATCAGGTGCTCTGTTCAATTGAGCTAGGAAGCCTTATTCTTTTGTTCAGCAAATTTAGTAATTTGATCATAAAGTGCACGTTACTGGGCTAGGTTTTAAAATAGATTTTATCTTTGCACAAAATTTGAAAATATGAAAAGGATTTGTGGAGTTGTCTTGTTTCTGGTTATGTTGTTTCAATTGTCGGCTCAAGACAAAACAAGACCAACACAACCGGATTTACCGGGTGATTTTTTAATCGATTACGGATTTAGTTTTTGGAATAAAAAACTAAGCCAATTGCCTGTAAAGCCAATAGGATCTAATTCAGTAGGATTTTATTATAATAGACGACTAGAGATCAATGATCATATCTCCTTTCATCCTGCTGTGGGTTTTGGGTTTGAGAAATACGCATTCTCAGGTGACTATACATGGCAGAATCAAGCAGGCGTAATGACTCTTGATACTATTGGGAGTGTAACTTTTAGTAAAAATAAATTGACAGCTACTTATTTTGAGATACCGCTGGAGCTGCGTATCCATCCCTTAGGTACTGTAAATGGTGAGGGTTGGTTTATTGGAATTGGAGCAATTGTAGGCTTAAAGATGGGGTCACATACAAAAATTAAGTATGATCAAGCTGGCGAAACGTATAAAGAGAAAGTGTACGATACATTTGATATGCAAGGCTATCGATATGGATTACAATTCAGATTTGGATTTAGGAGTGTCCATTTTTATTATAAGACATATCTCAGTGATGTTTTTAAAAGTGGGCCTGAAGCGAGTGGGAGAGTACCTAGAGGTTCTACGATAGGTATCAATATTAGCGGATTTTAAACAAAAAGATAAGTCCCAGAAAAACATATTAGAAACCCTATTCCAGCACCAATCCATACCTCTTCTGATTTATGTCGTTGAAGATATAATCTTGAGGTGGAGGTTATGCCTGCAGCCATAAAGAGAGTAGCCAGAAGAAGAATATTAGAGGTATCTAAATGGAGCAAATACATTGCACTCATAATACCGCACAATCCCCATATGGCAGCTGCATGGATACTGATTTTAATATAAGCAGTTAGGATACTTAATAATAAAATGAGGAAGGTTGTTGTGCCCATTATTGAAATCACGGCATATGATACATGCAGTTTGTCATAAAACAAATAAGTGCTAAAGCCATAAAAACAGGTTATTAACAAAAAAGGAACGGCTCGTTCATCCTTAGATGTAATATCCAGGTTGCTGATCCGGTGAGTGTATCTCATAAAAATCAAACTTAGTGCGGGGATAAAAAATGTTGTTATAAATGTGATTCCAATCAGGTACGGAATAAATGCTGCAAGTATGGGACTATAAATGGAAGGTAAAATAAAATACAGCAATAAACTGGTGTAAGTAGCCATCAATAAAGGATGGAAAATAGCAGAGACAAGTTTCATTATATTTTGAACCACTATAATTGTTTTCTCAATCGGGCCACCGGGATATTAAGTTGTTCCCTGTATTTTGCTACTGTTCTTCGTGCGATGTTGTAGCCTTCATTCCTCAACATTTTTTCCAGTTTGTCATCTGAAAGTGGTCTGGATTTTTCTTCGGCTTCAATAAACTCTTTTAATTTATTTTTTACTTCCCGGCTGCTAACATCTTCTCCTGAATCGGTAGCTATACCTTCAGAAAAGAAATATTTCAATGGATGAATACCGAATTCTGTTTGGATGCTTTTACTATTGGCCACCCTTGATACTGTTGAAATGTCCATATGAATGATCTCTGCAATATCTTTCAAGATCATCGGTCTTAATTTACTCTCATCGCCTTCCAGGAAATACTCATATTGGAAATTTATGATTGACTGCATGGTATTAAGCAAGGTCTGTTGCCTTTGTTTGATAGCATCAATAAACCACTTGGCAGAGTCCAATTTCTGCTTGATAAAGCTGACAGTTTCTTTAAGTTTTTTATCGCGTTTATCACTTTTATCATATGCATGTAGCATTTCTGAGTATGACCGGCTAATGGACAACTGCGGCGCATTTCTTGAATTTAATGTTAATTCTAGTTTACCGTTATTATTGGAAAGCAGAAAATCTGGAATGAGATATTGTGTTTTGACCAGATCTTCACCAACACCTCCCGGTTTCGGATTTAGTTTGGTGATGAGGTAGATTGATTCTTTCAGATCGGTTTCATTCTCAACATTGAGCCGTTTTGCAATCTTATCGTAATGTTTTTTTGAAAATTCATTAAAACACTTTTCAATAATTTGCTTGGCAATAATTACATATGGATTTTCTTCGTCTTTTCTTTCCAGCTGAAGTATCAAACACTCTTGCAAGCTTCTAGCTGCAATTCCTGCCGGATCAAATCCCTGAATTTTGTATAAAACATTTTCAAGTTCTTCAATATCTGTTTCTACACCTTGAGAAAAAGCAAGATCATTGACGATGGCTTCCAACTCACGTCTGATATAACCATCTGCATCAATACTACCAATGAGCTGCTTTCCTATTGATTTTTCCCTATCTGTAAGTTTAATATAACCAAGCTGACTTATGAGCAACTCATGAAGTGTTGCACCAACAGAAAAGGGCATTTCCTTTTCTTCTTCGGGACCATTCCCATCCCCCTGCATTTTATATCCAGTATAGTCATCTTGAAGATACTCCTCTATGCTATCTTTTTCAGAATCAGAATCAGATTCAAATTCATCATTTTCATATTCCTGATTTTCATCCTCGTATTCCTTTTCAGGTTCGCCCTCTTCAAGTGCAGGATTGATCTCCAACTCTTCCTCTATTCGGGCATCCAATTCCGCGGTAGGCACCTGTAGCAATTTAATGAACTGTATTTGCTGCGGAGATAACTTTTGGCTGAGGCTCTGTGTTAATCCTAATTTTTGCATAGTGATTTTACTTAGGTCAAAAATATCATAATTATGCTATTCTTTGATTAAAACCCTAAAATATCGTTGTTTTGCGCTACCAAATTGAGAATCAAATAACAGGCACTCGTGAAAGAAAAAAGGATAAAAGTAAAGGAAGTTTTAGCTCGGGAACCCATCGGTAAAGTAGTCACCGTGATGGGTTGGGTTAGGACAAAAAGGGAAAGTAAAAATGTCGTCTTTGTGGCCTTAAATGATGGTTCTGCCATACAAAATCTGCAAATCGTGGTTGATGCGGAAAAGCACGGTGAGGCTGTTTTGAAGAAGATAACTACCGGTGCGAGCTTATCTGTTACGGGTGAAATGGTGGCATCCCAAGGTCAGGGCCAGACCTGCGAATTGGTTGCAAATGAGATTACCATCTTAGGTGAATCCGATCCGGAAGCATACCCCTTGCAACCGAAAAAGCATAGCCTTGAGTATCTCAGAGAAATCGCTCACTTAAGGCCGAGAACGAATACTTTCAGTGCGATCATGCGTGTACGGCATGCCATGGCATTTGCTGTTCATCAGTTTTTCAATAACAAAGGGTTTGTCTACATCAATACACCCATCATTACTTCGTCGGATGCTGAAGGAGCAGGTGAAGCGTTTAAAGTCACCAATTTTGATTTAAGCCGCATTCCTTTGGATGATCAGGGGCAAGTTGATTTTAAAAAGGATTTTTTCGAAAAAGAAACCAATCTGACAGTATCGGGACAGCTGGAAGGAGAACTGGCAGCCATGGCCTTGGCCGAAATTTACACTTTTGGCCCTACGTTCAGAGCGGAAAACTCCAACACGACACGTCATCTTGCAGAGTTTTGGATGATTGAGCCTGAAATGGCCTTTTATGATCTTGGTGACAACATGGATTTGGCAGAAGAGATGCTCAAATATTTGGTGCAATATGCGCTGAACAACTGCATGTCTGATTTGGAATTCTTAGAAAAACGTGCCGTTGAAGAGGAAAAAGGAAAACCAGAACAAGATCGCAATGAGCTTTCCCTCATTGAACGCTTGAAATTTGTGTTGGAAAATGAATTCGAGCGATTGAGTTATACCGATGCTATCGAGATTCTAAAAAGATCAAAACCAAACCAAAAGAAAAAATTTCAATACATCATAGAAGAATGGGGTGCAGACTTGCAATCCGAGCACGAAAGATTCCTCGTCGAGAAGCATTTCAAAAAACCAGTCATTCTTTACAATTATCCAAAGGACATCAAGGCGTTCTATATGCGCCAGAATGATGACGGTAAGACCGTAGCGGCCATGGACATCCTTTTCCCTGGTATTGGTGAAATCATTGGCGGATCGCAGCGTGAGGAGCGTTTGGAGAATCTCACTGTCCGCATGAAAGAAATGGGTATTCCTGTTGACGAAATGTCGTGGTATCTCGATACAAGAAGATATGGCGCAGTACCACATAGTGGCTATGGGCTTGGGTTTGAAAGGATGATTCAGTTTGTGACAGGGATGGGCAATATCCGTGATGTGATCGCATTCCCAAGAACACCGGGCAACTGCGAGTTTTAATTAGTCATTGAGCCTTGAAACTTCTATTTTTGATCTAAATCAAAGGAATGTTTCAGGATAACTCGCCATTAGCAGAACGAATGCGTCCCTCCAAACTCGAAGACCTCATAGGTCAGGAGCATTTGGTGGGAGAAAATGGAATTTTGAGAAAATCCATTGAGATAGGGCGGATCCCTTCCATGATTCTTTGGGGGCCTCCGGGAACGGGCAAAACGACCATCGCCAATATCATCGCCAACCAGGTAAAGATGCCCTTTCATACCCTAAGCGCGATCAGTGCGGGAGTGAAGGATGTCCGTGATGTCATCAACAACATCAGAAGTGGAAACAAAGCCATTTTATTTATTGATGAGATTCACAGATTTAATAAATCCCAACAGGATGCATTGCTCGGCGCAGTTGAGAAAGGGAAAATAAGCCTCATTGGTGCAACTACAGAAAATCCGAGTTTCGAAGTTAATGCTGCCCTGCTTTCCCGAACACAGGTTTATACACTCAAACACCTTGAAAAATCAGACCTAAAGCGAATCATTGAAAAGGCACTGAAAGAAGATGTGGAATTGAAGGAGTTATCAGTTTCACTTAAAGAAACAGAGGCATTGTTCAATCTTTCAGGAGGAGATGCCAGAAAACTGCTCAATTTGTTGGAACTGGTGGTGAAATCTGAAAACACCAAAAAAGTGGTGATCACAGATGAGAAAGTGATTGCTGTCGCCCAGCGAAAAACTGTCCTATATGACAAGAAAGGCGAGATGCATTATGATATTATTTCTGCTTTCATCAAGTCTATTAGGGGAAGTGATCCCAATGCTGCCGTGTATTATTTGGCAAGGATGATCGAAGGCGGAGAAGATGTAAAATTCATCGCCCGACGTTTACTTATTTTGGCTTCAGAGGATATTGGGAATGCAAATCCTACAGCTCTGGTACTCGCCAGTGCAACCTTCCAATCTGTCAATGTGATCGGATATCCTGAGTCCCGAATAATTCTTTCGCAATGTGTGACCTACCTGGCCTGTTCACCCAAAAGCAATGCGAGTTATGAAGCCATCAATCAAGCTCAAAGGGCCATTATGAAAACTGGTGATCTGCCAGTGCCAATGGCGATCCGAAATGCACCAACTAAATTGATGAAAGACCAAGGTTATGGTGATGGGTACAAATATGCCCATGGTTATGAAGGAAATTTTGCTGCATTAGAATTCCTTCCAGAAGAAATCAGTGAAACAAAATTTTATGATCCCGGGAAAAATCCACGGGAAGAAGAAATGCGAAAATTTCTTAGAAACCGCTGGAAGGAGAAATATGGTTATTAATCCCTCAAAATAGCAGTCGCCTCGATCTCCACCATCATTTTATCATCTATCAGTCTGGATACTTCTACCATCGTGGTGGCGGGCTTGATTTTTCCAAAAAACTCTCCATGGGCCTTACCAGCTTCCTCCCATTTAGAAATGTCGGTGACGAATATTCTGGTTCGTACCACATCCTCCAAGGTTGCGCCTGCCTTTGCTAAAGCTGTTTGAATGATTTCTAAGCAGAGTTTGGTTTGTTCATAAAGTGAGCCTTCCAGTGTTTGGCCATCTTTCAAAGGTGCTGTACCCGAAACTTCGATCACATTTCCCATTTTTACAGCGCGGCTATAGCCTACTATGTCCTCCCAGGGCGAACCAGAGGATATGTTTTTTCTTTCTATGTTGTTATTTGACATGTTGTGGGATAATTTGAAGCTGTAAAACAACTAAATCATGTTTTGATTTTCACCAGATCAGAGAGGATATGAAAAAATTATTTTTAGTTATGGGAATCTTTTTGGGATATTTCCTGACAGCACAGTCTTATAAGGATTCGGCTGATTATTATTTCGATCAAGCCAAATCCTTTCAATATGTTTCCTTCGACAGTATGAGATTTTATGCCAAAAAAATTTATAAACTGGGCATAGATAATCAGGATAAGGTTTTAATTGCCAAATACCATGCGGTAATTGGCGTAGCTCTGGAGGAACAGGGCAAATATGATAGTGCAAAGATTCATCACGAGGAAGCATTGCAAATAGGGATGGCCGTCATGGATTCCAATATTGTTTCTGTATCCTATCAACATCTTGGAGTGATTCAAAAGGATCTTGGAAATTATGATAAAGCGCTCGAACATTTTCTTGAAGCGGCTAAAATTTCAGAGAAAATTGGGAAATACTACACTTCGGCCATGTCTTATTTATCTACTTCCCAAATCAATTTTGCTCTGGGAAGGTATGATGACGCCATTACATATATTTCTAAAACTGTTGAAATTGGGCAAGAGAATAAGGATACAGCAGTGATATCTAGTGGATTCATTGAAAGGGGTAATATAAAAGTAATGACAGGAGATCTTGATGGCGGTTTATCAGATTATATCGAAGCTAGAAAAGTCATGGAGCTGGCCAATATCCGTGATGGATACTCAGGGCTCATTGGTAATATTGGTGCGGTAAATTTCTTTAAAGGAGACTACCGAAAAGCCCTGCAGTATTACCACGAGTCCAAAGATGAGGCAGAGATTTCGGATGATCCAGTCATGATCGGCACTGCCTTTCAATGTATCGGTGAGGCACATATTTATCTCAAAGAATACAATCAAGCCGAAATTCATCTTAAAAAGGGGCTTTCGGTACTCTTGAATCTTAGGAATAAACCTCTCATAATTACCAACTATCAATATTTATTTGATCTGGAGCAAGCACGGGGCGACTACAAAGTAGCCTTGGAGTATTTTAAAATGAGGTCTGTTTATGAAGATTCAGTGTTGAATGAACAAACACTGAATAGAATATCAGATCTCAAGATTCAATATGAAACTGAGAAAAAGGAGCAAGAAATAAAAACCCTACAAGCGCAAACGCATCTTGATGCTCTGGAAATTCAACAGAAAAGGAATCAAGTATTAGGCATGTCTATTTCAGCAATCTTATTGTTAATTGGTATTGTACTCTATAACAGCCGTAAACGCTACAAACTACGAGTGCAACTAGCGGAAGAGAAGGAGACACTTCAAAAAACACGTTTCAAAGCCGTCATTGATGCTGAGGAGAATGAACGAAAACGCATTGCTCAGGAGCTGCATGATGGATTGGGTCAGCTCCTCTCTACAGTCAGAATAACCATTTCTGGCGTAGGGGAAGCAGGAAATCCCAAAGTCAAAAGTGCTTTGACACTTGTAGATCAATCAATTGATGAAGTACGCAGCATATCCCACAACTTGATGCCAAATGCCTTGATTGCGGTAGGTCTCAAATCGGCATTGACCGCCTTAGTTAGAAAAATCAATGAAAGTGGGCAAATTAAGGTTACGTTGAATACCAATGGGGAAATGTTCCTAGATGAAACCAAAACTATCAGCATGTACCGTGTGATTCAGGAGCTGGTGAACAATGCTTTGAAATACGCTCAATCTCCAGCAATTGAAATCAATATTGATTCAGAAGGGTCAGAGACTACATTTTCAATCATTGACCATGGAACGGGTTTTGATACCAGTCTTATTCAGGAATCAAAAGGAATAGGATGGAGCAACATCTACTCTCGAGTGGATTTAATAGGTGGAAAAATCAATATTTATTCTAAATTGGACGAAGGAACTACCGTAAAAATATCAATCCCCGATGACAGAAACTCCGATCAGGCTGCTACTGGTTGATGACCATGAGCTTTTTCTTGAAGGCATTATCTCCCTTTTATCTGGTGAACCAAGTATTGTAATCCAGGGAACAGCTGCCAATGGTAAAATAGCACTAGAGAAGATCCGTGAAAATCAGCCTGATGTATTAATCACGGATTTAAGTATGCCTGAAATGGGAGGGATTGATTTAGTGAAAAAAGTTAAAGCTGAGTATACAGATATAAAAATCCTTGTTTTGACCATGCACAATGATCGTGCGACCATATCAGAAATCATGATGGCAGAGGCAGAAGGGTATGTTTTAAAAAATACCGACAGAGCCCAGCTTGTAAAAGCAATAACCAAAGTAGCTGATGGTGGAATGTTCTACTGCAATGAGGTGGCTGAAGTGCTATTAGAGCGATTGATGGAGGAAAAAAAGCGTGAAGAAAGGGTTATTTCTCTTACAGACCGTGAGCAGGAAATATTAAAGCTCATTGCCGAGGAAATGTCAAGTGAAGAAATTGCCAATGAGCTCTTTATTTCCCGACGCACCGTCGAGACCCATCGTAAAAACATGCTCAAAAAAGCAGAGGCCAATACTGTCATAGGTTTGCTCAAATACGGTGTGAGGTTTGGCCTGATTTCTCTATAATCCTTCAGATTTTCATTTTTTCAGCATAAATACCGATTACTCGGTATGCTATTTACGCCTATCTACGGATTTACAATGATTCATAGATACGTGAACTTAGTAGAAAAAAAGAAACCATGAAAAAACTACTGTCATCACCTTTAGCTCCGCTGGTACTCTTATTGGCTTTCAGCCTCAATGCCATGGCGCAATCAGATTTTGCAGAAGCAACATCAGATCTATCCAAAATTAAATCACGTCAGGACTTTCCATTGGAAGGAAGACCAAGTAAAAACGGAGGTGGATGGAGTACCAACGTTTCCATCCTGCCGGAAATGCCTAAAAAAGTAGCGCTTGTTACTTTTTACCTTGAAGATCCGGGTATGTCTGAATAGAAAAAAACATCGGGCTCCACAACTACAACCATCGTCGCTAACATGTGATCAACGGATGCCGGTACTGCTTCCTTGCATATAAACGAATTTTACAAAGAGTCCATTATTATCCTATTATAAATTAAAATCAATATCAATATTACATAAACTCAAATCAATGAAAAATCAATTAATTACTTCAATACTTTTAATGAGTATCATATGTCTTTCCGCATATGCAAAGCCTCAAGATGATTTTTGGAAGGCAACAAAACAATGTGATCTAGAAGGAGTAAAAAAAGCAATTTCCAAGGGAGCCGATCCAAAAGCATTAGATGCATACGGCCAAACTTCATTTTCTTCTGCCATTTTTTGTCCCGAGATTACAAAATATTTTATCGAGTTAGGAGTAGACCCAAACAGTGATGGAGGTAATGCACTGATATCGGCTGGGAGTACTTATTCCATAGAAGTAATGAAATTATTGTTAGATGCTGGTGCTGACCCGAATAGTCGGTCATCTATTTTTGGTCCTCTTTGGACCGATGATGGAAAGTCTTCTGCGGTAGAAATAGTAATTCGCCAAACCAACTGTGTGCCATGCTTAGAAATGTTGAAGGAAGCTGGAGCAGATTTTGGATATATGTTCCAAAACAATAAAAATCTAGTGTATTTATTGGCCTTCTGGAGTATGACGAAAGAACAACGTAAATCGCTTTATACGCAAAGTAAACCTATAATGGAGAATTTTGGATTTAAAGTTCCTGATTGGTATGGTAACTTAGGAGATGACAGGAATGGTACAGCAGAACAAATGCTAGATATATTGATTGATGCTGGTTGTGACATCAATCTACAATCAACTATGAATGAAATTAAGGTGAAGCGAAAAAAGGCTGTTGAATCTGATAAAATTTGGCAGTCTTATACTCCTTTAATGGAGGCAATAGGTTATCTCGAAGGCTCATCAAACGCAAAACAACATATGGCATTGTTGCTTCTTAAGAAAGGAGCTGGCGTAAGTGTGAAAACGGAATTTTTTAATCAAACCGCCATAACTCTAGCGGCAAGTACAGATAATCCACAGTTAGTAAAAATGATTATTGACGCGGGTGCCAACTTGGAAGATGAAGTAACTACGGTAGACCAAACATTGAATATTTATTTAAAAGGAGCTACTCCTTTGGTGCTTGCGGCAAAATACAACAGACTAGAAAATTGCAAAATTTTGCTTGATGCGGGGGCAAAAATCACAAATGGTGCTCAAGGAGTTGGAACATCAGATAAAGGATGTTTTTATCAAATAAAAGACAAATCAGGATTGTATTTTGCTATAGAAACAGGAAATATAGAATTGGTAGACCTGTTTACAGACAATTTTAAATTTTGGAATAACAATCTGTTACAATACATACAACCAGATCAAACAACCGAATCTGATTGGGGTGCATATGTTTCAGTTGATAAAACTTGTTCTAAAACTAAAGGTGGTTTAAGGCCAAGTATGTATGCTTCAGAATTGGGAAACAAGGCTTTGGCAAAGCACTTAATGAAAAAGGGATTATAAGTATGGCTTATTTGAATTTTCAAATCTTTTGTATAAATATCGAAGGGTCAAGATAAACAACATGATAAACGATTTTCAAGTCTCTGTTTCAGAAAAAAATTACAACAAATGCTAAAAATAAGTAGGCTTATGAGCTACTTGCAAAGAGTCATTGGATCAGAGATTTTATAGAAATTAGTAAAGGTAAAACCTAAGGATTTGAGCTTGACGACCGGAAGAAAGCTGGAGAGGGACAAATCAAACCATGCCGTTAACAATGTCAATTTTGGGAAACCAGTATTATTTCAATATCAGCATAAGAAAAAGGGTCATGGCCCTGACTATACTGGAATGGGGAATGTCATGACGGCCCTGACCGATAAAATCAATAAATATTTTGTGAAGAAAACCGAAGACTAATTCATTAAAACAAACGCCATATTTTTGAGCCCTGTGATCATTTGATTGCAGGGCTTCTTATTTGTCTAAAGGCTCGTTTGTCCACTTATCAGAAGAATAGTTGATAAATGAGGAATATCGTTATTTTTGTCAGATTGCGATTTCAACCTAAACCTTTTTTATGCGTCAACTCAATGATATTCTTAATCTGATCGATGGTTACATTGGTGGATCTCCATGGTTTGTATACCTGCTTTTGGGTACAGGTCTCTTTTTCACTATCTATCTCGGGTTGCCTCAGTTTAAGTATTTCAAACATGCTTTGCGGATCGTTCGTGGAAAGTTTGATAAAAAAGGAGACGAAGGTGATGCTTCGCATTTTCAAGCATTGGCTACAGCATTATCGGGAACGGTCGGAACAGGAAATATTGGAGGCGTGGCTTTGGCGATCCACCTTGGAGGCCCGGCAGCTTTGTTTTGGATGCTGGTAACTGCTTTTTTGGGTATGACCACCAAGTTTGTGGAGGTTACGCTCTCGCATAAGTACCGTGAAAAATTAGCAGATGGTTCTATTTCAGGAGGACCGATGTATTTCATGAAAAAGAGATTGAACATTACAACTAAAAGCGGCAAAACGATTAAAACGGGTGCATGGCTTGGAGGATTGTTTGCCGTGGCAACTATAGCCTCATCCTTCGGTACCGGTAGCTTACCTCAGATCAATAACATAGCTGATTCGGTCTTTACTACTTTTGGCATTGACCACATGATTACTGGTGGTGTGTTGGCAGTTTTACTGGCTTTGGTGATTCTTGGTGGTATCAAACGTATCGTAATCGTCACGGAAAAACTAGTGCCTTTTATGGCTGTTATTTATATTCTTGGTGCATTATCGGTCATCCTTTACAACTACGACAATATCATTCCTTCTTTCATTTCGATCTTTGCAGATGTGTTTACAGGAAGTGCCGCCATGGGTGGATTTCTTGGAGCTAACCTGGCTTTTGCATTTAACAGAGGAGTAAACAGGGGATTATTTTCCAATGAAGCAGGTCAAGGTTCAGCACCAATCGCTCACGCAGCAGCAAGAGCCCATGAACCAGTTTCTGAAGGGATGGTGGCCATTTTAGAGCCATTTATTGATACAATCATTATCTGCACTATTACAGGGCTTGTATTACTTTCATCTGGAGCATGGACAACTAAATATGACAATGTTTTTCAGTTCACAGATATCATTGTATTGGACGGAAGTTACAGCGAGTATAATCAGGAAGATGTATCTAAAGTGCGCGACATGCTTTTGAATGAAGGTGAAGTGCCTCTCTTTACTGGTCTTTTAGAGGTAGCAGAGGGTATAATTATAGGCAATAAGACCATGTTAGTGTCACGTTCTTTCGCCGAAGACATCTTCGTGAAAAAAGAGGGGGTGGCTTATACCGGGCGCATTGGAGTCATTGGCGGTGGTATTGACGATGATTATTCTGATCTGGTGATTGCTGGCAAATCCTTATTACACAGTGCAGCACTTACAACTGTAGCTTTTAATAATGGGTTTCTTGGTGATTATGGCAAATACATTGTGACTATTGGTCTTATCATGTTTGCTTTCAGCACAGCTATTTCCTGGTCATATTATGGAGATAGAGCGACAACCTATCTATTTGGAACAAAATTCGTGATCGTATATCGGGTGATTTATGTGACCGCATTTTTCTTTGCAGCCTTCGCCGATACAAGAATTGTCTGGACGCTCGCCAACGTGACCATAGCGGTGATGACCATCCCTAACCTGATCGGTATTTTGCTTCTGCGCAAAGAGATGAAAGAGGCTGTAGCCCAGTATTGGTTAGATTTCAAGAAGGAGTGGAATTAGTTTTTTCCTTCCTGAAATGGGTGGATCATTACCGATACTATTCAGCGTAAGCTCGAAGCACATTGTTCATCGCATCCTGACAAACGGGGCAGAAATAGTCTGTGCGTGTAAACATGATGCAATTGATGGCTGGTCTATAAAGTCCATTTGTCGTGTATCCTGCACCTTCGAAGGCGCCTACTTTTCCGGCAAATTCACTTCCTTCAAGATATGCCTGAACTGCTGAGTCGCGGTTTAGACTTTTTTGGTCGTATAAATTTTTTAATTCGGCCACTTCAGTTTCAGAAGCGCCCTTTTTTTGTAAGTATGCGATGCTGTCATTCAAAATAGTTCGCTCGGCTTGCCATGCCAAATCTGCACTATCAAAACGAGTTTTGGCCCATGGTGTGGGTATTTCAATTTCATTCGGCAACAGGTGTTTCCACTTTACATTTTCAGGATCTTTTAAAGCTGTAATGTTCGGCTCTGCGGGTTCGAACTCAGGTGTATAAAAGTCATTGTATGCGCTAGAAGAAGTATAATATTCGTCAGCCAAACCAAAAAATGAATGACCAAATTCATGAACCATGAGATAATCACTATTGATATTGTCGGAGGTATAAATGCAATAAAAATTATAAATTCCACCGCCACCATATCTGGTATGGTTCACCATAATATAAATCGCATCGTAGGGCACATGACCAGCAATATCGCGCAGTGATAAATTGTCTTCTGTGAGTACATATCGTTCTGATCCCATGGAATTGAATGTTGCGTTTACAGATGTGTTTTTATCAATGCCGGCACGAGGTTCATCTATGCCACTGTCTTGTGATGGCTTCAAGACACCACGGATATTGAATTTGTCCTTATTCGATTTACATGGTTCGGCACGAAAGAATATTTCTGTAAACCGATTGACATCCCTTTCGAATTTCCCCTTTTCTTCTGAACTGTAACCTTCCCCAATGATGGCAATATCTGCGCGAAAATGGGAGTCACCATTGTCAAGGCTGGTATAAACTTCAACTTCAGGATTTTTGGGTTTTGCCTTGGCTGATGTAGGATCGAGTGTCGCTCGGAAAACTTCAGTCATTGATCCGGATTGATCTCTTTTTTCCAAAGTAAAAATGAAAGATTTCCTAGCATTAGGTATGATGGCTGATTCATGAAACTGCTTCACCTGACCTTCCAATGCAGGATCACTTACCTGATATTCTTTGAAATAGCTATCAAATCCTTTGGAGTAAATCAATGTGCCAGAAGCTTCATCGTAAATTTTATGATAATAAGCTCCATAATTTATCTGATCAATCAGATTGACCAAACTGCCTGCCCATTCAGGATAGATATAAAGTTGATCCACTTCCACCGTTTCTGAATTTGCATCTCCTGTATGGAAATAATCGATCCGTAAACTGCCCTCAGAAAAGTACCTATCATAAGTCGTGGGAATTGGTTTTGGTTGCTGGCATGACGTATGGATCAAAAAGACTCCAATAATCCAATTTGATAGGTTTTTCATAGGTGATTATTAAGTATGACTTGTTGTTCGGTCATGTAATTTAATGGAAACCGTCCACGTACAGCATCACCTTTGATGCTAGTGATTTTCGAGGAGCGTTTTCCAATCACGCATTATATTCATGGCTTCTCTCAGTGTGGGATCTGACCCTATGGCGTAGATCAGTTCATCTTCTGTATGCGTGCCAAACTGCGTCAAACCTGAGATGACTTCTACGTGAAAATTTTCATTAATGACGTAATCATATTTGGCAGAATCGTATGGACTGACCCGCGTGGCTTTCACAAAATCCTCTACTGTGAGTGGTAGTGTTTTGGAATGCTTCATCACATTAGCAATGGAATCCGAGAACAATTGAATTTCATGGTAGATTGGATTGTCAGCCAATCGGTTGTCATTTTTTATCTTGAGTGCCGCCAATGGAATGGGTGCGAATTTGCTTTTGACTTTGACATGTTTGTTCAGTTTGTTGTTTTCCAGAGAATATTCATAAATGGATTCACTAAAAAGGGTTGGAGGAAATCCATCTGGAATCATTATATCGGGAGTGATCCCGAATTTTTGAAAGGTATTCCCATCCAAATCATAATATCGAAGAACAGTAAGTTTCAACGCACCGAACTCCTGATTGGTCATCGGGTAGGCCAATGGTCCCATGAGCTGGCCTGAGGCTTTTCCATAGGTTTTATTTCCTACAATAATCGCACGATCATGTTCTTTGAGCATGGAAACCAGCATTTCCGAAGCAGATGCCGACATGGTATTGACCAGGACAATGAGATGTCCATCATAGAGGGCGCCTTTTTTTGAGTCTTTGATTACCGTCCGATCATTGCGCGATATTTCCTGAATAAGAGGCCCCTTATTTACAAATAATCCAGCCAGCTCTACTGCTTCGTGGACTGATCCACCCCCATTGAATCGCAGGTCCAAGATGAGCCCATCAATGTTGTATTCCTTGAATTTATTAATTTGAGTTGCTATGTCCTGCGAACTGTTTGATTTAGGATCATCCATGCTTCTATAAAAACTAGGCAAAGAAAGGTATCCAACTTTGATACTGTCTTCCAGAATCAACGAGCCAATTTCATTGCTGATGTTTTCGATCATTGACTTTTTGATGTTCACTTTTACAATGCTACCGTTTTGCTTTTTTAGGCTTAGCGAGATTTCCTCTGGTAAGCGATTGTTGAGGAGGTTCATCAATTCTGCCGGGCCAATGCACGCCGGATGCAAGTCCTGATCGTTGTAATCCACTTTTAGAATCTCATCACCTTCGGTGATTTCATCCATATCAGCAGAAGCACTCCCCGGCACTTTTCCAGCGATTATGTACACTCCATTTCGAATTTCATCAATGATCAGTCCAGTTGAAAAAATCTCCTCGGATAGTGAAAACTCAAATTCATTCATCTCCTTTTGAGACATATAATTGGTGTGTGGATCAAAACTGCTGGCGATGGCTTTCAAGTAAATATCAAGGAAGGATTCAATCAAGGCAGAATCAGATTCCAGCAATTGCGAAATCCGACAACCTTCCATTTCTCTGATATTAGCTGTCAGTGAGATTTTCTTTGAGGCAAAGTCAGCATACGAGCCGGGCACGGAATCCAAAGAGGTCTGATAATCGATCAAAGTGAGGTATTTGATCCGCTTTCTGATTTTTTTGATTAGCTGGGTTTCACTATCTACATACTCCATCTTGTTCAGTGAACCAAACAAGAGGATGGAATCTGGTTCAGTGAAATCATTCTCCCACATCTCATCAGCACGTAAAACGGAATCAAAAAAAGTGACTTTTTCCTTATAAAGATCAAATATCGAATTGGCGTAAGCGCATGAGCCTAGGATCAATTCAAGTGTGATAGTATGCTGCTTATCTTTGATGTATTTGATATCTCCTTTAGTAAAAAACACGCCATAATAGTCCAGCCCTTGGATTAATTCATTCGCCACTCGTTCGTTCAGAATAGCACTATTGATATGTTCATTGATATGGTAATTGATGATGGTGTGGTAAAGTTGAGTGGTTTTTACACAGCTATATTCGTCTACCTGCTGAGCAGAAGTGGTAGATAGCTGAAGCGTAAATACAATGAGAATGAATATTCGAAAAATGGTCAATGACTTTTATTAAAAAATGGCAGTTTCGTCAAAGTGATTTCAATAATAAGTCAATCGTACGAATTAATCATGATGGCGGATAGGCTAATTGCCATTTAAAAGAATAATAGTCCAATGGAAAAAGATGATGTATTTGAATCGGGGCTTTCATCTAAGTTTGTTTCATATATTAATTCTTAATTATGAAAAAATTATTGTTTACTCTTTCATTATTTATTGTTGTTGTGGGGTCGGCACAAAAGAAATTGGTAAAATCGGTCACAAATGAGGTGAAAAAGGAGGATTTAGCTTCCCATATTTATTTCCTGGCGTCCGATGAGATGAGAGGAAGGATGACTGGTACACAGGAAAACCAAATAGCAGCTAGATATATTGCTGAGCAATTCAGAACTTATGGTGTGAAACCTGTCACAGGTACTGATAATTATTTTCAGCAAGTTTCCCTTATCAAATTTCAACCACCCAAAAAGGGCACTTTGACAGTTGGGGATTCGGTCTTCAACATATGGGATGACCTTATTTTTATATCTGCAAAAAATGGCAATGTTTCTGGTGAGATGATGTTTGTTAATTTCGGTTTGGAAGAAGACCTAGCAGGCAAAGATGTAAAAGGTAAAGTGCTTGTGGCAATAGCAGGTAATGGTATTTCAAAAAGTTCATATGGATTATCAAAGAAAAAATCGGTAATGGCCAGAGAAATGGGTGCCTTAGCACTGATCGAACTATACAGACCTTCGAGAATTCCATGGAAGCTGCTTATCAACTATTTATCTGGTGATACCTTTATACTCGATGAAGGGCAATCTAGTGTTCCCTACAATAGCGCGTGGTTAGTTGATTCTAATGGTATTTTACTAGATTATTTTAAGGCCAACGAGGGTAAAATGGCTACTTTATATGTTGCTGGCACAACTGATGCGCGTCAAGAAGTGCCCAATGTTCTCGGATACATAGAAGGTACAGATCCTACTTTGAAAAATGACTATATCATGATTTCGGCTCACTTAGATCACGTCGGCGTGAAAACCGTTCCGGCGGGTGAAGATTCGATTTGGAATGGTGCACGTGACAATGGAATCGGAATTGCCAATATGTTAAACACGGCTAAATATTTTGCACAGCATCCCCCCAAAAGATCAATCGCTTTTCTGGCTTGTAATGCAGAAGAAGTAGGTCTGTTGGGTAGCCAATGGTACGCCGAAAATCCATTGATTCCGCTGAAACAGACGGTTTTTAATTTTAATACAGATACTGGAGGATATGATGATACTTCCAAAGTGACCATCGTTGGCTTTAATAGAACCAACGTGACTCCATTCCTGATTCAAGGTGCGGATCTTTTTGGATTAGAAGCCATAGATGACCTTTTTCCTGAGGAAAATTTTTATGACCGATCAGATAACGTCAGCTTCGCAGCGAAAGGAGTTCCTGCCATTTCTTATGGCCCAGGCGTGGTAGAAAATGGTGATGAAATCAAGAAATATTATCATCAGCCTACAGATGAGGCCAATACCCTTGACTATGATTATCTCATCAAATTTTCAAGAGCATATATATATACGCTGGATAAGATTGCCAATGCAGAGATGAAGCTGTGGTGGACTGCAGATGATAAATATGAAGAGGCGGGTAAAAAACTTTATGGTGAGTAAATTTTGTTTTATTAGTTGAACGAAGGGGTTACCGGAATTATCTGGTAGCCGTTTTTTTTGCCGAACATTTTTTAATTGGATTCTATGGCAGGATCTACCACCTCAAGTCCTTCCATGCTTAGCATGTGTCTGGGAATATTTTGAAGAATATACGTTTTGAGAATCTCAAGGAAGCGTTCTTTATCCACCGTATTTCTTGTGATCAAACCAATCTCGCGTGCCTTCTTTTCGATAGGAGAAATATTGAGCTCCTGGTCTTCATTCAGACTAATGGTGGTTAGCTCTGGAAGAATGGTAAATCCGCCATGATTGTCTACCATCCGAATCAGTGAATCAATGGAATTGCATCGGTACACCACCTGTTTGAGTTTGCTGGAAGTTTTTATTTTACAAAAGTCATTGACCTGATCTCGAAAACAATTCCCTTCTTCCAACAACCATAAATCCTGTTGGTCGATTTCATTCACTCTTAAGGTGATTCCATTGAGTTCTTTGGACGAATAAAAGTAGAATTTTTCGTAGAACAAAGGCTCTGATCTGATCCCGAAACTTTTGACAGGAGTTGAAATGATTCCAGCGTCTAGTTCACCTGAGCGAACTTTTTTAATTATATCCTGAGTAATCAGTTCCATGATATCCAACTTGAAATCGGGATAATCTACGCTCAGAGATTTGCTAAATAGAGGCACTAGAAATGGTGAAAGCGTTGGAATGATTCCTATTTTCAGCTCACCTGCAAAATCACTTTTTTTATTAATGGAAAACTCCTTGAGCTTTCTGGCCCCAGTCACTATTTCTTCTGCCCGCAGCAAGAACTCTATGCCATCTTCGGTGGCCATGATGGGCGTAGAAGATCGATCAAATAATTTGATTCCTATTTCATTTTCAAGTTTTTGGATCTGTACACTCAATGCCGGTTGCGTGAGCGACAACTTGATGGCTGATTTACTGAAACTACCATTTTTTAGAATGGAAAGCGCATATTCAAGTTGTGTCAGTGTCATAGCAAAAAGTTATAGGTGCTTAAAATTACATTATTAGAATCTATTTCTTTTGATGTCAGTTAGTCAGCCAAAATATTTTTATAAAATGTCCATAATCCCAAAATACAAACCGGTTTGTCGACGAACGTATGAACACAATACTCAGCCGGCAAAAAGCAAAAAGCCAATGGCCTCCTCCCTAACAATATTTTATTAAGACATTTTGTTTTACTCAAACACGCAATGCTTATTTAAATTACAAGAGTCTAAAAAAATAAAGTCTTTAAAAATTTAATCAGCCATGATCCTGATAGTCATCATATCCGTAGGGAACATTAGGTTTTAGCTTTAAAAACTAAAAAAAATCGATTTGACTACTGAAAACCCAACAAAACCGACCACTTACTCCTACGAGGATGTATTGATCGCAACCAAAAAATATTTTGACAATGACGAGTTGGCCGCAACTACCTGGATCAACAAGTATTGTATTCGCGACGATAAAGGTCGCTTTACTGAGCTATCGCCTGATGACATGCACTGGAGAATGGCAAGTGCTTTTTATCAAGCTGAGACTGCCTACCCACCTATTGCGAAAGAGCAAGCCGCCGGATTGTCGCCTTATGGAGCGAGACGAGCAGCACTATCAGAGGAGGTCATTTATAATCTATTCAAGGATTTCAAATACGTCATTCCACAAGGTAGTGTTATGTCAGTTTTAGGAAATCCATACGTGGTTGCGTCGCTTTCAAATTGTGTGGTGATCAAAGCGCCCGTTGATTCATATGGAGGTATCATGTACACAGATCAGCAGCTGGCTCAGCTTAGTAAGCGTCGTTGTGGAGTTGGGTTTGATTTGTCTACCCTTCGACCTAGAGGTACAGCTGTGAAGAACGCTGCGGGCTCTTCAAGTGGAGTGGTTTCATTCATGGAGAGATTCAGCAATACAACACGCGAAGTAAGCCAGAATGGCAGGAGAGGCGCATTGATGCTGACCATGGATGTGGCTCATCCTGATATTGAATATTTCATAACTGTGAAACAGGATTTGACCAAAGTCACTGGTGCCAACATTTCTGTGAGACTTTCAGATGACTTTATGGAAGCTGTTGAAACCAACAGCACCTTCACGCTTCGCTGGCCATTAGATTCAGAAAAGCCTTCGGTTCAAAAAGAAGTTTCCGCCAAAGATTTATGGGCAAAGATCATCGAGTGCGCACATAAAACCGGAGAGCCGGGCATCATTTTCTGGGACCGTCAGCATCATTATTCTACCTCATCGGTTTATCCCGAATTTAAAAATGAATCTACCAATCCATGCTCCGAAATAGCCATGCAAGGAGGAGATAGCTGTAGGCTGATGGCAATCAATCTTTTCAGTTTTGTAGATGGGGCTTTTACTTCTGAGGCAAGCTTTGATTTTGAAAAGTTTTATCAGATATCCTATGAATCCCAACGCCTGATGGATGATTTGGTAGACTTGGAGCTTAAATCCGTTGAGAAAATACTGGAAAAAATAGATCTCGATCCAGAACATGAATCAGTCAAACTTGTGGAAAAAGAGACCTGGAACATGCTTTGGGAAAATGGTAAAAAAGGTAGGCGTACAGGATTGGGCTTCACCGCACTGGCGGATGCTTTGGCTGCCTTGGGAATGAGGTTTGACGATGCAAAAGCTGTAGATCTGATTGAAAAAGTCATGAGAAAGAAGTGCGAAGCGGAATTTGACAGCTCGATAGATATGGCACTTGAGCGTGGAAGTTTTGAGGCATTTGATCGGGAAGTAGAACAGACTTCAGAATTTGTGCAGTACCTGGCGGAAAGCCTGCCACGCACGTATGAGCGCATGATGCAATATGGGCGTAGAAATATTTCTATCAGTACGGTGGCGCCTACTGGAACGGTCAGCCTACTGGCACAAACCTCATCAGGACTGGAGCCTGTTTTTATGACTTCATACAAGCGACGAAGGAAAATTGCTACTCCTTCTGAAACAAGTGAATATCACTTCAAAGATGAGATGGGTGATATCTGGGAAGAATTTGATGTATATCATCCCAAATTAAAATTATGGATGGAAATGTATCCGGATAAGAACATTGAATCCAATCCTTATAAAGGTGCTACAGCCAATGAAATCGACTGGAAGAAAAGAATTGAAATCCAGTCGGTGATACAGAAATATGTCACACATTCTATTAGCTCCACCATCAATTTGCCAGAAGATACTCCTTCATCTTTGGTTGGAAAAATATACTTATCAGCATGGAAAGCTGGATTGAAAGGCATTACTGTCTATCGCGACGGCTCCCGTTCCGGCGTTCTGATCAGCCATGACGCAAAACAAAAACCCGGAATTGTAGAAACCCAGGCACCATCAAGACCTAATGAGCTGAAGGCCAGTATTCTAAGGTTTCAAAATGAGCATGAACATTGGTTGGCCTTCATCGGTTTGCTAGATGGCAGGCCCTATGAGATTTTTACTGGACAGGCCGAAGATGCCTTTGCCTTACCAAATTGGGTGAAAGAAGGATGGATCATTCGAAATGTAGATGCAACAAACGCGAGTAGATATGATTTTCGTTATGTCGATAGGCAAGGTTACAATGTGACTATCGAGGGACTTTCCAGGAGTTTCAATCAGGAATACTGGAACTATGCCAAGCTGATTTCTGGAATTTTAAGACATGGGATGCCGCTGGTAGATGTGGTTCATCTGATTGACAATTTGAATTTCGATAAGGATTATATCAACACATGGAAAAATGGTGTTAGCCGGGCGCTACGGACATACGTCCCACGGGGAACAATCAGTAAGGACCATCTATGCCCAAGTTGCGGTGATGAAGCGGGGTTGATATTTGAGGAGGGATGCCTGAAATGTAAAAGCTGTGGGTATACCAAATGCAGTTGATTGGGATTGGCTGCTAGGTTCTGTTGATGAGCACTAATTTTTCATTATCGTATTTTCTGATAGTTTTGAAAAAATTTCGAAATTCTTCGTAATCTGAGGGCGGATAGATGCCATCTACAAAGTCAAATTTCCGGATGAAAATGTAGCTATCATCTTTCTTGATGACGGATCGCTGATATTTACCAAACTTGGAGTTGATTTCTTTTGAATCAATTTCTTTCTCTGGATAATACGCATCTGGCAAAATTAATTCTATTGAATCCACTTCGGAAAATGGATAAGCAATATGTATTGGATATTGGCGATCAACATCTGGGAGTTTTAAGCTGGAAACGTTGGTGAATACAAAGGGTTTATAGAATAATCGATCACCTGATTTTTTGGCAAGTTTTAGAAATTCTACTTCTGCCGTGAACCCTCCAGTCGGTATAGGTTCGTCTGAAATCTGATTCATTTCCAATTTGCTCAGAGTCATGCTTTCCCAATCATGTTTGTCGATGAACCAATCTTTTTGCTTGGATTCAGATTCGAGAATAGCCCATTCAAAACCGTCATTACTTATCTCCATTCCACTGTATTCCCTTTTGATCTGAGCAATTCCTTTTCCATCTGGTTCCAGAAAAATCTTTGCTGAGGTTGTTTGAATGTTATCAGCCAGACCGTAGCTTTTCGTTTTGATAAGATGGCCACCATCTTCGGCAATCATTAGTCCATATCGATTTCCGGTAAAGGTTCCAAGATTGCCAAATGCGTTTGATTGAGAGGTACACTCCAGCCAAATGGTGTCTTTTTCCAACGGCACAGTCAGTATGATGTGATTGAAATAGTCATTTGGAAAATCTGTAAATAATTTTATAGGGCTTTTTCCACCATATATCCAGGTATAATAGGCTTTTATCCCAATGCTTTCCAGAAGGCTTTGGGTATAAAATGACAAGGCTTTGCAATCGCCATATTTTTTTTCATGAACAAAACCTGTTTCGAATGGCTGCATTCCACCAATGCCTAGTTGGATGCTCACATAATGTGTGTTTGCTTGTAGATAATCGTAAACCCTCCTGATCGAGTCAATCTTAGATGTAGCACCTGAAATGGATTCCATCATTGGCTGGAGTTGCTCTGGGGTGAGGGTATTTCTACCTTGATTCAACTCCCACTGCCATTTTCCGAAATTCTCCCAGGTAGTCATATCACCTTGATACCCATCCAGCTCGAATTTCGTTGGGCCAGTATAAACGATCGGAGATCTGTCTATGTAACTTGAAAATGGCTCATATTTATATCCTTTTAGATTCTTGATTGACCAATAATATCTTGTTTCATCTAGTTTTTTAATAACTGAGTCAGCGGAAATATTCAACTCCCTATACCTGA
The DNA here is from genome assembly GCA_047632435.1 of Cyclobacteriaceae bacterium. Classification (GTDB taxonomy): domain Bacteria; phylum Bacteroidota; class Bacteroidia; order Cytophagales; family Cyclobacteriaceae; genus JAMZMI01. Next base: position 23,578 of record JBLICU010000011.1, read on the forward strand.
TATCATAACCGCTTTGATTGATGATCGCAAAAGTGGCATTGACTATGGATTGTTTGTCGTCTGATTGTGGATGCCAGGTTGGAAATATATAAGAGGTATTATAGGCTATAGTGTATGCTACTTCAAGGATGAATGGATATTGCTTGTGGGTAATGTCCAAATATTTAGATCGACTATCGGATGCCAGACTGAAGCTTTTTTCACTGTAATCACCAAAATCTTTTAGGTGATATGTTTCGACTTTATTCCCGAGTTGATCGTAAAGCACGACTTTGACATTTTTGATCGACCGGAAATCATCATAAGGCAGTTGGATTTGATTTCTATCGTTGGCAAATTTATTTAATACTGCAACTTGATAAGATCTGGTGAGTTCACTTTTAGTGAGGGATTCAAATTCAAATCGAGTATGATCCTGGATAATGACCTCATTCATTCCCGCTTTTAACGAGTCTGGTATGCTCGCAATCAGTAGCTGCGCAGTAACTGAAAAAGACATTGAAATAAGAAGGACAAGGACAGCAGCTCTCATTAGATTTTCTTCAGAATTACAGTTTCATTGTTTTTATCGGCAATCAATTGATAAAACTGCTTTAGAAATTGATATTCTTCTGGTGTATAATCAAGTTGTTTGACCTGCATTTTCATCACGACGGCAATTAAATTACCTATCTGGCTTGCAGAATATGAATATGAGCCAGCCTGATTTGGCATTCGGACTACTGCGGGACTTGGAAGCTCCGCCTGATACCCTTCGGGAATGTTTATTTGGACGAGTACCTGAGTAGTGAATTCGCATTCAAAATCCACTGTAGAGAAGCGTTCTTCTCTTTTGAAAGGGTTTTCTTTTAGCACCCCATAGTTTAAAGGATTTATGTATAAAATATCTTCATCATAAAATTCATTGACCATTTCAAAATTCATAGTTACAAGGGATATTCTGTTGGAATCAGGATAATTGAAATTTTCAAGCGTACCTTCAATAAATCCTTCAGCCAACTCCAAACTATATGCTTCTGCACCTTTTTCCTTAACTTTTTGGTAGGTTTCGATGGCGGCATAACCGTCTTTCTTTATTTCATATTTGGATCTGATTTCATCATCTTTTATTTCTATGACTCTGCTAATATTTTCTATGTGACTGCCCGTTTTTAAATCTACCCATCTCCCACCATTTTCTGAAGCCAGCCAACCTTTTCCGTTTAAACATCTTTTTGGTAACATTCCAAAGGGGAGTCTCGATGTGGCATCCAGTAAATATTCTTCATCGGCAATGGTCATAGCAGCAATTACATAATTGTAATTTTGCATATTTGGATAGAAAGGGTGTGGAGATCCATGACCTCTTGTACTTAAAATAACGGGGTTGACATTGATTCCTGCTTCCCTTAATGCAGCTATTAATGTCAGATTGATAGCTGCAACATTTCCGGTTTCGGCTTTGAATGCTTGCCGTCCGGCTTCATCGCTAGAAATCCCATAATATTCGTTCCAAGAGAAATTTTGAGAGATCCAATGGTAAATTGATATTGCCTTTTCTTTTTGTGTTTTCCCATCTAGTGCGGCAATAAAATCTTTGGCAAATCCTCCATTATCTAGAACTTTACCAAAACTTGATCGATCCATTAACCCTTTGTTAAAACTTTCAAAATCAGTGGCTATGTTTTTCACAGGTTGATACGGCATAACTATGGAGGTCAATTGAAATTCTACTCTGGTAGGTAGGTTTGGTTTATTGTTCATGAAGGGCTCTACCTGTAATGGAAGAATATTCCTGCCAGTCATTTGAGTTCTTGAGCTGTTAGAATTAAAAGTACCGCTCATTTTTTGTGGAGCACCCTTTAGTCCACCCGCATCAGTGTAATAGGAATAGTTAAACGTTTCGCTGATTTGGTCTGAAAAAACTTCTAAAAGTGTGTAGTTGCCTACCTGACTTTTTTGATAGAAAAAATATTCAGGAATGGTGTAGGTGAAATCAGAATATGCCGTGGGTAGTTCTCCTTGAAAATGCCAGGTACTCAGGTTTGTGAGATAATCAGAAGATAATGTATACTTATACTCTATCACCGATCCCACTCGCACATCAGGAAGGGCGAATGATACTTCTACTCGGTAATCATTTATTCTTGTTTTAAATTCTTCAGAATTTGGCAGTTTTGTTTTTTCAATTTTACCATTCACCAGATTATAGGTTGTGGCTTTTAATCCGCTTATTTCTTCCCTATCATTTCCAATTAGAGGCTCATAGAGTGATATCTTTATGTTCCCCTGATCCTTATCAAGAAACTTGAATATTTTCTTTCGAACTATTACGTCCATGGAATATCGCCAACCTTTATCGTTATTATATACTAAATTGAGTGCACCACTTTCGGCTAAAATCATAGAATTGGCTTCCTGATAGAACGAGCACTCAGTCATTTTGAGCTCTTCATTACTGATTTTTCCAAATTTGAATTTGTCGTTTTGGGCATGAAGAATGATGCTAAAACAAAATAGTGTTAGGATTAGTGAAGTGAGTCTTTTCATCTGGATTAGGTTATTGGCACGTTGAAGATAACGCAGAGTTTCCTTTTTGACAATAAAAAAGGTCTTGAATAATGGATGAGTATCAATTTATTCAAGAATAAATTCTCACCTTCTTAGTTTTCGGATCTTAAATTTTCTCAAATGTGCAGAAAAGGTAATCGAGAGGTTAGTATAGAAAAACGCATAAAATCTACTGAATGCGGATTTATTACTTCTTTATAAGCTTTTTAGTCAAAGTCTGACTGCCTTCTCGCAGTTGATAAAAATATCGCCCACTCCTTAAGGTTCCCAAATCCATTACATGACTGTGGATTCCTTTTCCCATTTTTTCATCAATGAGATTCATGACGTGTTTACCATTCATGTCATAGAGATCCATTTTCAATTGCATCCCTCGGCTGGAGAAGTCGATGGTTGTCAAATCTCGGACTGGATTCGGGTAATTCTGTTCCAGAGAAAAATAACGCAGATTTTGTGTTCTTAACACAACTTCATTCTTTGGTTTACCAATGAGTTTTATATACTCAAAATCAGTGGCGACAATTGCTCGGGCATCAGTTTCAGTCATATCAAATAGATCCATCAATAGGGATCCGTAAACCGATCTAAAGTCAATTTTCCATTCAAGGTTGTCCTGAGAAGTTGCTTTTTCCGGGATCATAGCATTCTCACCATGGATGATTGGGTTGACTAAATTGCCAAATATCATCAGGGGTGCGGCTTCACCATGATCCGTTCCATAGCTGTCATTTGATGTTATTCTTCTTCCGAATTCTGAAAAGGTCAAAGCGACGACACGTTCCGCCACACCTAATTTATTAATGTCATCGATAAAAGCGCCCACACTTTGCGACAGTTCAGTCATCAAACTTGCGAATTTCCCGATGAGAGGATTATTGGTATCTGACTGTGCATCATGCGTGTCAAAGCCACCAAGTTTCACCACATAAATTTTCGTTCGTAATCCACCTGAGATCAATTTGGCCACAACTCTTAGTTGATCCCCAAGTTTGGTATCGGGATACAATTCTGACAAGTTATTGCCCTTATCTGCCGCGGCATTGATGACCTGGCCATAGGCGTTGGATTGCTCTATGGACTGCATAATGAACTTTAGTTCATTTCCGTAGGCATTATCAGGTATCTCCGACGGATTTTCTTGTGTGGTGAGTTGAGACAGTTTATCAAGATTGGCAATAGCAAAACTCATATTCACCTGAGACCCCTGACATGTGGCTGAGACCAGCGTATCTATAGTAATGGCCAAAGGATCAGGATTTTCGTCATTTGGATAGTTATCTGGAAAGTCTGGATGTATTTTTTCTACATATCTGCCGAGCCATCCTGTATTTTCAATGGTACTAGAATCCGATGCGCTGGTCCAAATATCCGTGGATCTGAAGTGCGATTTATTGGGATTTGGATAGCCCACATTCTGTACAATACCCATTTTTTCCTGATTGAAAAGGGATTGCATTTCCTTTAGACCAGGATGAAAACGAAGATCGTCCACTCCATCTACCGCCAGTAAGTCCATTTCTGGAATAATAATATTTTCTCGGGCATTAAACAGATTGCTGTACTGATCAAGGGGAATGAAAGTACTCAGACCATCATTACCACCATTTAGCTGGATGAGTACTAGGACCTTGTCACTGTCCATGCTAATCTTATTGAGCCAACTCCATTCCTTACCATAGGCCGCTGCAACCTCAAAACCTCCAATGGTTAGGGGTAAACTTAAAGCTGATTTTTTGATGAAATTTCTTCTGTTCATAATCAGGCAAGTTGAATGGCAGGTAAGTTTTTTATGGCAATGATCAGACTCAAAAGCTTTCCTTCAATTGCTTGTTTTGTCCCTGCATTTCCTGGATCGTTTTTAAAAGCATTGTACTCTACCGTCAATTCAAAATCCGGTAGACCAGCGATGAGTGCTTCTTTGAGACCATCCCTTGCATCAGTGCTGAGTGGAACTGGAATTAATAATTTAGTAAAGCTGCTGACTACCTCATTGGGATTCGTTGGGTTGTCCAGCTGATCCAATATCTTAAAAGGATTTACCTTAATTGTTTTCCCGTTTTTAACAATTCCCTTACTCGAAAGTAATCGATTCATAAAACTGTCTCTTTCCGAAAGTGTGACCGCAGAGATCCAAGTACGATAAAAAGAAGGTTCTTGATAATAGGCTTTCCAGCCGGCTACATCGGGTGGATCAGAGATGCTTTGAAGTTGAACTTGAGCCGATGTATATACTTCAAACCAAAGGTTGTAGAGTGGGAGCAGCTCTGTCTGTGCAGGAAATTCCAACTCTAATTGACGAACGAATCCAATGCTAAAATCAATAGGACCTTTGATCTGGGCTCCTCTGAAATCTTCATCAAAAAAATGGGTGCTTCCCAAAAGTTGTCTTAACACTGGTTTTACTTCGTAATTATTATCTCGAAGAGTCTGGGCCATTGGCGCAATGATATTTGCTTCGATATCCTCATCAATATGATAATACAGGAACCATCTGTAAATTTTTCTTGAGATGTGTTTTGATGTTTCCTCCTTATTAAAAATCATTTGGATAAGGGCCAAATATTCCTGATCTTCTAGGTTAGTGATTGATAGATTATTAAAGATTTCAGAAAACACCTTCTCGCCCTTGTCATGTCGAGACGAGGTGTACTTTACTTCGCTATTTGGATTTTTGACGGTGTATATCCAGATAAAACCCGGGCTGCTTGTTGGATGTCTTCTTCCGTATAATTCGTGTAATTGCCTTCAGCAATTAGTGGCCCCTTTCCAATAGAGAATAATTCAAATAATTCTCTTGCATAGTTTTCATTTGGAGCGCCATTTTTATTGGTGTTGCCATTGAGGTAGATGAGCATGGCATGTGAAATGCTTACATCTTCTACCAATTTTTGAAAGCTACCAAAGGCGTTATCGTAGAAAAGTTTAGTGTTGTCATAGTTGCTCCTTGGATCAGCAACAGCGTCCATTTCAGCCACGAAATGATTGATCCAAAACAGGCACATTTTTTCACGTGCCGAGATTTGCTGATTGAGCAAGACACCTTGAGACCAGGCGCGATATGATTTTTTTCTTGGAAAGTTCTTTCCAGATTGGTATGCTTTGTCCACCCATGTTTCGCCAATTGGCGTCATCAGCGAAATAATAATTTAAAGGGGGACTTAGTGGGCTTACAGGAGCATCAAGAAGTAAGTCCAAAATAGCTGTTAGCCCAATATCTTCAGCTTCTTTTATCTCGCTAAGTTTTGGGCCAAACATGGTTCTTCTCAGTAAATGAGCCGCTGCTGACTCATCCCAAATTCCTGAATATGGATCTAAACTAAGGTCTACTGACGAAGTTTTCAAAGCGTCGAACGGATAAATTTGACATGAATCTAGTGCGAAATATCCAAAAAGACCAACGCAGTGATTGCGCAACAGAAATTATGGAGGATAATAGCAAAAAAGCCTTGAATATCGAGTATTCAAGGCTTTGTCTTATGAATTTATTTATTATTTGGCATAAGCCACTGCCCTTGTTTCCCTAATTACAGTTACTTTGATTTGTCCAGGGTATTGCATCTCTTTTTCTATTTTTTGAGAAATATTGAAAGAGATGTCACTTGCTTGTGCATCTGTTACATTTTCAGCATCAACCATCACACGTAGCTCTCTGCCGGCCTGTATGGCGTAACATTTGTTAACACCTTCAAAACTCAAAGCCACGCTTTCAAGATCTTTTAATCTTTTCAGGTATTGCTCCATAATTTCTCTTCGAGCACCAGGTCGGCTACCTGAGATCGCATCACAGGCCTGAACGATAGGTGAGAACATGGACGTCATTTCTATCTCATCATGGTGGGCACCAATTGCATTGCACACTTCGGCGGACTCCTTGTATTTTTGAGCCAGTTCCATACCAATGATCGCGTGTGGCTTGTCTGGCTCGTCCGGATATACCTTACCAATATCATGCAGCAATCCAGCTCTTTTGGCAATTTTGGAATTGAGTCCAATTTCCGAAGCGAGTGTAGCGCAAAGATTGGCCACCTCTCTTGAGTGCTGAAGTAGGTTCTGACCATAAGATGACCTGAATCTCATTCGGCCAACGTACTTAATGAGTTCTGGGTGTAGACCATGAATCCCAAGATCTATAACTGTGCGCTCACCAATCTCTACGATTTCGTCATCAATATTTTTGATGGTCTTGGCCACAATCTCTTCAATTCTAGCTGGGTGAATACGGCCATCCTGAACCAGTCTATGTAAAGACAATCTGGCCACTTCTCTTCTAACTGGATCAAATCCTGAGATGATAATAGCTTCGGGTGTATCATCAACAATAATTTCTACACCTGTCGCCGCTTCAAGTGCACGAATGTTTCTTCCTTCCCGACCGATGATTTTTCCTTTGATATCGTCACTCTCTATGTTGAAAACAGAAACGCAGTTTTCAATGGCATGCTCTGTGGCGGTACGCTGAATGGTCTGTAAAACAATCTTTTTGGCTTCCTTAGTAGCCGTCATTTTGGCTTCTTCTATGATGTCTTTTATATGCGCAGATGCGTTGGTTCTGGCTTCATCTTTCAGTGTTTCTATCAGCTGATTTTTTGCTTCATCAGCCGTAAGATTGGAGGCTTTCTCGAGAATGGCTACCTGTTGGCTTTTGAGTTTTTCAAATTCCTCTTTTCTGCGTTTAACAATCTCAAGTTGTGCAGTTACATTTTCCTTCATTGATTCCAATTCGGCCTCAACTCGTTTATTCTGCTCAATCTGCTTTGAGATGTTAGATTCTCGCTGCTTTATCTTGTTTTCGTTGGTAATTATTAGGTTTTTCTTTCGATTGGATTCTTCCTCAAATTCAGTTCTAAGTTTCAGGAACCTCTCCTTTGCTTCTAAGATTCTATCCTTTTTTATGTTCTCAGCAGTTACTTCTGCTTCTTTAATAATGAGTTTTTTTTGCTCCTCAGCTTCATTGATCTTTTTTGCAATTGATCTTTTTAGCAGGATACGATCAACACCGACACCTACGCCGATACTGATAATGCCAATGATGGCAACTAGGGTAATATCCATTTTCGCTTTTATATATATGTTAAGTGCATGTAGACTGGAATGGCCATGCAGCGAATGGAGTGGAGATACTATATTATTGGAAAATCAGATTGTCTGACCGATTAACTGGCTGATATTGCGAATTTGGTTTAGGGCTACTTCGTCAGTAGATTCGGAATTCTCATCCTTTTTCATTTTATCTACCAAAAAATCAAATGCCACCATGGCCAAAAGGTCTTGATGATCATCTATACCAAATTGGTCTTTGTAGGATCGGATCTTTTCATTGATCATTTTTCCTGCCTTTCTGATACTTTCTTCATCTTCTGCTTTCACCTTCATGGGATATTCTCTATTCCCAATTTTCAGCTTTATTGATAATTCTGCCATTCGGTATTACGCTTCACCCAAATGAGCTATGCATTTATCTATTTCCTTAATATAGTCATCAATCACTACCTTCAACTCTGCTGTTCCTCTCTCCTCTACGTTCATGCTTTCTACAATTTTACTAATTTTAGCTTGATTTTGAAAGTTTGATAAATGAGCATTGTTTGAATCCAATTTAAATTTCAAATTTTCATTTTCAGATTTAAGACGCGAAACCTCAGATTGTAAACTTGAATGTTCTCCTATGAGTATTTTAACCTTTCGTTCAAGGTTGTTCAATTCAGTTCTGAGTGAGTCGTTTCCCATTTATTTTCTGATTAATGCTCCAATTTCACTTTCGAAAATATTGATAAACCCTTTCATGGTCTTATCAATTTGTTTGTCGGCTAAAGTTTTTTCTTTGTCCTGAAGATAAAAACTTATTGCGTAAGATTTTTTTCCTTCCTCTAATTTATCTCCTTTATAAATCGAAAAAACGATTACCCGATTTAATAATTTTTTTTCAGACTTAAAAGCTAATTTCTTAATCTCCTTCAAAGTAATTTTTTCATCTATTACCAGTGATAAATCTCTTCTTACTTCTGGGTATTTTGAAAGGCTCTCAAATTTATATTTAGTACGTGCTGCTTTTATAAGTTTCTTCCAAGCAAATTCGGCGTAGAACACTTCCTGATTAATCTCGAAGTATTTCGTGATTTTGGTATTCAGTTTACCTATTTTACCGATGATAGCATTATTCAATGATAGCGTCATGCCGTATGAAAAAGCATCATCAGTGACTTCATCCATCTCAGGTGTTCCTAATTTCAAACTTCCCAAAACGGCATTAACCGTTTGAAGTAAATGGTGAAATGTAACAGGCTTTGCTGGTGTATTCCAAGTTTCTTCATTAAGATCTCCTGTCAGATAAAAGGTAAGTAACTCTGTCTCTTTATATTTCTCAGCCTTTTCATAAATTTTTGAGAACTCGAAAAACTTCAGATTTTTCTGTCGCCTGTTGATGTTGTGCCTGACGGATTCCAAACCGGTATAAATCGGTGTAGTTTTCATATAACCCAACTCCTCACTTGACTTATTTAAAATCTCAACTGGCCCCTGGCCTACGGGTACATTTTTGAAATACTCAGGATTGGTCAATGAATTGGTTTGAATTTCTGAATAACCTATACCAGCCAGAAGATCTGATATTTTTTCCTGAAGTTTGTATGGTTCCTTTTCATTGAACGAGGCAAGATATCCTGCTGAGATTGTTTCTTCTAATGGGATATTGTTGAAACCATAAATCCGCAATACTTCTTCAACCAAATCCGCTTCGCGTGTCACTTCACTTCGGAATAGAGGCACGATGGCCGTGAATCCTTCATCTGATATATTTTTGGTCGCTATATCCAATAGGTTCAGTATCGTTATGATTTTGTCATCAGCCAATTTTTCACCGATCATTCGATGAAAATTGTGAAAAGTAGTATTTATTTCGACAGGTTGAATTTTGTTCGGATAAATGTCAATATAATCTGATGCCAAATGGCCCCCTGCTATTTCCAGAATAAGACCAACGGCCATATGCAAGGCAGGGATAGTCATTTCGGGATCCGTGCCACGCTCAAATCTGAAAGAAGCATCTGTGGACAAGCCATGTCTCATGGCTGTGGCTCGCACCCAATCGGCAGAGAAATAAGCACTTTCCAAAAAGATGTTTGTCGTAGATTCCTTTACTCCGGAATCAACTCCACCAAACACTCCACCGATGCACATGCCGCCTTGTTCATTGCAAATCATGAGGTCATTTTCATCCAAAGTACGCTCTGCCCCATCAAGTGTTTTGAATTTTGTCCCGGCGGCAAGGGTCTTCACCATTATTTTTTCTCCAACCACATCAGCATCAAAAGCATGCATCGGTTGTCCCAATGACATCAGAACATAATTGGTAATATCTACTATGTTATTGATTGGGGACAATCCAATTGCCTTCAGTCGCCATTGCAACCAATCGGGCGAAGGACTCACTTTCACGCCGCGGATCGTCACACCCGAATATCTTGGACATGCCTGTTGATTCTCAACCACTACTGCGATCGGATGATTCTTTGTTACTTCGTGCGATTTTGATGCGGGTATTTTAATTGATCTTTCATAAAAAGCTTTAAGATCTCGAGCGACTCCTAAATGAGAAGTGGCGTCACCCCGATTGGGCGTTAATCCGATTTCAAAAACATAGTCTTCACCGGTTTCGAATAATTCCTTAATAGGTGTGCCATTTGCTTTGTCAGTATCCAGGATCAAAAGCCCATCATGACTTGCACCAAGGCCTATTTCATCTTCAGCGCAAAGCATACCTTCTGATATTTCACCTCTGATTTTTGATTTTTTGATCTTGAAAGGTTCTCCCGTTGCTGGATAGAGTGTTGTGTCAATAGTTGCTACTACTACTTTCTGACCAGCGGCTACATTGGGTGCGCCACAAACGATGGGTAGCGGATTTCCTGTGCCAATATCTACCTTAGTAAGTTTAAGTTTATCAGCGTCAGGATGTGGTATGCATTCGATCACTTGCCCTACGACCAGCCCATTGAGGCCTCCTTTGATTTTTTCGATTTGTTCTACGCTTTCAACTTCTAATCCGGTCTGAGTGAGTACGTCAGAAATTTGCTCAGGACTTTCTATTATTTCTATAAAATCTTTTAACCAGTTGTAAGAGATTTTCATACCTATTCCGACTTTAATAATTGATCGGCAAAACTATGAAAGTGGGGGGTAAATGCCTTATGAATTAGTGTATATAATCCTTCTCACCAGCTTCGATTGAAACATTTAATATGTTTTCTGCAGGCGGAAGGGGGCAGGAGTAGCCTGCGGCGTAAGCGCAATAGGGATTGTAGGTCTGATTAAAATCAATAATGATATTATCAGAATTGCCAATATCAAGATCCAGGTATCTGCCACCGCCATAAGTCGTTTTTCCGCTGGTATCATCGGCGAATGCTGTGAAATAATTTTTAAGATTCCCAAATCCCGTTGGTTTTAGAATCAATAATTGCAATGGTTGATCTTTTAGTTTGAAATTGGCGAATGCGAATTTGACATAAATATCAGAAGTGCCATCGCTATTTTCGATGACCACTCTCTGCGTCGAAGTGATTCTTTGAAGCTTTGCTCTAACCGAATAATTTCTGGAAATAGGATAGTAAGTTGGTTTGAAATATTCGACATCAAATTGGCGAAAAGGGCTTTGATCAGATGACTCCAGAAAATCTAATTTCTCATTTCGTTTAGATTCGGCCTGTATCAGATATTCTTCCTCTGAGCTTCCACCTAAAATGGAATAGGCAACAATGATCGCTACAATCACCACCACCAGATATAGTATCTTCTTCACTTTTTGAGAGCTTTGGTTTTATTCAAAATTAGTCCGCAATCAAATACAACCAATCATTTTCTTGGTAGTTAATGTTTTAAATTAAGCGTCGTGTTCTGGTAAATCAAAGGAGAGACTCATCGGAAAAACTATAAAATCCGTGATCAGTAAAAATAATATGATCTACAATAGGGATGTCCATCACTAATCCTGCTTGTTTGAGTTTTTTGGTAATTTGTATATCAGACTGACTTGGTTTTTTATTTCCCGACGGGTGATTATGAGCGAGTATGATGGAACTTGCCATTTCTACAAGGGCATGTTTCATTATGATTTTAGCATCGACGACTGTACCAGAAATCCCACCTATGCTGATACGGACCTTTTTGATGATTTCATTATTTCTTTTGAGTAGTATAATCCAAAACTCCTCGTGAACCTGATCTAAAAGATCTGGCTTGAGATAGTCATAGGCGTCATCAGATGTTTTGATGACAGGCTTAGCGACGCGTTCTGAATCTTTTTTTCTCCTACCAAGCTCCAAGGCGCTAACAATGGCAATGGCTTTTGCCTCACCAATCCCTTTAAATTTTGTAAGCTCTTTAACCGTGATACGTGCAAGTTTATTTAGGTCATTGTCGTATTCATTGAGGATGATTTTGGCTACATCCACGGCAGACAGTGTTCTCGTGCCTGACCCCAGCAGAATCCCAATAAGCTCTGCATCCGAAAGCGTGGATTTTCCTTTTAAGAGTAGTTTTTCTCTTGGTCGATCTTCTTCGGCCCAATTCTTTATTGATAGGGATCGGTTTGTGGAATTTTCCATTGTATGTAAAAATGGAAAATAATATACAATAAAAAAACCCTATTCAAACTAATGAATAGGGTTTGCAGTATTTAATATCCGTAATTTATGCTAACGCTTTTACCTTAAGTGCAAGCTTTGACTTCAAGTTAGAAGCCTTGTTAGCATGTATAATATTGTTCTTGGCCAATTTGTCGATCATACATGATACCTCAATGTATAACTTCTCTGCCTCAGTTTTATCTGTAGACTCTCTCAATCTCTTGATGAAAGTTCTAGCAGTTTTATGCTGGTATCTATTTCGCAATCTTTTTGCGTCGTTTGATCGAATTCTTTTTAATGCCGATTTATGATTTGCCATGAGCGTTTAATTCTTCTAGCTTTTTAAAGGAGTGCAAAGATAGAGTAAATAGGAATTAAAACAAATACATTAATTAATCTAATGGTAAAATAATTCAGATTAATTTTAATTAATTTCATTTTCTATTATGAAAAGACTTGTAAACATCATCATTCTGATCGTAGTAATACCATTTATATCAGGATGGGGATTTTTTGCGCATAAAAAAATCAATAGACTAGCCGTGTTTACTTTGCCACCAGAGATGATTGGTTTTTATAAAAAAAACATCAGCTACCTCACAGACAAATCCGTGAACCCAGATATGCGGAGATATATCATCAAAGAAGAAGCTGCAAGGCATTATATCGATTTGGATCAATATGGAGATAGTGCATTACATAAGCTCCCAAGGTATTGGTCTGATGCAGTGACTCAATACACAGAAGATACACTCAATGCCTATGGTCTGGTTCCCTGGCACATCAATTTGGTCAAATATCAATTGACACAGGCTTTTCTGAATGGAGATATGGATAGGATGCTGCGATTTTCTGCCGACCTAGGACATTATATTGCTGATGCGAATGTGCCATTGCATACCACTTCCAATTATAATGGTCAGCAAACAGGGCAAGTGGGCATTCACGGATTTTGGGAATCTCGATTGCCTGAACTTTTTTTTCCTGACTATGATCTATTGACCGGTCAAGCAGAATATGTGGACAATACTCAGCTTTCAGTTTGGGAAGCCGTAGGAAAAGCCAATATGGCACTGGATTCTGTATTTTCAATGGAGAAAAATTTAACCCAAAAATTTCCAGAATCAAAGAAATACAGCTTTGAAGAGCGTGGGAATACGACTATACGTGTTTATTCATACGAGTTTTCCCAGGAGTTTCATAAGCAGATGAATGGAATGGTGGAGCGGCAAATGCGCCGGGCAATAAAAATGCTTGGAGACTTTTGGTACACTGCATGGGTGGATGGAGGACAGCCTGACCTTGATCAATGGGGTGAGGTGCAGGATGGTGATGATGAAGTCATCGAGGAGGCTGCCGAGGTAAAGGTTCGAAATCATGAAAGTGGAGAATCCATGCCGTAATAGATTTTCATAAAAAAATCAATTCACTTTATTAAGTTATTCCAAAAAAAACCGTTAATTTTTGCATCCTTACCAGCGGACAATGTATGATGATCATCAATTTTAGAGGAATTCTAATAATTGGCATTTTTTTTCTTATTAATTTCACTTGTGTTTCTCAAGTGACTGATATCGCAGAAGATGATATCGATTTCACATTGTTGAAATGGCATTATTCCAAATATCCCAAAACAACATCCACTTGGAGGGTTTTGAAGATCAGCGGCGAGGCGGATGTATATCAGGCAAATTTTGTTTTTGAGTCCTACTCGACAATTGTGCTATACACCGCTAAAGGAGCGATCATTGAGGAAGAAGTTAATTTATCCGAAAATGTTCCAGTCTCTATATTAGCTTATTTGGATGATCTGTATTCAAAATATAAGGTTACCTCATTTATTAGAAAAATAAATTATAAAGCTAAGAATGAAGTGATCTTCACTGTAGAATTAAAAAGTAAAGAAAAGGGAATAGAAAGAATTGATTTTGACTACAACCTGATACCCTTAAATAGTCACCTAGTTAGTGAATCAAATTAGATCACTAACTCTTTAACCCAAATGAAAAGGCCTTCAATTTTGAAGGCCTTTCGTTTTTTAAATGTGTTTTTATCGTGCTTATTTACCAGAAGCGTAAAGCTTGCTTACCTCCGCCCAGTTAATCACATTGAAGAAAGCATTGATATAATCGGGTCTTCTGTTTTGATAGTGCAAATAATAAGCGTGCTCCCAAACATCCATTCCCAATATGGGTCTTCCTCCGCAACCTATTCCTGGCATAAGTGGATTGTCCTGATTTGGTGAAGAACAAACTTCAACTTTCCCACCAGGATGAACACATAGCCATGCCCAACCAGAGCCAAATCTTGTAGCGCCAGCGGCACTGAAAGCAGTTTTGAATGCATCAAAAGAGCCAAAAGCTGAATTTATGGCAGCAGCTAAATCTCCTGTAGGCTCACCGCCACCTTTTGGGCTCATAATAGTCCAGAAAAGTGAGTGATTCCAGTGACCACCGCCATTGTTTCTGACAGCCGCCACATCTGTATGACTTTTAAGTAATTCTTCCAAAGACTTATCGGCCATCGGCGTACCTTCAATGGCTTTATTCAAATTGGTCACGTAAGCATTGTGGTGTTTTCCATGGTGTATTTCCATGGTTGCTTTATCGATATGTGGCTCAAGTGCATCATGAGCATAAGGCAGTTCGGGTAATTGAAATGACATAATTATTCAAGTTTATTATTAAAAATCAATTTGTATTCGAATATAGAACATTCCCTACTAGGATTTGTTCCCTCGTATTTTATGGAAAAAAGATTTTATCAAATCTTCTGCTTCATTTGCCAGTATTCCATATTTAACTTCTGTTTTTGGATGGACTATTTCTGAGCTTACAGATGTATATCCTCTTTTTTCATCTCTGGCAGCATAATATATGTTGCGTATCTGACTCCAATACAGCGCTCCTCCGCACATGACGCATGGTTCGAGAGTCACATAAATAGCACATTCATCAAGATATTTTGAACCCAGATAGTTCTGTGCCGCAGTTATGGCCAGGATTTCAGCGTGGGCAGTCACATCATTCAGTTTTTGAACCTGGTTGTATGCTTTGGCAATGACCTTGTTTTGACAAACGACCACTGCTCCAACTGGTATTTCACCCTCTTCAAATGCCCTTTGAGCTTCATTCAAGGCAAGCCTCATGAAATGTTCGTCACTATAAACACTTAATTTCTCCATTATTTGATTCGAACGCTTTCCATTATTTCACCAGCTGTGGATTGCCATTGAGCCCTGGCCTGGATATCACATGTGAAGTTGAATAGTAATACATTTTCTTCATAGAGCGTGTACATGATATAGGTATACTTTCCTACAGGCCCGCTCAAGCCGCCAAAAGTCTTATCTTCATCGCTTACTTTCGAAATAAATTCAAAGAGCACGTATTCTCTTCCTGAGATTTCTCGTATTTCTTCCTTTAAAAATTTAACCTCCGTAAATAGATTTTGAATATTGGCTTTATAAAAGTCTTTAAGTATGTCCAGGTCATTGCCTGCCCAAGGTGTGCTGTTTTTGTTTATTCCAAGATCTACCTGCCTATCTTCACTTGTAAACATCCCAATGGGCTGTCTGTACGAAACATATTTGCTGATTATTTCCCTTTCAGTCATGCTGATGAACGATGTAGGAATTTTTATTGAAATGTCGTTCGTAATTTTATAGCGCTCCAAATTTATCTGGGCGAACAGAAGCTGCTGGAATAGCAATAGCAATAATATGGCAGTCGCCCTGCGGAAAATCTGCTTCATTTGTAAGTTGATTTTATTTTATCCCAAAGCTAAAACTATTGTTAAATTTGCGGCTGTTTATTTGAAACTGATTGAACAAGAGACAAATGTTACGAACACACACCTGTGGAGAATTGAGAAAAGAGCATGCCGGACAAGAAGTTACCCTTGCTGGTTGGGTACAGAGAGTCCGTGATAAGGGAGGTATGATCTGGATTGATTTGAGGGATAAATATGGTATCACTCAGTTGATTTTTGAGGAAGGAAAAACTCCAGCTGATGTACTGGATCTAGCGAGACATGCAGGTAGAGAGTTTGTGATATCGGCGACAGGTGAGGTGATTGAACGAATCGCTAAAAATGATAAAATTCCAACAGGACATATCGAAGTGAGGGTTTCGGCAATGACTTATCTGAATAAGTCTAAAGTGCCTCCTTTTATGATAGAAGATGATACAGATGGCGGAGAGGAGCTCAGAATGAAGTACCGGTATCTCGACTTGAGAAGGGGAGTGGTGCGAAAAAATTTAGAGCTTAGACACCAAATGCTTCAGAAAACGAGAGGCTATTTGAATGACCAGCTTTTTATAGAAGTTGAAACCCCGGTTTTGATCAAATCTACACCAGAAGGCGCACGAGACTTTGTGGTGCCCTCACGAATGAATCCAGGGCAGTTTTATGCATTGCCACAATCACCCCAAACATTCAAGCAATTGCTGATGGTGTCTGGATTTGATAAATATTTTCAGGTTGTGAAATGTTTCCGAGATGAAGATCTTCGTGCAGACAGACAGCCAGAGTTTACTCAAATTGATTGCGAAATGTCGTTTGTCACAAGAGAAGATATTCTTGACACTTTCGAAGGATTGATCAGGTACCTATTCAAAGAAATTAAGGGAATTACTTTGGATAAGTTGCCACATATGGCTTATGCTGATGCCATGACTAAGTATGGCTCTGACAAACCTGACTTAAGATTCGGGATGGAGTTTGTGGAATTAAATGAAGTTACTCAGGGAAAAGGCTTTGTGGTTTTTGACAGTGCAGCGTTGGTGGTTGGTATCAATGCCACCGGATGTGCGGAATATACAAGAAAGCAAATCGACGAATTGACGGATTTTGTAAAGAAACCTCAAATCGGTGCAAAGGGCCTTATTTACATGAGGTGTAATGAAGATGGGACATTCAAAAGTTCAGTAGATAAATTTTACAGCGAGGAGGATTTGAAAAGCTGGGCGGTAAAATTTGATGCAAAACCTGGTGATATGATTTTAATTTTATCTGGCGATGCTGATGCTGCACGTAAGCAACTTTGTGAACTCAGATTAGAAATAGGTAGCAGGTTGGGTCTGAGAAGTAAAGACAAAGTAGCCGCGGCTTGGGTTGTAGATTTCCCGCTTTTGGAATGGGACGAAGATTCGAAAAGATTCCATGCCATGCATCATCCATTCACATCTCCAAATCCTGCGGACATGGATTTGTTAAATACTGATCCCGGCAGTGTCAGAGCCAATGCATATGACATGGTCATTAATGGCGTGGAAGTAGGTGGCGGATCCATTAGAATTCACGACAGAGATGTACAATCGCGAATGTTTGATGTTTTGGGTTTTACGAGAGAAGATGCACAGGCACAATTCGGGTTTTTGATGAGTGCATTTGAATATGGAGCACCACCACATGGTGGAATTGCGTTTGGTTTTGACCGATTATGTGCGCTTTTTGGAGGTCAGGATAGTATTAGAGATTTCATTGCCTTTCCGAAAAATACTTCAGGAAGAGATGTGATGATCGATTCACCAAGTCATTTGGATCAGGCTCAGCTTGATGAATTGGCTTTGAAGCTGCAGCCGATAATAGAAAAGTGATCAATATTTTTATCAAACGTGTGTTTTGCTTAAATTCAGGCAACTTTCACATCGCAAATCATGACTAGGAGATTTTTAATTTATTCAAGCCCTCTATTATTACTTTTTTTGGGTGTTGCTTTATTTGAACCTTGGATTTATAGACAAATCACAAGCTCACAGATCGATAAATCACTCAAAGAAAAATATGTCGAAATAATCGCCCACAAAGGAGCTGCTGGATTGGCTCCTGAAAACACCATGTCATCAATCAAATTGGCACTTGAAATGGGTGTGGACATGATAGAATTGGATGTCCGAAACACAAGAGATGAGGAGATTGTGATTTTTCATGATGAAACAGTCGACAGAACTACAGATAGTACTGGCCTGGTTCATGATTTCACATTGGAAGAGTTGCAAAAACTGGATGCAGGTGCATGGTTTGGGAAGGCAGAATACGTTGGTGAAAAGGTTCCTACACTTAGGGAAGTGCTTGATTACGTGGATGGAAGGTGCAAAGTACTACTTGAAATTAAGCACATGGATCACCCACACTATGATGATTTTGCGGAAAAACTAATTGACGTGATACGCGATGAAAAAAATGGATATGACTGGGTTATTCTACAATCGTATGAAAATGACTATTTGGAGGCCGCACATAATTATGACGATCATGTACAAACCAAAAAGCTATTGATTGGTGAGGAATCTACTCCTCTGATTGCCTTTTATATGGAAACAAGATTACATCTTGGACGTGCAAAGCTAGAAGGCAGACTCACGGCTTTAAATCCTGAATACACCACCCTTTCTACCAGAAGAATTTTCAGAATGCATGCACATGGATTTAAGGTTTATACCTATCCGGTAAACAACCGTGAGGATATGGTCAAAATGATGCATATGGGTGTGGATGGAATCATCACAGATTATCCTGAGATCATGATCCAGATCAGAAAGGAAATAGATGCATTATAGGCGCTGCAAACTTTTTATATCTACTTCTGAGGCGATGTATTCCAATGATTCCCATGACCTATTCAACAAAATGAGCTCATAAATCTGGATGGCTTTATCAACATCGCCCTTAAACAGATACCAATTTCCAATGCCATAAGCTAAAATCGGTGATAGACTGTTGTCGCTATTTTCAGCGTAAGACAGCACTTTTTCTGCTTGATACTCACCTTTATAAACCAGCAGCCTGTTTAGATAGTCAACATTTTCAAGCACTTTCATTTTTTTATTGATGGGCAAAAGGAGTTCTTCTGCAGCTTTTTCATTACCCAATTTCCTGTAGGTTAAATAAAACCAATCGGTCGCCTGTACGAGTAAGTCGTTGTTATTACTAAAAGTGAGGCTCTTTTTAAAAGATGAAATTGCCTTGTCATAATTTCCTTTTAGGTAATGCGCCAGACCCAAATGGAAAAATATATTGAATTTATCGTTGCTGATGGATTTATTGTATCTGTTTGGTATGCCATCTATCTCTACTTTATTTTTTCCAGGTCTTGAATAAAACGCTGCTTTTTGCAAATCCTCTACAGCCAGATCAAATTGTCGAATAGTGATATATCGGTGACCTCTGTGTCTGAGCAATTGGTGAGAAGTTGGGAATTTTTCCAACCCTAATGAATAAATTTTGATGGCTTCATAATATAGACCTGAGTAGGCTAGCCATCTGCCGTACCAAATGATATTTTCTATTTCATTCGGATTTTTGTCGAATTTTAATTTGGACTCAGCTAATTTTTCTTCGCGAATCTTACGATCCTTGTTACTCAGCTCCCTTGGAGGAAGTGGCGTTCCAAAAACGGTGAATACAGTATTGGAATCAATTTCAACATTATTTTGTGGAATGGAATAGGTCTTGGGAGCTTCTAGCTTGTATCCTTTGCTCGACTGTGTTTCAATACACCCAACCATTGTTGCAGTAATAATAACGATACAGAGAATTCTCAACATGTCCTTTTTATCAGTCCATACAAAATAAGGGTTTTTGTGGCAATTGCCAATGGAAATATTGGTTATAGTTAATCCGGTTTCCGTAAAAGGAATTTAGTTGGCTTCTCTCAGTCGGCATTTTAATTTAGCTTTGATTATGAACACGAATTTTTACCATTGCCATACAAATAATCTTAAGTAAATGTCTTTAACACCTTCTAATCTGTTGCCTCTGGGTACTCCAGCTCCTTTTTTTGAATTGAACGATGTTATTTCAAAACGGCGGTTTTCCTCAGATGATGTTAAAGGAAAAAACGGACTGGTGATTTACTTTATTAGTGTTCATTGCCCTTATGTGATCCACGTACAAAATGAGTTGGTAAAAATTGCTCATGAATACCTTAAAAGTGATATTGGATTTATCGCCATTTCCTCAAATGACACCATCAAATATCCAGCGGATAGCCCGGAAAACATGAAAGATCAGGCAGAAACTGTGGGTTTTAATTTCCCTTATCTATTTGATGAAACCCAGGAAGTAGCCAAAGCATATCAGGCCGCATGTACGCCGGATATTTATGTTTTTGATGCTGAGTTGCAATGTTATTATCGTGGCAGGTTGGATGAGGCTACTCCCGGTAATAGTAAGCCCATTGATGGACGAGATTTGCGATTTGCACTTGATGGTCTTTTAGCAGGAAAGTCAATTCCTGCCAATCAATATCCAAGTATGGGATGTAATATCAAATGGAAGTCTTAGGTTTGACGATCAAGCGGGCTGTTTGTATTAATTTTGCCGCTTTCATATGACACCCCAATTTGAGACATGAGTACAGCTAAAGGGACTTTCAAAAAATTGACCACACATCGGCTTCTCGAAATGAAGGCCCTTGGTGAAAAAATTGCCATGTTGACAGCCTATGATTACTCCATGGCCAAAATCTTGGATGAAGCAGGTATCGACGTTATTTTGGTTGGTGATTCAGCTTCTAATGTGATGGCTGGAAATGAAACCACGCTTCCAATTACACTGGATCACATGATATGGCATGCTACATCTGTGGTAAAAGCTGTTAGCCGAGCATTGGTTGTAGTGGATGTTCCATTCGGTAGCTATCAGGGAAATAGTTCCGAAGCACTTCGGTCGTGTATTCGAATCATGAAAGAATCTGGTGCACACGCAGTGAAAATGGAAGGTGGTATAGAAATCAAAGAAAGCATCACCAGGGTTTTGTCCGCCGGAATTCCAGTTATGGGACATCTCGGACTTACTCCACAGTCTATTTATAAATTTGGAACCTACAGTGTAAGAGCTAAAGGTGAGGAAGAAGCAGAAAAACTTGTTTCTGATGCCCATTTGCTTGAGGATCTCGGTTGCTTTGGAATGGTTTTAGAAAAAATTCCTGCTGAATTAGCCGGACAAGTATCAAAAGAATTAAAAATTCCAACAATAGGAATTGGCGCTGGCCCTGATACTGATGGTCAAGTCCTTGTAGTTCATGACATGCTTGGAATTACCCAGGATTTTAAGCCACGCTTCTTGAGACAATATGCTGATCTCAATAAAATCATCAGTGAGGCCACTGCCAATTTTATTAGCGACATTAAATCAAAAGATTTTCCTAACAATAAAGAGAGCTATTAATATTCATTACATATCCCCTTTTCAAATCATGACTAAATCACCTAAAATCATCTACACCAAAACGGACGAAGCTCCGGCACTAGCCACACTATCCTTACTTCCAATCATACAATCATTTATAGCGACAGCAGGGGTAGAGGTAGAATTGAAAGACATCTCTCTTGTAGGAAGAATTTTATCTAATTTCCCAGACAATCTTTCTGAAGATCAAAAAATAGATGATGTGCTCACAGCATTAGGTGAATTGGCAAAAACACCTGAGGCAAACATCATCAAGCTCCCAAATGTGAGTGCATCCATTCCTCAGCTTCAAGTGGCCATAAAGGAATTGCAGGCCAAAGGTTTTGACATTCCAAACTATCCTGCTGATCCAAAAAATGATGCTGAAAAGGCGGTGAAATTAAGATATGCGAAAGTTTTGGGCAGTGCTGTAAATCCGGTTTTAAGAGAAGGAAATTCAGATCGTCGAGCACCAAAGGCGGTAAAAGAATATGCAAAAAACCATCCGCATTCGATGGGAAAATGGTCTTCAGATTCTAAAACGCATGTTGCTAGCATGTCGGAATTTGATTTTTACGGCACTGAGAAGTCGGTGACCGTAGATGCACCAACGGATGTTAAGATTGAATTTGTGGGTGCAGATGGATCTAACAAAGTGTTAAAAGCTTCCACCACACTAAAAGCGGGTGAAATTATCGATGCATCTGTCTTGAATATTACTGCCTTTAAAAAGTTCATTGCTGTGGAAATGGCAGATGCCAAAAAACAAGGTGTACTGTTTTCGCTACACATGAAGGCAACCATGATGAAGGTTTCAGATCCAATCATATTTGGTGCAGCCGTCACCGTATTCTACAAAGAGATATTTGAAAAATATGCCTCTCTTTTTACAGAACTTGGAGTAGATCCGACCAATGGTTTGGGGGATGTTTATGCAAAACTTGCAGGTCACCCTAAGCAACCAGAAGTTGAGGCCGATATTGATGCATTGTATGCTGAAAAACCAGATCTTGCCATGGTCAACTCGGACAAAGGAATAACCAATCTGCATGTGCCAAGTGATGTAATCATTGATGCTTCAATGCCAGCAATGATTCGTACTTCTGGTCAAATGTGGAACAAAGAAGGCAAACCACAGGATACCAAGGCGGTGATTCCAGATAGATGTTATGCAGGAGTTTATCAAGCGGTGATTGACGATTGTATCGCTCATGGGGCTTATAATCCATCCACCATGGGGAGTGTTCCAAACGTTGGCTTAATGGCTCAAAAAGCAGAAGAATATGGTTCGCACGACAAAACTTTCGTCATGTATGCAGCCGGATCTGTCAGGGTAGTTGACGCTGCAGGTAAAATACTATTGGAGCAGCCAGTCGGATCCGGCGACATTTTCAGAATGTGCCAGGTAAAAGATGAACCGATCAAAGACTGGGTGAAATTGGCCGTCAATCGTGCCAGAGCTACGGGTACACCTACTGTATTTTGGTTGGATGAAAATCGAGCACACGATTTGGAATTGATAAAAAAAACAAAAAGATACCTGCCAGAACATGACATCAAAGGTTTGGAGATTTTGATCATGTCGCCTGTGGAGGCCACCAAATATTCAATCGAAAGAATCAGGAAAGGTTTGGATACTATTTCGGTAACAGGAAATGTGCTGAGAGATTATTTAACTGATCTTTTTCCTATTCTGGAAGTAGGCACCAGTGCGAAAATGCTATCCATTGTGCCATTGATGAATGGAGGAGGTTTATTTGAAACTGGAGCCGGTGGTTCTGCTCCAAAACATGTGCAACAATTTGAAGAGGAAGGTTATTTGCGTTGGGATTCTTTGGGAGAATTTCTGGCGACTGCTGTTTCATTGGAACATTTGGCTAAGACATTCAACAATCCAAAGGCACTGGTACTTGCGGATACTTTAGATTTGGCTACTTCAAAGTTTCTAGAAAATGATAGGTCACCAGCTAGAAAAGTCGGTGAAATTGATAACCGTGGCAGTCATTTTTATCTAGCGATGTATTGGGCACAAGCACTTGCAGCACAAACTACTGATCTGGAACTACAAACGAAGTTTAAGGAGCTGGCTCAAATACTTGCAGACAATGAAGCTAAAATCAATGAAGAATTGATTGGAGCTCAAGGAAAACCACAGGACTTAGGTGGCTATTATCACCCAGATTTTGAAAAAGCCTCTAAAGCCATGCAGCCAAGTCAAACCTTGAATAGGGCGCTTGCGACAATCGTTTAATAGTTTTATTTGGAAAATTCAAGAAGCTGATTACTTGGTATTGCGTAGTTGGATTTTGGTGATTTTTGAATGAGAAATTGAAAATATAAGTTGAAAACTGAGTACTTAAAGTGGAAAGTTGATACTGAAGAGTGAAAATATATCCCAATAACTGATAACTATTTACTGATCACTGTCAAGCGGTCAACACAAACCGAGTAAAAGAATCAATCAAAATTCTCAACTATACTTGTGCCTAGCTTTTTGCCAATCTTATCAAGTTTTTGCCTGAGATTTTGATTGTTTTTATCGCTTAGCAGTAGATGTTTATTTCCATCTGTGGTTTTCAAATAAGCATGATATTCAAAATTTTTCACGGTACTGACATGGCCGGCCATGGAGGTCATTACCTGACCCTTTTTCACCCTGTTCACAAATATTTTTTCGATCCCGGCGTATGGAGTTACATTCTCTTGAAAACGTCTACCCATGATCAACATGTATTCGGACAATTTACTTGAATCATGATCTATCTCTAGAATTTCAAAAGCCGACCAAAAGAATGGAATTCCGAGCGAAAACAAAATTGCCAGCGAGATCGCCGGAATCTCTGGTAAATATTGAAAACTGACAGCCATGCATACCAGGCAAATAAAACTCCCTCCTAGACGAATATGGAACAAAAAAGCACGTCCTTGATTGATGCGGATTTTATTCATCTCATTTTCTTTTCAAATGGAAAAGAGACTCACCAATTCCCAAAAAAGTCAATGTATCATTTTCAATATTGTATGAAGAAATTTGATCAAGACTGGTAATTATTTTGGTATCAGGGATATCAGGGCATATTTTTTTGGTTGATGAAATGGCTTGAAAGTTAATTCCAGACCCTATTGCGGAATAATGGCCGAAAAATTGGTTGCATCCATCGTTTCCGATAAGTTTGACTTCACTCATAAACCGTAAAGTAGCTCTTGTTGCAGCACCACTTTCAATATCAATAAAAATCCACTCACCAATCAGATCTTCAGGATCTCGCTCCAGTTCTGGCGTTATTGATGGGGTTGTTTCCGTCTGTTCTTCTGCCAGCACGTCAGTTTTCTTATTCAGATTCTTACAGCTGAAAACCAGTAAAAAACAAATGGCGAACGCGAGATTTTGCATAAATTTCAATTATTTATTTTTTATAAAAGTAATTTAAACCCAATAGATTGCTCGTTAGTTAATCATATATGGAGAAAGAAATTTCCTTATTCCCTCTAAATCTGGTGGCCTTCCCAGGAGAGCATTTGCATCTGCATATTTTTGAGCCGAGATATAAACAGCTCGTGAATGATTGTCTTAAGGCTGAATCAACATTTGGTATTCCATCCTATGTACTTAATAAGATAGAATACGGAACTGAAGTAAGAATCACTGAAGTAACTAAAGTATATGAAGATGGTAGTATGGACATCAAAACTGAAGGAGTGGAAGTTTTTCGTGTAGTTGATTATCATCATCAGTGGGATTCCAAATTATATGCCGGTGGTGCTGTTCAAATTATCGATTTTAGCGTCGATCGCGATGAATCGCTACATAAGGAAATAGTAGATAAACTCAATGACCTATTCATGTGGCTCAAAACTGAGCAGGAATTGAAGATGGATTATGAGCAGCCAATGTATAAAGTTATTCACAAGATTGGCCTCAAACTCGATGAAGAATATGCTTTGTTGTCCATGGATTCTGAGCGAAAACGCCAGGAATATGTATTGAAACATCTGAAAAGTTTGGTGCCAATGCTCCAGCGTGCTGAAGAAGCACGGGATAAAATTCGAATGAACGGTCATTTCAAGCATCTCGATCCCCTTAAATTCTAGGCATTGTGTAATTTGCGGATATGATCGAAATCTCAGGATTTGGTACAGTGCTGTTATTCCTTGTAGGAGGGATCGGATTTGTTCTGATCACATTACTGGCGGGGAAAATATTGCGTCCCAGCAGACCCAACGAAGAAAAGAATACTACTTATGAGTCTGGTGAAGAGCCATTAAGCACGGCTTGGAACATATTCAATGTTCGGTTTTATATCATTGCACTAATTTTTTTATTGTTTGAAGCTGAAATGGTTTTCCTATTTCCGTGGGCCATCGTTTTTGGTGATAAAGAAATGATCGCTTCAACTGATGGATTGTGGGGCTGGTTTGCGTTGATTGAAACGTTCATTTTTATTGGCATTCTTGCGTTAGGGCTGGCTTATGTCTGGGTCAATGGCATGTTGGAATGGGTAAAGCCAAATCCTAAAATCTCAGACTTTAAATCAAAAATTCCTGCTGAGGCATACAAACGTTTAAAAGGTTAATATGGGAGGACTGTTAGATCAAAAATTCGGACAAGGGGGAGTGATCGTAACAAAGGTCGATGACTTGCTCAATTGGGCTCGATTGTCCAGTTTGTGGCCCATGGGATTTGGTTTGGCGTGCTGCGCTATTGAAATGATGGGCGCATATACTACCGGCTATGATATGGATCGGTTTGGTGTCATTCCGCGCGCCTCTCCTCGTCAGTCCGATGTGATGATCGTAGCAGGAACGGTCACTTTCAAAATGGCAGATAGAATCAGAAGATTATATGAACAAATGGCGGAACCCAGATATGTGATCTCAATGGGTTCTTGTGCCAATTGCGGCGGACCCTATTGGGAACATGGTTATCACGTAGTGAAAGGGGTGGACAAAATCATACCGGTGGATGTCTACGTGCCTGGCTGTCCTCCTCGTCCGGAAGCGTTGATTGGAGGGTTTATGAAACTTCAGGAAAAAATCCGCGGAGAGTCGATGATGAAGCCGGAAGCACTCAAGAGATTATTGGAAAAGAGAACTGTAAGAGCATAATGACCTTCTCAGAATTAATATCTCTAATCGAAGCTCATTTTCCGGAGGCCATCATCGGTGAGGATCTCGATGCTACTCCCAATGCCTTGATTGTCAATCCAGCCTTGATCTTTCCGGTTTGTGAATGGCTTCATGGTCATGAAAAAACCTATTTTGATCAGTTGGCATGTCTGACCGGTCTTGACAATGGACCAGAAGCAGATTCGATGGAAGTCATTTATAATTTGTACAGCATTCCTTACGATCTCCAGCTGATGCTCAAGTGTAAGTTGGAGAGATCAAATCCTGAAATTGAATCCGTAAGCTCAATTTGGCGAACAGCAAACTGGCATGAGCGGGAAGCTTTTGATTTGATAGGCATCAAATTCTTGAATCATCCCGATCTTAGAAGAATTTTATTACCCGCAGACTGGCAAGGGCATCCACTTCAAAAGGATTATATCGAGCAGGAAAAATATCATGGGATTACAGTGGCTTATGATCGTGATACCTTAGATGAAAGTTGAGAGTTTTAAGTTTAAAATATATTTAGTTGGCAGAAAGTATTTTGAAATCAAAGAGTTATGATTTTGGATTGAAAATCGTGAAAACGATCTATAAACTTCAATCTGAAAGAAAAGAATTCATTTTAACAAAACAGCTTCTAAGAAGTGGCACAGCCATTGGAGCGTTAATCGAAGAGGCAGGTAATGGAGAATCAACCAGGGATTTTATACATAAACTGGCTATTTCGAACAAAGAAGCAAATGAATCTAGATATTGGCTTAGTTTGTTACGAGATTCTGAATTGTTGGAAGAGGATGTTGCCAATAATTTAATTCTTGATGTTGAAGAAATTATAAAAATGTTAGTTGCCTCGATCAAAACTAGCAGAATCAAGCTTGAAAAAACATAGCTGATTCATTTTAAACTTTAAACTATTAGTTTTAAACTATCAATTAGATATTGAACATTCAATACACATACGATCCAAAAAATTTCACAAATTCTGAACCTACCGTTTATAAGGAAGGTGATCTGAAGACTGGAGAAATGCTGATCAACATCGGCCCGCAGCATCCATCTACCCACGGGGTATTGAGGTTGGAGGTGATTACCGACGGTGAAATTGTGGTTGATGTCGTTCCCCATCTTGGGTATTTGCATCGCTGTTTTGAAAAGCACGCAGAGTCCGTTCCGTTCAATCAGGCCATTCCTTATGTAGATCGCATGGATTATGTGGCGGCCATGAATAGCGAACATGCCTGGGCCATGGGTGTGGAAAGGATGCTAGGTATTGATGATAAAATCCCGAAGCGTGTAGAATATATCCGTGTGTTGGTTGCCGAACTGAACCGGCTAGCTTCCCATTTTGTGGCTATCGGAACCTACGGGTTGGACATTGGGGCTTTTACACCATTTCTATGGATGATGCGCGATCGTGAGCACATTCTGCGTATGTTGGAGTGGGCCTCCGGCGCTCGAATGCTATATAATTATATCTGGATTGGAGGACTGTTTTATGATCTTCCCATTGGTTTTGAGGAACGATGCAAGGAGTTCAGTGCTTATCTCAAACCGAAACTTACGGATGTTGATAATCTGTTGATCTCGAATAAAATTTTCATCGATCGTACGGCAAATGTGGGTAATCTGCCATTGGATCTGGCAATCAATTATGGAGTAACGGGCCCTATGTTGCGGGCTTCAGGCCTCAAATTTGATTTGAGAAAAGTTGACGGCTACAGTGTGTATCCCGAAATTGATTTTGATGTCCCAGTCGGGAAAGGTGAAATGGGGTCGACAGGCGATTGCTGGGACAGAACGTGGGTTAGAATGCAAGAGTGCAAAGAGTCAGTTAAGATCATTGATCAATGTCTTGAAAAACTAACTTCCGATCATAAAAGAACCAGAGATTTCAACCCAAGAGAACTTGTGCCCAAAAAGATCAGGCCAAAAGCTCAGGATTTTTACGTTCGCGCTGAAAACCCAAAAGGCGAGCTTGGGTATTTTTTCCGTACCGATGGCCGTTCTGATATTCCGGTTCGTTGCAAAGCCAGGGCATGTAGCTTCAGTAATCTTTCTGTTCTCCCCGAAATCTCCAAAGGCGTCATGATAGCTGATCTAATAGCCATTATTGGATCCATTGATTTTGTGTTGGGAGAAATAGATAGATAAACTGCGAATCCCCCTACTTACGTTTAAATCCTAAGCTTAAAAAATAGATTAGATGATCTGTGATTGGTATTTTGACAAACCCAAAGCCTTTTTTTGAGAAAATTTATTTACTTGATTTACCCTCGATCCTATTTTAAGTGAAATTAGCACCTACTGCGATTTTATAAATGCTACGAGTAAAACTGATGTATATCAGCTGAAATAAGGCCAGTTCTCGCTGAGCATTTTGTACCTTTAGTGCATTATGAAACCGATATTAAATGCTGAGCAAATCAGGCAAGCAGATGCTTATACGATTGCCAATGAACCCATAAGCTCTGTGGATTTAATGGAGCGGGCTGCTGTAGCCTTTGTTAATAAATTTTCAGAAATTTTTGGGAGTAATCACCGGATCAAGGTTTTTTGTGGTACGGGAAACAATGGAGGTGATGCGCTGGCCATAGCCAGAATGTTATTAGAAAAGCAATATGAAGTCACCGTTTTCACCACCGGATATTTGGGGAAAACAACAGACGATTTTAGGATAAATTTTGATCGTTTTCTGAAGCTGGATTACGCACAACACATTGATGTTATTGCCAACTTTCCTCACCTTTCCGAGGATGATATCCTTATTGATGGACTTTTTGGGTCAGGCCTTACCAGACCAGTTGAAGGTTTTTATGGTGACGTGATCCAATCAATGAATGCATCAGGGGGCAAGATTGTGTCCATTGACATAGCATCAGGGCTTATGGCAGACCAATCGATACCTGGAGATCATATCATCAGACCGCACAAAACAATCTCCTTCCAAACATCGAAACTGGCTTTCTTTCAGCCTGCATTACATTGTTATGTGGGGAACTGGTATGTGGTAGATATCGAACTTGATAATTCCTTTATTGAAGGTCAAAAGACAAACGTTTATTTCACAGAAGAGAAAGATATAGTTTCCAGATTAAAACCGAGAGCAACTTTCATGCACAAAGGTGACGCTGGAAGATTGCTTTTGATTGCCGGTAGCAAAGGTAAAATGGGGGCAGCAGTGATGGCATCACGTGCGGCCATGAGAATGGGGGCGGGACTTCTAATGGTTCATGCACCAGCTTGTGGTACAGATATCCTCCAAATAGCTGTGCCTGAAGCCATGGTCAGCGTAGATAAGAATGAAAATTGTATCACTGAAATGCCGCATACTTTCAGTGCAAATGCAATTGCCATAGGGCCAGGTATTGGCACAGAGGAAAAAACCATGGTTGCTTTTAAGTCACTTCTGGAAAATGCAGTTGAGCCAATGGTCATCGACGCAGATGCCATTAATCTGATTGCACTAAACCCGAAATTGCTTGCTTTGATTCCGAAAGATTCAATTCTTACTCCACATCCGGGTGAGTTCAAAAGACTGGTGGGAGAGTGGCGGGACGATTATCACAAATTGGAAATGCTTCAAATTTTTTGTGCAAATCACAAGGTCAATGTAGTTATCAAAGGGGCGTATTCTGCTGTTTGTGATTCCACTGGTAAGATCCATTTCAATCCAACAGGGAACCCCGGTATGGCCACTGCGGGAAGCGGAGATGTACTTACCGGAATGGTGGCTTCATTGTTGGGGCAAGGCTATTTGCCAGCAGATGCATTGTTACTTGGCGTCTACATGCATGGGCTTGCCGGGGATCTGGCAGAAATAAAAATCGGCGAACAATCGTTGATTGCCTCCGATATTGTCGAGAACATTCCAAATATGATTCATTCTCTTCAAAAGCGATCAACTACTTAAAAATCAATTAGATATACAAATAGTCATATCCTGATTGAAAGCATTGTGATTGGTAAAAATTGTTAAATACCATGTTAAAGCGTCTTTTTAGTTTAAAATAAATCAGGAATAGGTTGAACATTGCTAAATAAATTCCGTACTTTGTAAGAACATGCGCAATAAGTTAATCATATCCACGTTTGCCCTTCTGCTCTCTATTGTGAGTTTCTCACAATCTGATGCAGGATCGCTTGTGTCTGCTGAGCGCAATTTGGTAGTTGAGCCATTCAACGTAACTAATAAAATTGAGCTTTATCCAAATCCAGCAGTGGATTTTGTGATTGTCAATATTCAGCACAGCACATTGACACGCACGGAATTTGAACTTCATAGTATCATTGGAAATGAAATCAAAATAGATGCTGAGGATTTGGGAAATGGAAAATATAAAATTCAATTAAAAGACTTTTCTTCAGGATATTACTTCTTGGTTGTAAAAGATGAAGTTGCCCGATTCAAGCAAGCGTACAAGTTCCTTAAGAAATAATCATTTTTATTATCCGAAATAGTTGAAGCCTCTGATCTGAGGCTTTTTTGTTTTTATTGATTTGAGTAAAATATTGTTCTCCGATTAATTTGTTAAAGGTGTTTTTTCTAATGCCAAGCAATTGACCAAACCTATATCCAAATTGAGTTGGTTAATGTCCATTTATTTCCCAATTCTGTTTGGTTAATCGTCATTGCTGCCATGCAGGAATCACATGATATGATCCTTTTGGTTTGTTGGAATTCCAGTATCTGCTGGGAATGGCGTCAAAATTAAATGCTTAACTAAAAGACATTGATTTATTGTAACTGCTCAGGTGCCAAAACATGCCAATTGTACCTTTTATAGACATGGATTTAAACCCGCGGTTATAAAAATGAAGTACCTGCAGTATTGAGTGCTCACTTTCGCTACCTGAGTAGTCACTAATCGATCAGGCATCCAAATCTATTTTTAAAATCATCTGAAAATTGTGGGAAACAAAAAAGGCCATCACAAAGACGGCCTTTTCAATATCTATTCTTGTACTACTAGCATGTCGATTCGTTGATTATAGATGAATTTAAAATTCGATAGCGTAACATTAAAACATTAAATCAGCTACATCCAATAATCACTCAACTACTAGTTTTGAAGTTTGGAATAATACTTTTCAAATAGCGCTTCATATTCCGCCGCTTTCGCACGATCACCATAAGCACGGTACGATCTGGCCAGCTCATTGAGTGATAAAATTCTTTTCTGCAATTCCATCTGATCTGTCAAATCATTATCAATGATGTATTCCAGCATTTCTGAATTTTCCTTAGAGGTGATTGTCGCAATTTGATCAGCCAAATTCCTGGCTTCATCTGCATATACCTCCCCAGTGGAATCCCCAAGCATGGCAGATAATTTGTCAATGGTCAGTAAAATACCCACCTGTTGAATATTGAAATAGTCAAAAGGAATGGACTCATTTGGCATGACTTCCAGACTTTTTTTCATGACATCAAGGGCTTTGTCGTATTCACCTTTTTCTATCAGATTTTCAGCCAATGTATTGAAAGTAGATCTGTGGTTGAGGCAGAAGTTCCTGTAGTCTTCAGAATAATACACATCTGGATTATTCAATTCACGCCAGTGGTATTTGTTCATCACATTTTCGTACATCAATTCTGTATTGATGTTATAAGCCTGTGGATCAGGATTAAGCACAGGAGTCAATCTGTATGCAATTCCCTCTTGCACCACATATCTTCTCAGGTTGTGATGGATGCTTGAAAGTGAAGTCGTATTGAAGTAAATAGGTCTTTCCCAATCCGCGTTGACGATGAGGTCAAGAACGGCCAGATCATTTTTCTCCATTCCACGTCCCTGAATGTTCCATTCCATTCTGCTTTGAATGTCTTTTTCCATGTATTTTGGCACAATCCCAAGTGAAATTACCTTTTCGACATCCACGTTCAAGAACATCTTCTTAGCCGGAACTGAGTTGTAGAAACTTCCATTTTGAAGCGGAATTTGCAGCTGCGGATTGTTTTTCTTTACCAGATCCAAATAGAGTTTTGCATTGATGGCTCCTTTGATATTTGGGTTTTCAACAATTGGTAAATAGTCATTGATTCCACCTTGTTTGTAGTGTTCCAGGGTAAGACTGAATGGCAATGCTTTCGATTCATAAGCATCACGCATCATTTGACTGATGTACCAATCTGTATTGAAATAACTCAATACAATGACCCTCACGTCGGTTCTGTAGCCTTCCACTTCCTGTACATACCAGAGTGGGAAAGTATCATTGTCACCACCGGTGAAAATAATGGCATTCGGAGCGCAGCTATCGAGATAGTTTTTCGCAGAATCCACTGAAAAATACCTGTTTGATCGATCATGATCATCCCAGTTTTCTTTGGCCATGACACCAGGGATCGTTAAACCGAGAATGACGGAAATAGCGACGACAACTTTTCCATTTTTAATAATGGATTTGAGCATTTCATAAAGCGCAAGTATTCCAAACCCTATCCAGATCGTAAAGACGTAATAGGAGCCGGTATATATATAATCTCTTTCACGCGGCTCAACCGGTGGGGAATTCAGATAGAGCACCAGTGCTATTCCTGTCAGGAAGAAAAGCAACAACGTCACATAGAAATATTTTTTATCATTTTTATACATGAAGAAAAGACCCAAAATTCCCAAAAGGAGAGGAAGTGCATAATAGATATTTCGGCCTTTGTTGTTGGCCAGAGTGTCTGGTAATTGATCAAAAGCACCACGGAGGCCTACCCAGCTGGCATCCTGAATGTCGGATGCACGCCCTGCAAAATTCCAAAGGAAATAGCGCATGTACATCTTTCCGATCTGATGCTTGAACATGAAGTATATATTGTCCGCGAAATTTGGCTTTTCCCCAGGTTTTAATCCTGTAATGGCCATGTATTGCTGCTTGTGGGGCTCTGCGCCACTGTACATTCTTGGAAGAATGGTCGTGTGTTTGGGATCATACACGTAATCAATTTTTTGATCCTTCACCACATATTTGTCTTTGCCTCTGGTATAGGTTTGACCAGTAGCAACCTGATCCACCACCGATGCAGTATAATATTGGCCATGAAACAGAGGACGGCTTCCATATTGCTCACGCTTCAGGTATGAAACAAAGGAGATGATATCGTCCGGATTATTTTCATCAATCGGAGGATTATAGCTACTTCTGATAGGCACAATGGCGTATGAGGAGTAACCGATGATGATAAAAGTAAAAGCAACCAATATCGTATTGAGAGTGAGCTTGTTTTGTTTCTCAGAATAATAAATTCCAAAAATCAGCGCGCCGATAAAGGCAACACCGAAGAAAACAACCCCAAATCCAAATGGAAGTCCCAGTGAATTCACAAAGAATATCTCAAACCAGCCCGCCAAAGAAGGTAGCCCAGGGATGATACCAACCATCACTGTGAGGATGATCGCACTGGCTGCCATCATGGTCAGGATGATTCCATTTCGAGTGACAGTTTTATATTTTTTGAAATAAACAATCAGTGCCAGGGCAGGGATTGTGACAAGGTTAAGCAAGTGAACACCGATAGAAAGCCCCACCATGTAGGCGATCAGGATCAGCCATTTGTTGGCATCAGAATCATCTTCGATGTTTTCCCATTTCAGGATGGCCCAAAATACAAACGCCGTGAAGAAAGACGACATGCCATATACTTCAGCTTCCACTGCGGAGAACCAAAAAGAATCTGAGAATGTACAAGAGAGCGCACCAACAAGTCCGGCACCCATGATCAATAGGGTTTGTTCTGTAGTTTCTTCCCCTTTATTGATTTTCAACACTCTTTTCATCAGGTGAGTGATAGACCAGAAAAGAAACATGATGGTAGCAGCGCTACTGACTACACTGACCATAGTCACCCAATAAGCCACTTGTGTCACATCGCTTCCTGCGAACATGGAGAAAATTCTACCTATCAAAAGGAAAAAGGGTGCCCCCGGAGGATGTGGTACTTCCAACTTGTAAGAACAGGCGATAAATTCACCACAATCCCAGTAGCTGGCTGTTGGCTCTATGGTCATGGCATAAACCACCAATGCCACGATAAACATCACCCATCCAATAATTACATTAATCCTTTGATATTCCATCACTTAAGTTTTCAGTCAGTCTGGCGAAATTAGCAATAATGCCACATAAAAAGGTATGAAATGTTCATAAAGCTTGGCCATAACAACCGAAATGAACATCTAATCAAAAATCGGTATTTAGTGCAGTTTTTAAGGCATTAGCACATTGTCGTTAACCGCTTTTCGCTTTCTGCGATTTTCTATTTTTCCAACTACCAACTACCAACTACCAACTACCAACTACCAACTACTCTATACCCAATACCATACACATTCGTAAAAGTCCACTACTAGGTTATGTTAAAAAAACAGAAAAAAGGTGGTTGTCCTATTTATAAACTACCAGATAGAAGCCAAGCCAGACAAAAAAGAACAATATATAGGAACTACATACGATGATCGCAGCTATTCTGAGCTTCTTGTTACTGAGCCAATAGATTCCAACAATGAGCAGTGCCCAGTATCCCAACTCGAAAAGATTTAAAGCCTTTAGAGGATAAAGCCATTGTGCACCGATGGATTGAAAATCAACAAAATTGATCAGGGACAGTGGATAAAAAGCGACATATTCCTGATATGTGGGATCCGACGCTAACGCAGTAAACCAAATCACTTTTAGAAATTCGGCAATGATAAACACCAGTTCGAAGATCATGACCATTTTCCATAACTGAGCGAAAGTGAGCCGATATCCAAACATGAAGCAGCCCACCCAAAGTAAAAATGTGGTCAAGGTAAACTTCCAGGCCAGAAAGAACGGAACAACTAAATATTGCAGGCTGAAAAACAAATCGAACAACCACATTTCTCCACGCTCCTGGAGAATTTCGAAAGCAGCAATCTCATCGATGATCAACATTCTTTTGATCATGAAAGCGGCAAAATAAAGCAGACAAACAGAAATGAACAGACCCGCGCTATTGATCTGATACCAATTCATTAAAAAAGACGCTCTTTGTTTTTCAATCCACCTCATGGGACTAATTTCGTAGGATAATTTTAAATGCACAGCATTTTGGAACAATACTTGGAAGATGGCGTTTTGCGGATAACACACCTATGAAGCAAATCCTTCTTTTTACCCTATTCTTTTTTATTCTTTCCACTTCCATAGCGCAGAAAGTTACGGAGGAAAACGACAGCATCTATCAATACAGTTTGCTTACCAATCCTTATGTGCAGATGGAATCCACAGAGGCGATCAACGACATGTACAATTTCAAGTTTGATCGTTCACTGCGGCATTTCAAATATCTAAAAAAACAATACGGCTGGCATCCGCTTCCCTATTTCATGATGGGCCTCAACTACTGGTGGCGCATCGTGCCGGATTTTAAGAATAAGGAATTTGACGAACCTTTTTTGGCATACATGGATACGTCCAGGGTATTGGCTGAAAGGCTTTATAAAAAATACAATAAGGTGGAAGGAGCCTTTTTCCTGGCGGCCACATATGCCTTTGTAGGTCGGTTGTATTCGGACCGTAAAGAATACAGCAAAGCGGCCTTCGCTGGCAGAAATGCACTGAAATATCTTGAAGAATGCCGTGGACGTGACGACCTGAGTCCGGAGCTGCTCTTTGGTGACGCCTTGTTTAACTACTACGCCGAGTGGGTTCCGGAAAATTATCCCATGCTCAAACCAATCATGCTCATGTTCCCAGATGGGGATAAAAAATTGGGAATCGAACAGCTAAAAACCGTTGCTAGAAACGCCTTTTACACCCGAACAGAGGCCCAATATTACCTGATGCGCATTTCCTATTTCGAGGAAAACGATTTGGGTACCTCCCTTCAGGTGGCGGAATATCTCAATCAGACATTCCCGGGAAATGCTTATTTTCATCGGTTTTATGCACGACTGCTTTATCAGAGCGGGAAATATGCGAAAGCCATTCCTGTCTGTAGGTCCATCCTCAACAGGATAGACAGTCTACAAACAGGCTATGAATACAACTCAGGCCGGTACGCTTCTTTCTTCCTTGGACACATGTATGAAATGAAGCAAGATATAGTGCAGGCCAAATCCTATTTCCAACTTTCCATGGAATATGGTGAAGCTGCGGATGCAACAGAGATGGGTTATTATCATTTTGCTGTTTTACATTTGGCACGAATAGCTGTGAAAGAAGAAAACAAAG
>JBLICU010000012.1:0-60017 GCA_047632435.1 Cyclobacteriaceae bacterium
GGTTCTGATCGATGGAAAACCTTCTGGTTTAGTGGGGCTTTCCTCGACAGACGCTCTGAGACAGCTACAGGGCAATCTTATTGAGAGCGTCGAGATCATGACCAATCCGTCTGCCCGCTATGATGCTGAAGGAATGGGGGGAATAATTAACATCATCCTTAAGAAGGACAGTAAAAAAGGCGTAAACGGTAGTTTTCAGGTTAATACGGGATTGCCACAGAATCATGGTGCTTCCATAAATATGAATTTTAGGAGAGAATGGGTCAATTTATTCATCAATTATGGATTGAATTACAGAGATCAACCAGGAGGAGGAAGTTCCTATCAGGAATATCATTTGGATACTCCGTCAGAAATCACTGGGGTTACAGATTATATCACCAGATATAGAAGGAATCATAATCGCTCAGGCATCAGCAATAATATCCGGTTTGGATCCGATTTTTTCATTAACGAAAGTACGACCCTAACAGCTGCATTCCTATATCGATATTCTGATGAGTCGAACAAAACGATATTGGATTATCGTGATTATAATTTCAATCAGGATTTTTTAGCATATACTGAAAGAGATGATAGTGAAACGGAGGGCGACAAAAATCTGGAATACTCGTTCAATTTCACCAAAAAATTATCAAGTGACGAACATAAACTCACTGCAGATATACAGTATCAGAATAACAATGAAATAGAAAAATCCAACATTGTTCAATATCAGGGAGCCACTATTGATTCCACAGTGCCGGAGCTTTTCCAAAAAGTAAAAAATGACGAAGGCGAAAACCGACTGATGTTGCAAGCTGATTATGTGCGTCCTTTGGGGCAAGAAGGAAAAATTGAAGCAGGATTCAGAAGCACCAACCGATTTGTGAAAAACATCTATGACGTGAGTCAAAAGGAAAGTCCTGAAGCCGAATATGTCCCACTCTCGGCATTCAGCACTGATTTTGCATACACTGAAAAAGTGCATGCCTTATATGCCATTGCCAGCAATAGCGGGCCAAAGATTTCCTGGCAGTTGGGCATGAGGTCTGAATTGACAGATATCAATTCAGAACAAAAGGAAGACACCATCAAACGCAATTGGAACTATATCAATTTTTTCCCAAGCGCATTTCTCACGTATAAATTTTCCGATATTTCACAACTGCAGCTGAGTTATAGCCGCCGCATTAACCGACCTAGATTTAGAGACTTAAATCCATTCAGTTCATTTTCTGATAATAGAAACTTCAGAATTGGAAACCCAACGTTGCAACCAGAATTTACAGATTCTTATGAAATAGGATTTTTACAAAATTTTGAAAAATCATCGATTTATTATGGGGCGTATTATCGCTATACACAGGATCTGATTCAGCGCATTACTTTGGAGCCCAATGAATCAGGTCAGCGCATCATGCAGCCATACAATACGGGAATTAGTCATCAATTTGGTTTGGAATCTAATATTTCTCACGAATTCACCAGCTGGTACAGAATCAATGCTAATCTTAATTTTTTCAGAGATCGGACAGTTGGATCAGTAGGAGATACCTTAAGTCTGAATGTTTCCGCAATGAGTTTTAATACCAGATTGAGTAACAATATCAAAATCGGGAAAAAAGTTGATGCCCAAATAAACGTGAGTTATCGTGCTCCACAAAAAAGGTCGCAGGGTAAGTCCTACTCCATGTCTTCCATTGATCTTGGAATCAGCAGAGACGTGTTTGGGAATGATGGCACTCTTTCACTTGGTGTCACGGATCTTTTAAATTCCAGAAAATATCGTTTTCAAACGGATATTGAGAATTTTTATGAAAAAGGTAGCTGGCGTTGGAGACGTGGGCCTTTGGCTCAAGTTACGTTTACTTATCGGCTAAATCAGAAAAAACAGCGACCAGAAAGGGATGGTAGCGGATCGTTTCAAGAGGAGGGAGGTTTTTAAACCAAACCTGTCGCACTCTCTATTTGACCTTCATACTTGGCCACAGTCACTCCAAATTTTCGAAGAAAATCCACACCTTCATCGTTTGCAATGCCTTTGTATTCGGCATATGATTTTAAAAAAATCACATGTTTGATGCCCACACTGTAGATGATCCTAGCACAGGACAAACAAGGTGAAAGTGTCACGTACAGGGTAGCACCTGTAACTTCTGTTTTGTTTTTAACAGCATAAAGAATGGCATTTTGTTCGGCATGTATCGCAAGTGAACAGCCTCCTTTCGAATCGCGGGGACATCCCTCGTCTGGAAATTCCTTATCACAATTATGAGTGCCTGCAGGTGGCCCATTGTATCCGATAGATATGATTCTGGTGTCTTTGGTAAGTACGGCACCTACATGGCGCTTGATACAGTGACTTCTTTTCGCAAGATTCACTGCCAATTCCATATATATATCGTCGAACTCAGGCCTCTCAATCATGCAGCGAAGGTAATGGCATTTAAAAATAAATTTATGGGTAAATCTATTTTTGATGGTTAATTATCCAATATCAGCGGTGGCTTGCGTCTCCACGAGACTCCTCCGCCGTGGCTCGTGTCTTCACGAGACTCAACCTGTCCATTGAAGTTTGTGAGGACACAAACTTAGGCGGGCATTAAAAGTAAATTTATGGGAAATCTAT
The DNA here is from genome assembly GCA_047632435.1 of Cyclobacteriaceae bacterium. Classification (GTDB taxonomy): domain Bacteria; phylum Bacteroidota; class Bacteroidia; order Cytophagales; family Cyclobacteriaceae; genus JAMZMI01. The sequence goes on from JBLICU010000012.1 coordinate 2,612, forward strand.
TTTTGATGGTTTTTAATCCAAAATCAATCCCATGAAAAAATTATCAATAATACTTTTTCTATTTGTTTATTCCCTGACTACCCTTTCTCAAAGTCTCAATAACCTCGACTCAGCAAGCTATTTTGATTTTTGGGTAGGCGATTGGACAGCCTCATGGGATGAAGGGAATGGTATGGAGCAGCTAGGGACAAATACCATCACAAAGTCGCTTGACGAAAAAGTCATCGTTGAGAATTTTAGAATAATCAAAGGTCAAAGTGAAGGATTTAAAGGGATGAGTATGTCCGTTTTTCAACCTAGGTTCAATCGGTGGAAACAAGCTTGGACGGATAATCAGGGTGGATATTTTGATTTTACTGGCGAGTTTGATGGAGATAAGCGAATCTTCAAAACACTAGTAACCGAACGTGCCAGCAAGCAGATTCTGCAGCGGATGGTATTTTATGACATTCAAAATGATGCCATGACTTGGGACTGGGAATCCAGTCAGGATGGAGGAGAAACATGGAGTTTGCAATGGCGAATATTTTACAAAAAGAGCAATTAGACAGCTGTCAATTCTGAGCGGGCTGATTTTTCTCAGTAGGTGAAAGTGATTTAATCATAAGCGAAGGCGCCTATTCATCCAATTTTTGTAAGATGGATAGTAACCTGATTGATAAATATAATGTGCCGGGTCCTCGATATACCAGCTACCCAACAGTGCCGTATTGGGATTCCGAGAAATTCAATATGAAGGATTGGAAAGAATCCGTCATCAATACTTTTTGGGTGAGTGGAAAAGAAATCAGTCTTTATTTACATCTCCCTTTTTGTGAAAGCCTCTGTACGTATTGTGGATGCAACACCCGCATCACCAAAAATCACAATGTAGAACAAGAATACATTGCTGCGATTCTCAAAGAGTGGAAAATGTATCTCGCCATTTTTCCTTCAAAACCAGTTATCAAAGAATTACATCTGGGGGGAGGAACGCCCACATTCTTTTCTCCTGAAAATCTTAAAAAATTGATCGATGGCATTTTAGAAAAAACCACCCAATCTTCAAAACCCGAATTTGCATTTGAAGGTCATCCCAACAATACAACCCATGCTCACTTACAAACACTTTATGACCTAGGTTTCCGAAGAGTAAGTTTTGGTATTCAGGATTTCGACCCAAATGTTCAAAAACTCATCAATCGCATTCAACCTTTTGAAAATGTAAAAAGAGTGACTGAGGAGGCCAGAAAAATAGGTTATGAATCAGTGAATTTTGACTTAATCTATGGTTTGCCGGGTCAAAATAATGAGACCATCAATGCCACGATCGTTAGCACCATGGAGTTGAAGCCTGACAGGATCGCCTTTTACAGCTATGCGCACGTGCCACACCTCAAACCAGCTCAAATGTCTTTTGAACAGCATTTGCCCAATGACGATACTAAGCGATCGCTCTATGAAGCAGGAAAAAAGCGCCTATTGGAAAATGGATACGCTGATGTGGGTATGGATCATTTTGCACTGGAAGGTGATGCCATGCTGGAAGCTCACAAAAATGGCACGCTGCATCGAAATTTTATGGGTTACAGCACGCAGCATACGAATATGGTGATCGGTTTGGGAGTAAGTGCCATCAGTGATAGCTGGACATCCTTTGCGCAAAATGTCAAAAAGGTGGAAACCTATTATGAATTGATCGAAAACAATCAGTTCCCCGTTTTCAAAGGCCACCATCTCACCAAGCAGGATTTGACGATAAGAAAAAAAATCCTTGATCTCATTTGCCGGTACCAGGCCAGTTGGACCCAAGAAGAGCTGATGTCCTTTGGTTTGGATTTAGATTTTGAAATGTTGGAGTCATTAAAGGAAGATGGGCTCATTACCATGGACGATTATGGCATTCGTGTAGAAGAAAAAGGAAAGCCCTTTATCCGAAATATTTGTATGCCTTTTGATGTAAGGATGATGCGTTCTAATGTTGATCGTAAAAAAATATTTAGCAAAACTGTCTGAACAATTGAAAGAGGAGAATTGAAAGTTGAAAGTGGATAATTTGGTAATTGATGGTTTTGTGATCTGAAAATTTGATAATTTTCAGATAGTTTGTGATATCACCCTTACAATTGCAGTAATTGTACTGTGGCGTAGACGAAGATATTTATTGATTACTGGATCGCACTTTAAGCACTTATTTTCCTCATAAAAGTGATGTTATTTGTATGAGAGCTTTAACCTCGAAGCTTCCTTAAAAAGCGCCTAAAAATAATTATCCATTATAACTCACCCGATAAATCGTTCCACTCTGATCATCGGAAATGAGCATGGAGCCATCAGGCAGGATTAAAACATCCACCGGTCGCCCCCATGAAGTTTGTTCTTTTTCATCGAGCCAGCCGGTAATGAATGGTTCGTATTTTTTACCAACGCCATTTTCTTCTGTCACCATGGTAATCCTGTATCCAATTTTTTCTGATCGGTTCCATGATCCGTGCTCGGCGATCAGGATTTTGTTTTTGTATTTTTCTGGAAACATATTTCCAGTGTAGAATTTCATCCCCAAGGGAGCAACGTGTGGCCCTAGGTTTTGCACAGGTTTCACGAAATCCGAGCAAGGAAATTTATCACCAAATTCCGGATCCTTGATCGTACCACCATGACAATACGGATAACCGAAGTGTTGGCCTTTTTCAGTAATTCTGTTGAGCTCACAAGGCGGCACATCATCACCCAACATATCACGGCCATTGTCGGTAAAGTACATCTGTCCCGTTTCCGGATGCCAAGTGAAACCTACGGTATTTCTTATTCCTTTGGCATAAATTTCCCGACCAGTTCCATCAGGATTCATTCGAGTAATGGACGCGTACATTTCGTTTTTGCTTTCACAAAGATTACAAGGTGCGCCTACAGGAATGTATAGTTTGCCATCAGGACCAAAAGCAATGTATTTCCAACCATGATGTCCATCTGTCGGATAATCATCGTAGATCAATTTTCCGTATGGATTATTCAAAGTGCTTTCGATATTTTCATATTTCCAAAGCTTACTGATCTCTGCCACGTACAGGGCACCATCTTTAAAAGCCACACCATTCGGATTCCTCAGCTCTGTAGCGAGCGTAAAGATTTCATCCGCTTTGAAATCATTATCGGAATCCCGCACGGCGTAAACCTTATCATCACCTCTGGTTCCAATAAAAAGGGTTCCATCAGATCCCAACGCCATTGATCGCGCATTTTTTACCCGTGCATAGACATCTATTTTAAAACCTTCCGGGAGTTTAAGTTTGTCCAGTTGTAGTCCGTCTTTTGAAATCAAAGCTTCAGGGCTATTATCAACGGGTGCGCCATTTGATTTGCTTTCCGAATTGCATGAAAAACATAATAAAAGGAGTAAAAATGGGAAAATTCGGATTTTCAGTTTCATATATAGTGTTGGTCTTTTGTACGCATACATGTAATTCGCAATAAATTTAATGATCCCTCGGAAGGTGTGTCGAGAGATTCTAAGTTTGTGCTCATTCCATGATTTTTTAATTCTTATAACTACCTAAGTTACAAAATGTCCTAAAGAAGATTACTTCGATTACTTATTCGTGTTCAAGTTCCTTACTTTTGCCCTCATTTTCAGACCGTAAAAGAACAAGCTTATATGATCAGTATCAACAATCTTTCATATTTCATTGGAGACAGGGCGCTTTATGACGAAGCATCTCTCTTTATTTCCCCGAAAGACAGGATTGGACTGATCGGATTGAATGGTACTGGAAAATCCACCTTGCTCAAAATGTTGGATGGAGATATGCAGCCGAACAGTGGTGAAATCAACAAAAGTAAGGAGACTACCATTGGTTTTCTGAATCAGGATTTACTATCTTATCAATCGGACGATTCTATTTTGGAGGTGGCCATGCAGGCATTCGGCGAAACTTTGAAGCTGCAACATCAGATAGATGAAATTTTAAAAAAGATGGAGACTCATTACGAGGACAGTCTCATTGATAAGCTAGCCAAGCTGCAGGAAAGATTTGAAACCAACGATGGTTATGCCTTGCAAGCCAGGGCAGAGGCCATCTTAGAGGGAATTGGATTTACCACAAAAGATTTGAAACGCCCACTTCGGGAGTTTTCCGGAGGATGGAGAATGCGTGTGATGCTTGCCAAGTTGCTTTTGGAAAAACCATCACTTTTGATGCTCGATGAACCTACCAACCACTTGGATTTACCCTCTATCCAATGGATAGAAAACTATCTTCAATCATACGAAGGTGCAATCATCGTAGTATCTCACGATAGAACATTTCTAAACAATACCGTTAGCAAAATAGTGGAAGTTTACAGTTCTCAACTTCATTCTTATACCGGAAATTACGATAAATATGAATCTGAAAAGGAGCTAAGAAATGAGATTCAGCAAAGCGCATTTGAAAATCAACAGCAAAAGATCAAACAAGCCGAACGCTTTGTAGAACGCTTTAAAGCCAAAGCGTCAAAGGCCAAACAAGCGCAATCCAGAATGAAGGCACTGGACAAAATGGATCGGATTGAGGCAGTTGTTGATGATAACCAGCAGGTCAACTTTAAATTTAATTTTAAGATCAAATCAGGTCGTCACGTCAAAACGATTCATGATATATCCAAGTCATACGGCGATTTGGACATTCTGAAACATGCGGAGGGTCTTATAGAACGTGGTGATAAAATAGCACTTGTTGGAGCCAATGGTAAAGGTAAGTCGACTTTATTGAGAATAATCGCGGGAACAGAGAGACACACAGGCAAGGTGGAGACAGGTCACAATGTGATCAGTGCATTTTATGCGCAGCATCAGCTGGAATCTTTGGGTGTCAATAATGAAATACTTGAAGAGCTGAAGCAGGCAGGTAGTGGAAAAACAGATATGGAACTGCGCGGCATATTAGGCTGTTTTCTTTTCAGTGATGATGAGGTTTTCAAGAAAATAAAAGTCCTTTCAGGAGGTGAAAAATCTCGTGTCGCTCTTGCCAAAACATTGATTTCAGAAGCCAATTTCCTTTTGCTTGATGAGCCCACCAACCACCTGGACATCCTGTCAGTGAGTATTTTGGAGCAGGCCTTACAGCAATATGAAGGCACCTTTCTAGTCGTTTCTCACGATAGAGATTTTGTATCGAAAACGGCCAACAAGATTTGGTGGATAGAAGACAACAAACTCAAAGTATATCCAGGAACTTATGTGGAGTGGGATAGGTGGTACAAGCGCGAGCAAGAGAAAAAATTGGGCCAGCAATCAATAAATACGGCACCTGCGAAAGAAAAAAAGGATAATCCCAAACCTAAAACACAGGAACCTGACAAGGAGCTGAAGAAACAAATTGAGCTGGCGGAATTAACTATTGAAAAACTGGAAGAGGAAATAGCCTCCTATGAGCAAAAGCTAGCTGATCCAGATAATTTCAGCGATCCTCAAAAAATGGATAAGCTCAATAATAAGTATCAGAGCAAAAAATCGGAACTTGAAAAAGCCAATACCAAATGGGAAGAGTTGGTAGAGAAGATGGGATAATTGTCAAGAATTATGTAATGAATCTTGCATCCGCAAAATTATTTATCGCCAATGATTCATATCAATATCTTAAATTCTTAATAATTTAAAAAAGACTATATCATATTTGGATTTACCCATAAATGAAATCCAAATATGATTAATTTTGCCACTCATGGAAAATAGAAATCGCATTGTGGTAAAAGTGGGCACCAATGTGCTCACAAAGGCAGACGGAACTTTGGATAAACCAATATTCAGACAAGTCGCAGTACAGTTGGTGCGGTTGATTGAAAAGGGTTGGAATCCCATTCTAGTTTCTTCAGGCGCAGTGGGCGCTGGCAAAAGTATTCTGCCAAATTGCGAAATAAAAGATGAGGCCATCAGACGTCAGGTACTGTCATCAGTAGGTCAGGCGTCATTGATGAAGCGATATTACGAGCTTTTTCGTGAATACGATATTATTTGTGCTCAGGTATTGACAACCAAAGAAGATTTTGCACCAGGTGATCATTATCAAAATATGATCAATTGTTTTGAAGGTCTGCTCAGTCAAAATATCGTTCCGATTGTCAATGAAAATGATGTGGTTTCCTTGACGGAATTGATGTTTACAGATAATGACGAATTGGCTGGTCTTACGGCGCAATTAGTAGGGGCAGAAAAGCTCATCATTCTGAGTAATATTGATGGTTTGTTTACAGGTTTACCTGGAACCGAAGGATCGGAGTTAATATCAGTAGTCCATCCAAATGACGATTCACTCAAAGTCCATATTTCAAAAGATAAATCAAATCAAGGCCGAGGAGGCATGCAATCCAAATTTCATATTGCTATGTTATCAGCTTCCAATGGCATTGAAACATATATTGCCAATGGCAAGCATGAAAATGTGATTTTGGATATTATGAGCGGCAAGGACATAGGGACGCGTTTTTTGGTGAATGAAGAAATCAAAACGTCATGATGTCACTTTTGGAAGCGAACATCCTTACCAATCTGGAAAAAACAAGAGCTGCCAGTAGCAAGCTTATATCTCTTACAGATCATAAAATCAGAGAAATTCTTAACGAAGTAGCTAATCTGAGTTTACGGCAGACGGATAAAATTTTGAAAGCAAATGCATTGGATCTTTCTAGAATGGATGCTGATAATCCAAAATACGATCGCCTAATGCTAAATATGGATCGGTTAAAGTCGATCGCAAGCGACATGCGTCGTGTCGCAGATTTGCCCTTTCCACTGGGCACAGTGTTGGACGAAACCGTGCGCCCAAATGGATTGAAACTGGAGCGAATCACCGTACCTATCGGTGTGGTTGGAATCGTATATGAATCCAGACCAAATGTAACGTTTGATGTATTTGCATTGTGTCTGAAATCTGGAAACGCGTGTGTGCTCAAAGGTAGCCGCGATGCACACGATTCCAATCAAGCGATAGTAAAAATCATCCATGAGGTGCTCGCTGAGGATGATTTGCAGGATATTTTGTATTTGGCACCATCTGAGCGTGAAGCCCTACAGTATATTCTCGGAGCGGATTCATTTATCGATTGTGTGATTCCTCGTGGGAGTCAGACTCTGATCAATTTCGTGAGACAAAACTCCAGAATTCCTGTTATTGAGACAGGCGCAGGAATCGTACATACCTATGTAGATGAAGATGCAGATTTGGCGAAAGCCAAAGCCATCGTTCAAAATGCGAAATGCAGAAGAGTGAGTGTTTGCAATGCATTGGATTGCCTGATTATACATGAATCCAGAATGTCGGATCTCGCAGAGATAGTGAGCGGAATGGATGCCAGTCATCAGGTAGAGATTCGTGCAGATCAAAAATCTTTTGATTCACTTATAGGCAAGTATGATTCATCGTTATTGCATTTGGCTAAAGCCGAAGATTTTGGAATAGAATGGTTGTCATATAAAATGTCAATAAAGACAGTAGCATCCCTTAATGAAGCATTGGATCATATTGAAAAATATAGTTCTAAACACAGTGAGGCTATCATTTCTGAAAATCAAGCCACCTCAAATTATTTCCTTAAACATGTCGATGCGGCGTGTGTTTATTCAAATGCCTCAACAGCATTTTCTGATGGTGGAGAATTTGGATTGGGAGCCGAGATTGGCATCAGTACCCAAAAACTACATGCACGAGGGCCAATGGGATTGAGGGAATTGACCAGTTACAAATGGGTAGTAACCGGCACGGGACAAATCCGAAACTGAAAAATTTATTGAATTTTATTTATTGAGAATGAAACTGTTTGACGTTTATCCACTTTTTCCAATCGAAATAACTCACGGTGAGGGAAATTATGTTTTTGACAAAGCTGGTACCAAATATCTTGATCTATATGGCGGTCATGCGGTTATTTCCATAGGGCATACACATCCACATTATGTCACCAGGATTACCGAGCAGTTACATAAAATTGGATTTTACTCGAATTCCGTTCAAAACCCCCTGCAGGAACAGTTGGCCAAAAAGGTGGGTCAACTTTCTGGCAAAGAAAACTACGAATTGTTCTTATGTAATTCGGGTGCTGAGGCCAACGAAAATGCGCTGAAGCTGGCATCATTTCATACAGGCAAAAAGAAGATCATTTCATTTACCAATGGATTTCATGGCAGAACCTCTCTGGCAGTGGCCATCACAGATAATAAGAGCATAATAGCTCCTGTCAATGAAACGGAAAACGCATTGATATTGCCTTTCAATGATGAACAGGCTTTGGAGCTGGCATTTCAAACCAATGAAGTTACTGCTGTGATTATAGAAGGTATTCAGGGAATTGGTGGTATCAATTTACCTACTCAATCTTTCATGGATAAGATTAGAAACCTATGTGATCGGCACGAAACTATTTTTATTGCTGATGCCATCCAATGTGGTTACGGACGCAGTGGGAAGTTTTTTGCACATGATTATTACAATGTTGAAGCAGATATCTACACCTTGGCCAAAGGCATGGGCAATGGATTTCCGATTGGAGCCATTTTAATTTCGCCGAAATTTGAGTCGAAGTTCGGAATGTTGGGAACCACTTTTGGTGGCAATCACCTGGCTTGTGCAGCTGCATTGGCTGTGGCTGAAGTTATAGAAAGTGAAGATCTGATAGAAAATGCTGCAAAGGTCGGAAGCTATCTAATAGATGAATTATCCTCCATGGAAGGCATTAAAGAAGTTCGCGGTAGAGGTTTGATGATTGGAATCGAGATGACGTACAACACGACCGAACTAAGAAATAAACTACTTTTTGACCATAAGATTTTCACAGGTTCTTCATCCAACAAGAACACCATTCGACTGCTACCAAGTTTGGGATTAAAGAAATATCATGCCGATATTTTCCTTGAGGCATTTAAAAAAGAATTGAGTGGGGTGGCCGTTTAACCACCTCCTTTTTTTGTGCTCTTTCTCCAAATCAGGCCAGCAACTAAGGCAAACACCAATCCAATTGGAAAGATCTCCAAAAAGGTGAAGCCAATCCTGATCATTGGATCCTTGTACATCTCCATTTGTCGGCTTAGGTCTGTAGTCGCAGTTGCCATTTCTTCAGCGCTCAAACCGTCAGCGGCATATTTTTCCAATTGTTGGGCTATATATTGTTCATTAAACTCTTGTGCGATAGAGGGGTAATAAATCATCCATCCAACCACATAAATAGTAGAAGCCACAAGAACAATATAGAAACCAGACAGAAAGGCTTCCTTAAAAGAGATGTAACCACCTTTTTCATTATCCCGATACTGCTTCACCGCAATGATGATGGTTGATAGGGATAAAATCATAGCTATAAATCCTGCGATTTCGGATTTGCCAAAATCCCATTTCCCATTCTCATCTATGAATAAAATATTACTGATCATCCATCCGATGATCATAATTGCGCTTGCACCAATCCCGTAGATCAGTGCCGTTTTTCTCTGGCTCGTATTTCGATATTTATAACAAATGAAGGCATTCAGGCAGATTTTTAAGTCATACTTTTGGGTGATTTTACCTGATCTTGCTTTTCTTTTATTGATATGATTTTTAATTCCTGTGCTTTTTGAATGGCCTGTGTTCGTCGCTTGACATTGAGTTTTATAAAGATGTTTGCGATGTGGGTTTTAATAGTGTTTAAAGATACAAAAAGTTGATCTGCAATTTCCTGATTGGAATTTCCTTCAGCTATCAACATCAATACATCAATTTCCCGTTTGCTTAGGAGAATATTGGCGGATGATCCGGGGATGAATGATTTCAAATTCTTTTTTTTATTTATCACCATTCCTAACCAAATGCCGATGGAAATAAATACAATCGAAATGATCAGAGCGAAAATTTCAATCTCCATTTCACGAATCATTATTTTGTATTTTACGGCCTGTAAAAGGAGCAATAATAAGCCCATCAAGGTTCCGTATAAAAAAAAGGATTTATTCAATCGCATTTAATTTCTTCAATTTGGTTTCGATGTATAATTTTAAGTCTTAAAAATAAATTAATCAGAATGAGAAAGATGAGATTTTTAACATTAGTTAGTTTGATTAGTTCATTAATCATCGGTTGTGGAAGTCAAAATGGCGCAATTGTAATTCAGGCCGAGGACGCTCCCGAAGGTGCGGTTTTGACAGCATATGAAGACATGCCCGGCATGGTTCGAGCCCAAGTTTTCACGGGTTCAGTAGTGACCAGAGAAGGGGATTTGCTTGAAGGTAAAATGCACGGTACTTGGGTGACCTATGATGTCAGAGGACCGGTAACATCATTGACCTCCTATTTAAAAGGTAAAAAGCACGGTGTTTCGATATTGGTGGATCAGAATGGATCAATTACCAAAAAGGAAAACTATTCCAACGGCTTGCTCGATGGTGAACTCAAAGTTTATAACAGACGAAATGTGACTGAAGAAAAGACGTATGTTAAAGGCAATCTGGAAGGCGTAGTGAAGAAATATTACAGCAATGGAAAATTGCTGGAGGAAGTGCTTTGGGAAAATGGACAAATGAACGGTTTGGCTAAATGGTATGATGAGGAGGGCAATATTTCTATTGCTTACATATATGAAAATGGAGAATTGGTTGATGAAAATCCTGAAATACCGGAGTACTAGCTTTTATCCTTCTGATCTATCTTTTTCTCAAGATCAGAGATTTTATTGCTGATGGAAGAGAGGTAGTCGAGCATTTCCTGATGTTCAGTATGCATAAAATCTTTCACCCTTTCTTCCTCTTCCTTCATTTCAGCTCTGTTGATTTCATTCATCGTGTTTACTACTATGGCAATGAACACATTCAATGTCGTGTAGGTAGCCAATAGAATGAACGGGACAAAAAACACATAGGCCATTGGGACTTGTTCCATCATCGGCCGGGCTATACCTGACGACCAACTTTCCAGTGTCATTACTTGAAATAAGGTGAAAAATGTTGTGCCCATATCACCAAAATACTCTGGAAATTTGGCTTGATAGAGATCCGTTCCGATTACAGCGAAAATGTAAAAAATGATAAAAAGAAGAACGGCAATCCAGCCAATACTTGGTATGGATTTGATCAGGGACTCCATGATCATCTTTAATCTAGGGACATTTTTGATCAAACGGGCTGTCCGTAAAATCCTTAAGGTCCTAAGAATGTGCAGAGGACCTGCAGCCGGAACCAGGGCAATTGCGACTATCAAAAAATCAAAAACATTCCAGGCATTCATAAAAAATCTGTGCCTGTAGGCGACCACTTTCAGAGAAATCTCGATTGTAAATATGATCAATATGAATTTATCGAGTTGATGTAAGCCCTCGCCAAAAATCTCAAGGATCTCAGGTGACGTTTCCATGCCAATGGTGATGGCATTCAGAATAATCAAGCCGAGTATCGTATTTTGAAAATACCTGTGTTCCAAAAAGGCCTTTAATGCATCTAGGGTTTTTAAGCGATAGAATATCAGGCTAAGCGGATTTTTGCTCTGATTTGTCATAGGTTGGTAAAATGCAATAATAAGTAATTCGAACCATGAATTACCTAGACAAGGGCCGATTCTATATCTAGAAATTCACGGTATTAATTTATTAGTGAGCATTTGATTTCAGATCATACCTGTTTATTATGAGCACATGATTGAAAATGAAGAATGGATTTCTTGGGTTCATGATATCCACGATTTTAAAAGAAGTATTTTTCTGTTCAAGTTCATTTAAAAAAGTTTGATAAACTTGCCTTTATGAAGACTTTGGTATTTGGCGAAATATTATGGGACATTATTGAAGGTGACCCACATTTGGGAGGAGCCCCACTCAACTTTGCTGCCCATGTAAATCAATGCGGACATGAGTCGGCAATAATCTCGTGTTTGGGCAATGATGAACTTGGTGATAAAGCACTGAGTTTAGTGATCAATCTTGGAGTGGACACATCGCTTATTCAAAGAGCAGAAAAACGAACGGGATTTGTCCCAGTCACCCTCATCAATGGTCAGCCACAATATGTCATTACACCCGATGTAGCATTTGATTACATTCAATCAGAGGATATAGATCAAAGCAAAATTGAAAGTTATGATACTTTTTATTTTGGTTCTTTGATTCAAAGAAGTCCGGATTCAAATAAGGCCCTTTATGATATTCTCAGCAACCATCAATTTGAGAATATATTTTATGACGTCAACCTAAGAAAAGACGCCTATTCCAAATCAATAATAGAAAACTCTCTGGCTTGGTGTACTTTATTGAAGGTAAATGATGATGAGGTTGAGACTTTGAGCGAAATGCTTTTTGGGAAAGTGCAGGATTTTGAAACTTTCAGTCAATTTATCTGTCAACAATATCCGAAAATCAATACGATCATCATTACAGCAGGCAAAGACGGCTGTTTGATATATTCAAACAAGAAACTCGTGATCATTCCAACTGAGCTGATAACCGTTGTTGATACTGTAGGAGCAGGGGATTCATTCAGTGCGGCGTTTGCCTGTGTTTATGCCAATACAGAAGACCCTATAAAAGCAGCTCAAATCGCAAATAAAGTTGGAGGGTTTGTGGCGTCATCGCATGGCCCCATCCCTCAATATTCAGATGATATATTAAGATTGATCACCTTAATTGAATGATTCATTCCTGTTTTTGTTTCCGATGAAATATCAAAATAGAATTTGGAAAGTGCAGTTTATCTGAATGGATTGAAAGATTATATTTTAAATCCTCTACGCCAATGCGATACTATTTAAAAATACCTGCATTTGAAGGAAATTAGATATTTTTACTAAAATTAAGAGTTAGTTGATTTCAATCTCTTTAGTATATTATTCTAATTCAACCTATTACCGTCTAACATGAAATACCAAGGTTTAAGTAATGATGAGGTAGTATCCTCACGTGCACAGCATGGAACAAATGAATTAAGTCCAGTTGTTGTAGAAGGTTTTTGGAAAAAGCTGGCTGACCAATTCAAAAGTCCGATTATTGTTATCCTTTTAGTTGCTTTAGTTGTCATTTTGGCGCTTTCGTTTTTTCATTTGACGGAGTGGTACGAGGCAGTGGCCATTGGATTTGCTGTTTTGCTGGCTACCGGTGTTTCCACATTTTCTGAATATAAAAATGAATCTTCATTTCAAGAGTTGCAGGAAGAGGCTTCTCAGATAAAAAGTAAAGTTTATCGTGATGGCGATATAGTGGACATATCAGTCAACCTAATTGTAAAAGGTGACTATGTTTTACTTCAATCAGGTGACAAAGTTCCTGCCGATGGATTTATTATCGAAGGGGATATCAAAGTAAATCAGGCGTCATTGACAGGGGAGACTGAGCCAATTTCCAAAACAAAATATGAAGAAGGTATAGAAGTGGATACTTCGGACCTTGCCAATTCCTATAGTTTGATGAGAGGAACTGTGGTGGAAGATGGTGAGGCCGTAATGCGCGTGGATGTCGTGGGTGACAAGACATTTTATGGCAAACTTTCAAAGGAATTATCCATAACAGATGAGCGATTGTCACCACTACAGCTAAAGCTGAAAGGATTAGCTGATTTAATTGCGAAATTTGGATATATCGCAGCTATTTTGATCGCAGTTGTTTTTATGTTTCAAAAGTCCGTGATTCTCAACGGATTTGATGGAATTAGAATCGCCGAATATTTCAACAATTGGGAAGTAGTTGTAAATGATTTGGTCCACGCACTCGTATTAGCCATCATCATTGTTGTGGCAGCTGTGCCTGAAGGGTTACCATTGATGATAGCCATTGTGCTTTCTCTCAATATGCAGAAAATGCTTCGTGAAAAAGTATTGGTTAGGAAACTGCTAGGAATTGAAACTGCAGGAAGTTTGAGTATCCTTTTTTCTGACAAAACTGGAACCCTTACGAAGGGAGTGATGGAGCCAAGGTATTTCATAACTGGGGCTATAGACAAATATGAAAGTTATAAAGAAATTCCGGATGCTATACGGGAATATGTGCGGCATACCATATCTGGTAACTCAGCCAGCCACCGTACCAAAGAAGGTGAAGTAACTGGAGGAAATTTTTCAGAAAGAGCATTGTTAGGTTATGTGGATCCCACTGAAGATAATACTTTGGTAGATGAGGCGGAAATCATTCACAAAATACATTTCAATAGCACACGTAAGTTTTCAGCCACCCACCTTCAATTGAAAGCGGTAATGCCAGCCTTGAATAAGGATAAGGTCATATTGATCAAGGGAGCTCCCGAAATCGTAATGGAAAAAATTACAGATTGTCTTGATGTAAATGGCAAGGCTGTTAAAATGGGAGATAAAGAATCTCTTATTAACTACATGGACGGACTTGCCGATGCAGGAATCAGACTTATGGCTTTGGCCATTTCAGGAGAATCTATCAAGTCTGATGAGGAGTTGCCAGATAAAATGATTCTTATAGGTGTGGTAGGATTGCAGGACTCGATCCGTGACACCACCAAGTCATCTGTGAAAATGGTAAAAGACGCAGGTGTACAAGTAGTCATGATTACTGGAGATAGAAAAGGAACTGCAGCAGCAATTGCCAAGGAAGCAGATTTGCTAGACAGCCCGGATCAGATAGTTTTGGTTTCATCAGAACTGCAGCAAATGTCAGATGATGAAGTCAAGCTCATCTTGCCAAACCTACGTGTAATTGCCCGTGCTTTACCTACTGATAAAAGTCGTATGGTTCGTATTTCCAAGTCGATGGGCGAGGTTGTAGGGATGACAGGAGATGGTGTGAATGACTCTGCTGCTCTGAAACAATCAGATGTCGGGATAGCCATGGGTAGTGGTTCGGAAGTAACCAAAGAAGCTGGAGACATTGTGATTCTGGATGACAACTTCAATTCAATAAGTAACGCCATTCGATACGGGCGAACTATTTTCAAGTCCATCAGGAAGTTCATTATGTTCCAATTAACCGTGAACGTAGCTGCCGTGTCGATCACATTCTTAGGACCACTTATAGGCATAGATTTTCCATTGACTATTATTCAACTTCTTTGGATCAACATGATAATGGATACCTTGGCTGCAATCGCTTTGGGTGGTGAACCTGCGTTAGAAGAATACATGTCAGATTCACCTGTGAAAAGGGAAGATCATATTCTTACTAAAAATATGATTTCAGCCATTTTGGTAAATGGACTCTTCATTACAATATTTTCTGTTTTCTTTCTTAAAGCTCCGATGTTCAAGGAAATGTTTATGAGAAACGGGATACCAGATGAAGCAGTGTTGTTAACAGCTTTCTTCAATATCTTTATTTTCCAAATTTTACTTAATGGTTTTAATGTTCGTTCCGAAGGATTAAACGTACTTCAGCACATATCGAAGAATCGTAGATTCATTCAGATCATGATTCTAGTGGTAGTGCTGCAGGTTGTTTTTACCTACATCGGTGGAGACATATTGCGAACTACACCACTGACACTTGGTGAGTGGGGCACTGTATTTAGTTTTTCATTATTGATTGTTCCAATTGACTATATCCGTAAAATATTTATTTCCGGGAAACAGATTTATCGTGATACAGCCAGGATATTGTTTGGTGTGAGATGAGATAAGTAGCAGCATTTAGTGATAAGTTCTCTTCAATAACTTATCACTAAATATATATAAAGCGAACGATACTCAGCGATCCGTCGTGGAACAGCCGTCGTGGAACAGCCGTCGTGGAACAGCCGTCGTGGAACAGCCGTCGTGGAACAGCCGTCGTGGAACAGCCATCGTGGAACAGCTGTAGTGTACAGCCTTATTTGGTGTTGATGAAGCAAATCTTTCGGCTCAGCAAATCTTGATATAAGTTTAAAGATTAGAATGTTAAGATTATTGGGTTATAAGTTATTTTACCAAATTCCAAATCTACGCATGAAGCATTGGTTTAGAATCACGGTATTATTTGGTCTGATATTGGGTATGAATAGCTGTATCAATAAATCTTCCAAACTCTACCAGTCTGAAGAGTACAGTTTATTCTCAGATAAGGTGATACAAGGGAACAATGAAGCTGTTGTCCTTTCAACCACAAAAATCAAATCCAATTACAAAAGCAAGGAAAGCGAAAGCTATTCACGGCGCATTCAATTTAAACTCAGCATCAACAAAAAAGACAATGAATTACCATCTGGTAAGGACCATTGGATTGTTGTGGGTGAAAATCATATATCAGAAGTTTTTGTATTTGGTCATCGGGATGAATATGTGCCAGACGATCCTTCTGATAAACTTCCTGTCAACTTCGAATATACTTTTCGGGTAGATATGACTCCAGTATTCGCACAGTTTGATGAAAAGGGGTATTATGAAACTTGGGATGGGAACCGTGTAGCAAAGGCTGATTTTAAGGATGTTTACCTTGCTGGTAGTGCAGAGCCACTTACATGGGATTTTTCTAATCTGGATAATAATGGGCTTGCATTGAAAGATCCAGATGGAGATGGAATCTATGAATTGAAGCTCATTTTAAATCCGTACAATCCTGAAAATAATAGCGAAAAGATATGGGAACTTTCAACCGATGTTTCTTCAAAACCAGTTTATATATCTGATCAGCCCATTGTTGATGCGCTTTTCAACATGTCTCTGGAAGAGGCAATCATGGCCATTGAGCCTGATAGCACGCTTCGCACCGGCGCGAAATGGGGAGGAGTATGGACCAGAGATGTGAGTTATAGCATTTTGTTGGCATTTGCATATCATGAGCCCGAAGTGGCGAAGATCAGTCTCATGAGAAAGGTAACCTCAAACAAGCGTATCATTCAGGATACTGGATCTGGAGGAGCTTATCCGGTTTCGTCAGACCGAACCACCTGGGCACTGGCCGCTTGGGAGATTTACAAAACCACAGGAGATGTGGAGTGGTTGAAGACAAGTTATGAGATCATTAAAAATACCTTGGAGGATGATTTTCAAAATCTAAATTCAGAAACAGGTTTGTATCGGGGAGAATCCTCTTTCCTGGATTGGAGAGAACAAACTTATCCCAAATGGATGGACAACAGAGATATTTATGTTTCTGAAAATTTGGGAACCAATGTCGTTCACTATCAGGCCCATGTTATTCTTTCTGAAATGGCAAAAGAGCTAGGTCAAAAAGGAAGCATATATGAAAAGAGGGCGGCTTCTATGAAGAAAGCAATCAACAAAAAGCTATGGATGAGGGACAAAGGCTATTATGCTCAATTTATTTATGGCCGATCATATTTGAGTCGATCTACCCGATTTGAGGCATTGGGTGAATCATTGGCAGTATTATTTGATGTGGCAGATGATACAAAAGCGGCATCCATCATTTCAAAATCTCCAGTCACCGCCTATGGCACAACATGCATTTATCCTCAAATCCCGGGCATTCCACCATATCATAATAACGGTATTTGGCCATTTGTGCAATCCTATTGGAATTTAGCTGCCGCCAAAACAGGCAATGAAGAGGTATTGGTCCATGGACTTGCAGCGATCTATCGATCTGGCGGATTGTTTTTGACCAACTATGAGAATTTTGTAGCCGATAATGGAGGTTACATGGGTACTGAAATCAATTCAAATCGCATGCTTTGGAGTATGGCTGGTAATCTTGCTATGGTACATAGGATTTTTATAGGAATGAATTTTGAGGTTGATGGTATTCGATTCTCACCTGTGATTCCAAAAGTTTATGATGGAGATCGTTCGCTGGAAAATTTTAAATACCGAAAGGCAATATTGAATATCCATATATCAGGTTACGGGAATGAAATCAAAGAAATTAATCTGGATGGAGAGCCACTCCAGGATGCATTTCTCCCAGCAGATTTGATAGGTGGTCATGAGATTACAATCAAGATGGCCAATAATAAATTCTCGAGAAGCGGGATTAATTTGGTTAAAAACGCCTTCACTCCAGCCAATCCAATAGCAAAATACAATGATGGTAGGCTTAGTTGGGATTCCGTAAATGGTGCTGTCGCATATAATATTTATCGAAACGGGGATCTTCAGAGAAATCAAGATGCTACGAATGTTGAGATCAGCGAAGACGGTTTTGCAGAATATCAAGTTTCTGCAGTCGATGAATTAGGTATTGAATCCTTTGCAAGTGAGCCCATTCAGATTTTAAATGGAGTTACAATATTGAATTTTCAATTTGAAGATTATTTGAAAAAGTCAATTTTGTCGTATTCAAATTTTTCGGGGAAAGGATTTGTGGAAACTTCATTGGAATCGAATAACCAAGTAAGTATTAAATTTAAAATAAGAGAAGCGGGCACCTACGTTTTGGATTTCCGATATTCAAATGGTACTGGCCCCTGGAATACCGACAACAATTGTGCGATGCGCACCCTTTATATCAACAAAAAGCAGATAGGAACGCTTGTCATGCCGCAACGCGGCACGGATGAATGGTCAGATTGGGGATTTACAAATTCTCATAAAGTAAAATTGGTCGGTGGAATCAACCAACTTGATCTGGTTTTGGAAGGTTGGAATACCAACATGGATGGTGAGATCAACATAGCCATGTTGGATTATTTTCGGTTGATTAGGATCGAATGATTATTCAAGCAGCACAAAATCGACCCGTCTGTTTTGCTCGCAAGGCGATGGGCAAAGCGTTTGCGTGTCCCCCATACCTACTGCTTTGATGCGATTTTTAGCAACTCCTTTCTTTGTGAGATATGTCCTTACAGCATTGGCTCGAGCTTGAGATAACATGATGTTTTTATCCGGGTCACCTATCATATCTGTGTGGCCATTTATCTTAACTTTAGCTTCTTTATTATCTTGTAAATAGTCAAACAAAATATCTAGCTCTGCAAAGGATTCTTTTTGAACTTTGGCAGTTCCCAAAGCGAAAATGATGCTTTCCATGGTGATAGCTTCACCAGCCTTGATTTCGGTTAATTCTTTATTGCCAATTTTAGGAGGGCCTTGGACTACAGTTTTTTCAACGATTGGAGCAGGATTAATCACTGGATCCGTTGTGACTATTGGAGGTGTAGGCTCAATTATTGGTTCTTCCTTGATTGGATTCTCATTCGCCTCTACTACCTCCTCCACTACTTCCTCTGGTATGACCTCTGGCTCAATTGGCTCGGAATATTCGATCGGTTTGCTTTCTTCTTTGGTACGGTGCATGGTCCAAAGATTAAAATCGGTAGCAATATGGCCGTTGTGCCAAAATCCTGAAATCTGATTTCCCTCCTGATTTAAGTAGAGTTTAGCGTTTCCCCTGGCATTTTTCTCATCCCATGTGAAGCTGATGGCATTCCGTTCTATAGAACCATTGACCACCTTGCCCTTATATTTTCTACCATCACTTGTATAAACATAATTGCCTGAAAATGTTTTGCCTTTTTGTTCAATTGTCATGTCTTGCCAATTGGTGTGCCAAACCCCACTTATATCTACAGTTTGATTCATGCGATTGCCTGGAACTCCCATTGCTTTAAACTCTGCCATTTGTACGCGTTTGGTCAGGCCATAATTGGATAGGATAATGAGTTTAATCCATCGGGTCTTTTTAGGTGAAATGGATATTTCATTAAGCACTTCTTCATTCAATTCATACTCGCCCACAACCTGAAAACCACTATCCTTACTTTCTGTAGAAAATTCTACTCTCACGGTTTTAGTATCAATACCAGGATAAAATTCGCACCTGTTGTCAAACACCAATTGTTGAATGTTATATTCCTCGGCTAGCTCTATGATAAAGGTCAAAGGAAATTTAGGATATGACGAGCTCCAAGGTTTAGGACTTTGATCAAATAACGAACCAGCGGAATATTTAGTCAAGACCTCTCGTTCGGTAATTTCAGTTTCAGAAGGTGGTATGACAAGCATAGTTGCGCCATTTTCCAGGGCAACAGCATTGATTAATTTTTGAGAATAAAGATTATTAATTGTGAATACGCTTATAAAGCATATAATAACGAGAGATTTCACTGTATTTGTGGTCGTTTAGCTGACTAAGTTATTACAGGATTGGGTACATTTTGATAAAAACTTAAAAAGAAATTGGGTAGAAATACTTTCCAGTTCAAATAAAAATGTAATTTGGAATGTGATACAGAAAGTTATTAAAAAGTAGCGAGGGGGGGAATCGAACCCCCGACCTCCGGGTTATGAATCCGACGCTCTAACCATCTGAGCTACCTCGCCAGAGAAGTGCCTTTTTGAAAAGGAGTGCAAATCTAAATAGTTTTCTTTTTTATCATAGCAAATTGCTGATTTGAATTTTAGTTTTACAAAATATATAAATACGTCTATCATGGCTAAGGAATTATTTGTTGGAGAGTATCCGATCAATGCATCTAAAAAAATGCTTTACCCATATATCAGTTCAGCATCTGGATTGTCTCAATGGTTCGCTGAAGATGTGAATATCAATGAGGACAAGGACTTTACCTTTTTATGGGATGGGGACCAAAACAAGGCCAAACTTGTGGCGAGCAGGGTGAATTCAATGGTGAAATTTGAATTTGAAGATAAAGAAGATGCCAATGATCCATCCTATGTGGAGTTCAAATTGGATATGAATGAACTCACACAGGAAGTATTTATAAGAGTCAGTGATTATTCTGAAATCGATGCAGAAGAGTGTCAAGAGCTTTACGAGAGCCTCATTCATGATCTTAAAGAGATAGTAGGGGGTTAATCCAATACTTTTTACAAATCCTTCCGTTTACATTTCAACTTTAAACATCTTTGCGGTTGAATGAAGAAACTGGATAAATTCATCATCAATTCATTTATTGGCCCCTTTCTGCTCACCACAGGATTGGCCACTTTTATACTGTTGATCCAGTATATGTTGAAATACTTCGATGACTTTGTCGGTAAAAACCTGGGATTCGCTGTTTTTTCTGAACTGCTTTTCTATTTCAGCCTGAATATGCTTCAGGTGGCTCTTCCATTAGGCGTATTAGTGTCATCGCTGATGACCTTTGGAAATTTGGGAGAACAATTTGAATTAAGTGCAATTAAAAGTGCAGGTATCTCACTCATACGAACACTAAGACCAATCTTCTTTTTCATCATCCTTTTAGCCTATGGTGCATTTAATTTTAATAATTATGTGGTTCCTGCAGCCAACCTAAAGGCGTACAGCTTGCTCTATGATATCAAACACAAAAAAGCAGCGCTCAATATTACAGCTGGAGTATTTTATGATGAGATTCCAGATTATAGCATTTATGTAAAAGAGAAATACAGCGATAACAAAACTTTGAAAAATATTCTGATCTATGATCACACAGAAGGAGATGGGAATAAACGTGTGATTATTGCCGATTCTAGTTTGATGTATACTATTTATAATGATAAATATCTCAAACTAGAATTATACAATGGCAACTATTATATAGAAGAAGAAGAGAAAAAGAAGCCCATAGATCAGTTGTTCCGATCTCAATTTAAGCGGATGGATATGGTATTTAGCCTGTCGTCTTTCGATCTTCAACGAACAAAGGAAGAACTTTTCGAGAATAATCGACAAATGAAAAATTTGGCGGAACTCACCAGAGATATTGATTCTTTGAAGCGAACCATGCAGGAAACTAAAAATTCTTTGATAGTCAATGTGACTCCTTCCTTCAAATATTCTTTTACCGACCGAAGTAAAAAAATGATTGAGGAAATTGAAATATTGAAAAAACCGGAGCAAACCGACAATGACCTACTCAAACCTGAAGCACCTGATTCATTGATGCAAAAGGCGTCCATCTTTCCTGCTTTTTTGTTGGCCAAGTTTAATTTAGTCGCACAACATAGACCCAATTTAATCAAGGACAGCATCCTTAAAGAATTTAAGATAAAGGGGATGCAGAATTCAAAATCATTGTCTCTAAATGATACCATAATTGTCAAAAAGGATAGTTCTGAGCAAAAAAAGATAGTGAACATGGATACGATTACATGGAAGCATCTATATAATTCCAAAAAATCAAGAGAAGGAGATATATTGCTTTTTGCCAAAAACAATGCGCAGAATGTCAAAGTGAATTTGGGAAGTACTTATTCCAGAATCTATAGTCTAAGAAGAGATGTCAGTAAATATGTGATAGAAAAGCAGAAGAAATATAGTCAGGCAGTGGCATGTATTATTATGTTTTTGATCGGGGCACCCCTTGGAGCCATCATTAAAAAGGGCGGACTTGGTGTACCAGTTATTATTTCAATATTCTTTTTCCTTACCTATTACGTGATTACCATTATGTGTGCCAAATGGGCCAATGAAGGCTTAATGCACCCCATTGTAGCGGCGTGGTTAAGCATTTTCATCTTGTTACCATTTGGATTATTCTTTTTGAGACAAGCGCGAATTGATGCCAGATTATTTGAAATTGACTTTTACAATATTTGGATAGATAAGATGCGAACAAGAATTTTTAAAAGATAAAAGCGATTTATTGCTTTTGATCAACAAGCTCCGTAGATTTGCGCCTTGATTTTAGCGAATAATTAATAGTAAATATAGGATGTATTTAACAAAGGAAGTAAAGGAAGTATTCTTTGAAAAACACGGAAAAGGAAAAACCGACACAGGATCTTCTGAAGGACAAATTGCTCTTTTCACACACAGGATAAACCACCTGACTGAGCATTTGAAAGCCAATAAAAAGGATCACTCTACGAGATTGGGTCTTTTGAAATTAGTTGGTAAGAGACGCAGATTGCTGGACTATCTGCACAAAGGTGAAATAGCAAGATACAGAAGTATCATCGCTGAATTAGGAATACGTAAGTAATCCAGATTTTAAGATAATATGGGAATCACTAACGGATTCCCTTTTTTTATTTTAGGCGCCTGAGAAAATAGAGGCTCCTAATCACAACAATAATCACAAGAATTATGAAGCCTCAAGGTATTACCAAAATAATCTCATTGTCCGACGGGCGAGAGATTTCGATTGAAACTGGCCGCCTAGCCAAACAAGCTGATGGATCTGTAGTAGTAAGAATGGGAGATGCTATGCTCCTTGCTACCATCGTTTCGAAAAAAGAAGCAAGTGAAGGAGTTGATTTCCTTCCACTATCTGTTGACTACCAAGAAAAATTCGCCTCTTCGGGTAAAATCCCAGGTGGATTTTTGAAAAGAGAAGGAAGACTTTCAGATTATGAAATTCTGATCTGTAGGTTAGTAGATAGGGCTCTAAGGCCTTTGTTTCCAGAAGATTATCATGCGGATACACAAGTAGCTATATCGCTTATTTCTGCCGATCCTAATGTAATGCCAGATGCCCTTGCCGCATTAGCTGCTTCTGCTGCCATCGCAGTTTCGGATGTTCCTTTTAACGGACCAATTTCTGAGGTTCGAGTTATAAAAATTAACGGTGAGTTTAAAACAAGCCCATCTCCAGCCGAGTTAGCTCTGGCAGATCTTGATTTGATTGTTGCAGGTTCTGCCGACAACATCATGATGGTGGAAGGAGAGTCCAAAGAGGTAAGTGAGGCTGATATGCTTGAAGCCATCAAGAGAGCACATGAAGATATCAAATTACATTGTGCAGCTCAAGTAGAGTTGGCTGAAGCAGTAGGTTCTACTGTGAAGCGTACCTACAATCACGAACCAAAAGATGAAGCCCTACAGTCCAAAATAAATTCTGCTTGTTATGATGACTGCTATGCAATAGCCAAAGAAGGACTTGCCGACAAGAAATTAAGAGCTGAGAAATTTTCTGCTGTTTTAGCTGCTTTCCTAGAAGGTTGTGGCGAAGAAGAAAGTGCAGGATTTAATGGTTTCTTGGTTAAAAAATATTTTCATGATGTAGAAAAGAACGCTGTAAGAGATTGTGTTTTGGATACTCGCAAGCGTCTTGATTCTCGTCAACTTGATGAAGTTAGACCTATCTGGTCTGAAGTAGATTATTTGCCATCTGCTCATGGTTCTGCGGTTTTCACTCGAGGTGAAACTCAGTCACTAACCACAGTCACGCTTGGTTCAAAAATGGACGAGCAAATGATTGATGGTGCCATGTTTTCAGGATATAACAAATTCATTCTTCATTATAATTTCCCTTCTTTCTCTACTGGTGAAGCTAGACCGAACAGAGGTCCTGGAAGAAGAGAAGTTGGTCATGGTAATCTAGCCATGCGAGCATTGAAGCAAATGTTGCCTACTGAGGGCAATCCTTATACCATCCGAATAGTATCCGATATTCTTGAATCTAATGGTTCATCATCGATGGCAACAGTTTGTGCTGGATCCCTCGCGCTATTGGATGCGGGAGTAAAAATTAAGAATCCGGTTTCAGGTATTGCAATGGGTATGATCTCTGATAGTAAGACTGGCAGATATGCCATACTTTCTGATATTCTTGGAGACGAAGATCATTTGGGTGATATGGATTTCAAGGTAACTGGAACGGCGAATGGAGTCACAGCTTGCCAGATGGATATTAAGGTAGACGGACTTTCATATGACGTTTTGGCTGAGGCCCTGGATCAGGCTAAAAGAGGAAGACTTCATATACTTGGTGAAATGAATAAAACGCTATCAGCACCTAGAGCAGAGCTCAAGCCAAATGCACCAAGATTGGTTCAAATTAATATTGATCGTGAAATGATTGGTGCGGTGATCGGGCCAGGCGGAAAAGTTATCCAGGAAATTCAAAGAGAATCTGGAGCGACTGTAACAGTAGAAGAAATTGACAAAGGCGGGGTGGTTACAGTTTTCGCGGCTAACAAGGAAGGATTGGATGAAGCTGTGAGCAGAATCAAAGCCATCGTTCAAGTTCCTGAAGTTGGAGAAGTATACGACGGTAAAGTAAAGGCGATCATGCCATTTGGTGCTTTCGTTGAAATCATACCAGGAAAAGATGGTTTACTTCATATTTCTGAGATCAAATGGGAGAGAGTAGACAACATGGAAGGTGTTCTTGAAGTTGGCGAGGAGATAAAAGTGAAGTTGATTGAAATAGATAAGAAAACAGGTAAATACAGATTGTCAAGAAAAGTTTTATTGCCTAAGCCCGAAAAGGAAGATAAAGCTGATTAAATTTAGTGGTGAGAGGATAGCCTGATTATTTTTTCAGGATTAAGGTCAAATCACCGCCAATGAGACAGCTTAAAATAAGTAAACAAATTACGAATAGGGAAAATGCCTCCCTTGACAAATATTTACAGGAAATAGGCAGAGTTGAGCTAATAACACCGGAAGAGGAGGTGTTATTAGCTCAACGCATTAAAAGGGGTGATCAAATCGCTCTCGACCGACTTACCAAAGCCAACCTTCGCTTCGTTGTATCAGTGGCAAAGCAATATCAAAGTCAGGGTCTAACACTTGGAGACCTTATCAATGAAGGGAATCTTGGCCTCATCAAAGCAGCACAAAGATTTGATGAAACCCGGGGATTTAAATTCATATCCTATGCAGTCTGGTGGATCAGACAAAGCATTCTTCAGGCACTCGCGGAGCAATCTCGCATTGTCCGACTTCCTCTAAACAAAGTGAGCGCTTTAAATAAAATCTCAAAAGCCTTTTCTGCCCTAGAACAAAAGTTCGAACGTGAGCCTTCTGCTGACGAAATGGCAGAATCACTTGATTTGTCTATTGATGAAGTATTAGACACCATGAGAATATCATCAAGACAGGTTTCCATGGATGCCCCATTTTCAGCTGGTGAAGAAGGAAGTTTACTCGATGTTTTACAAGATGATTCAGGAGTTACGCCTGATGATGCATTGATCATTGATTCCCTCAAAAGAGAAGTAAAACGAGCCTTGGCCACACTGACGGAACGTGAAGAAGATGTGGTTCGACTTTATTACGGACTTTCTTCTGGGGAAGCTTTGACATTGGAAGAAATAGGCGCTCGTCTAAGCCTCACAAGAGAACGAGTTCGACAAATCAAAGAAAAAGCCATACGCAGATTGAGGCATAATGCAAGGAGTAAGTCATTGAAGCCATATTTAGGGTAGTCAATATGACAGATTGATTCTTTTTGGGCTTAATTTTGTTAAACAAGCTACAGATTTGAGTTTCAAAGTTTTAATAGATTAAGCATGGCAATTGAAAAAGTAAAAGTACTCATCATTGGATCCGGACCAGCTGGATATACAGCAGCGATATATGCCGCAAGAGCAGGCTTGAACCCTGTATTGTATCAGGGAGGTCAGCCAGGAGGTCAGCTCACAATTACCAATGATGTTGAGAATTATCCTGGCTATCCTGATGGTGTGGTCGGGCCTCAAATGATGATTGATTTTCAAAAACAAGCAGAGAGATTTGGAACATCGGTGCGTTATGGGATGGTTACTTCTGTTGATTTTTCAGGATGGCCTCATAAAATTACTGTTGATGAAAAAACTGAAATAGAAGCTGAATCGGTCATCATTTCTACAGGAGCTTCTGCCAAATGGTTGGGAATAGAAAGTGAACAAAGATTGAACGGTAGTGGGGTTTCCGCATGTGCGGTATGTGATGGTTTCTTTTTTAGAGGTCTGGATGTTGCGATAGTGGGAGGAGGAGATACAGCAGCAGAAGAGGCTACTTATCTATCTAAACTTGTAAATAAAGTTTACATGCTGGTAAGAAGAGATGAAATGCGTGCTTCCAAAATAATGCAAAAAAGAGTATTGAATACGCCAAATATAGAAGTCTTGTGGAATAGTCAGACAGATGAAATATTGGGTGGCGATGAAGTGGAAGGTTTAAGGATTGAAGATACTGTCACTGGTGAAAAAAGAGAAATTAAAATCCAAGGATTTTTCGTGGCAATAGGCCATAAACCAAATACGGAGATTTTCAAAGATTATCTCGATTTGGATGAAAGCGGCTATATTCAAACCATACCGGGCTCATCAAAAACCAAGGTAGAAGGGGTTTTTGCAACAGGAGACGCGCAGGATAGAATATATAGACAAGCGGTGACTGCTGCCGGATCAGGTTGTATGGGAGCATTGGATGCCGAAAGGTTTCTTGCCGCCAAAGAAATGGAATTAATGGAAGCACAATCTGCTTAAACAACATAATAGTTAAGAACCATTTTGATTTCTGAATTTATATATTCAGTATCAAAATGGTTTTTTTATTTCTAAAATAGAAAGATGAGTATTGAGAAAATACATGCTACTACAGTTCTGGCTGTGAAGCACAATGGAACAATCTCCATAGGAGCGGATGGTCAGGCTACAATGGGCAATACAGTGGCTAAAAGCCACGTGAAGAAAATAAGAAAGCTGGCAGATGGTAAAGTGGTGACCGGTTTCGCTGGATCAACTGCTGATGCATTTACCTTATTAGATCGCTTCGACGAAAAGCTGAAAGCCTATTCAGGAAATTTGAAAAGAGCAGCTGTGGAACTTGCAAAAGATTGGCGAATGGATAAATATCTGCGTCAATTGGAGGCCATGATGATAGTAGCTGATAAAAATGAGATGCTTATCATATCAGGGACTGGAGATGTCCTGGAACCTGATGAAGATGTAGCTTCTATTGGAAGCGGTAGCATGTTTGCAAAAGCTGCGGCCATGGCACTA
This sequence comes from Cyclobacteriaceae bacterium, assembly GCA_047632435.1. Taxonomy (GTDB): domain Bacteria; phylum Bacteroidota; class Bacteroidia; order Cytophagales; family Cyclobacteriaceae; genus JAMZMI01. The sequence goes on from JBLICU010000012.1 coordinate 30,049, forward strand.
AAAAAGCATGCGCCTCATCTTACATCTGAACAGATGGTAAAAGAAGGGTTGACTATAGCTGCAGATATTTGTATCTATACAAACCACAATCATGTGATTGAGACTTTAAAATAAAAAGACCCCATGTGGGATCTTTTTATTTTAATAATTAAAATCGAGTGGATAATGAGTCTTATTTGTTGACGACTATTTTAATGGATAATTCGAAATCATCATAGATCGTTTTGTCACCAAGGTTATCAAAGAAACTTCCTGATCCGTACCTCACATTAAATTTTGATCGATCAATAGTAACTTTAGCCGTCCCTGTGATTTGTCCATTTTCCTCAGTTACATCAACAGGAAATTGGATTTGCTCAGTTACTCCTTTGATCGTAATGTCACCTACAACTTTGTATTTCCCCGGCCCTTTCGGGACACTCCTAGTGATTACAAATGTTGCTGTTGGAAATTTTTCTACACCAAAAAAGTCATCAGATTTTAAATGTCCTTCTAGTTTTTGTTTCCATTCTCCTTCGAGATCAAGGCTAACCATGGTCGCCATGTCAATAGTGAAATTTCCACCTACCAATACACCTTCTTTTAAATCAAAAGAAGCATCTTTTAAATTGATGGCGCCATTGTGTTCCCCAGTTACCTTCTTGCCAATCCAAGTGATTGTGCTGGCCGAAGTATCTGCATTGTAAGTAATCACTTTGTCTCCTCCGGAGAAAAGTAGGGCAATTGAAAAAATAATTGTTTGCAGCATTTTTATTTAAGTTTATAATAAATGTAAATACATATATGTATAAACATATAACTAAGATTGAACATTTTAGTTATAAAATTTTGAGTTATTTTTTTATTGAGTGGTAATCCTAATACTAAGTTAAATTTGTGTTTCAATCAATGGCTTCTTATGATTCAAATTGGCAAGACACTTATTTCAGACGACATAAAAGAACAATTTTTCGTTTGTGACTTAGAAAAATGTAAGGGTGCCTGCTGTGTGGAAGGAGATCTAGGTGCACCATTGATGCTGGATGAGTTAATAGAGATTGAACAGGTAGTTGAAATTGTTAAGCCATATTTATCTAAAGCATCTATCGCCGCACTTGATAAACAGGGGGGCTATGTTTTAGATGTTGAAGGTGATTTTAGTACCACCACCGTAGACAACAAAGAATGTGCTTTTGCCTTTTATGACGGAAAAAAAGTGTTAAAATGTGGAATTGAGCAGGCGCATAGAGATGGAAAAACGGATTTCCAAAAACCCATTTCCTGTCACTTGTATCCTATTCGCATTGAAAAATTACATGATCATCTCGCATTGAATTATGATAGATGGGATATTTGCTCACCGGCATGTGGATTGGGAGCAAAGCTTGGGGTTCCCATTTATAAATTCCTTAAAGAAGCCTTGGTTAGAAAATTTGGTGGAGAATGGTATGCGGAATTGGTAGATAAAATAGAAAATCCTTAACTCGCAAGTGCCTTTCTTGGTATTGAATCAGAAACGCTTGAGGGTTCTTGAATGAGTTCACTTTTCCCTACTGCTTCCTTAATATTTCCATGGAATTGGTTCACCGCTTTCGAATGGAAATAAGGATACAAATGTTTTTCTCTTAGAACAGATTCGCATTTGTATTTAGTCTCATGGATTATTTTAGTTGTGTGATCATCTATTTTAAAAAGTTTGATCCATTGCGACCCTTCAGATCTTCCACTTTTCAGATAGCACGATTTAATTATTTTTTTGTGGTGGTCAACTTGACTTATTTCATGGATCACAGGGATTTGAAAAATAGATCCAATGATTTTCAGGCTTATAAAATAAAGCTGACCGGGTTGTAGTGAATCGTATTCCGAATCACGATAATATAGTTTCTTCTGGGCTCTGGAGTACATCATTCCAAAGGAAATCATATCACTATCCCAGCATTGAGTAGGATGCAGGTATACATAACAATTCCAGATTGAATCTATATCTGCTTTGACAACATACTCCTTTGTGTGTTTAGAGTAGGAGCCTTTGTCTTCAGAAAAACATAGAGGTATCAACTCATCCGTATGACTGATTTTTTCTTTGATGAAGAATTTTTCAATTGTTTTTTTATTGACTCTACTAAAGTCTATATCGGATATATTCAATCTTCTATCCTTTTAGGTCACTAAAGTCAAAGGTTTCCAGAAATTTCGTTGTGAATATTCCAGATTTGTATGCAGGGTCATCCATTAATTTCAAATGGAATGGAATCGTTGTTTTTATACCTTCTATAACCATTTCAGATAAAGCTCTTTTCATCCTCACTATGGCTTCTTCTCTTGTTTGCGCCGATACTATAAGTTTAGCAATCATTGAGTCGTAATATGGCGGTATCACATAACCTGCATAAACATGACTATCTACTCTCACACCATGTCCACCTGGTAAGTGAAGGTTTGTGATTTTTCCTGGGCTTGGTCTGAAGTCATTTCCAGGATCTTCGGCATTTATCCGACATTCGATAGAATGTAATTGAGGGTAATAATTCCTCCCTGATATGGGTATCCCGGCTGCTACTTTGATTTGTTCTTTTATCAAATCAAAGTCAGTTACCTCTTCTGTGATCGGATGTTCAACCTGAATTCGAGTATTCATCTCCATGAAATAGAAATCCCCATGTTTATCAACCAGAAATTCCACTGTACCGGCACCTTCATATTTAATGGCTTCAGCACCTTTGATGGCGGCCTGCCCCATTTTTTCCCTCAGCTCTTGCGTGACAATAGGAGAGGGGGTTTCTTCAGTTAATTTTTGATGCCTTCTTTGGATAGAGCAATCTCTTTCAGAAAGATGGCATGCCTTTCCATTGCTGTCTCCGATAATTTGGATTTCAATATGCCTTGGCTCTTCAATGAACTTTTCAAGATATAATGCGTCATTGCCAAATGATGCTCTTGACTCTTGCCTAGCATCATCCCATGCTTTTTTAAATTCGGATTCTCCTTTGACGTATCTCATACCCTTTCCACCGCCACCGGCAGTAGCCTTCAGCATGATCGGGTAACCTACTTTTTTCGCCAATTTCATTCCTTCCTCTACACTTCCCAAAAGACCTTCGGAACCAGGAATAGTAGGAACGCCGGCCTTTTTCATGGTTTCCTTAGCAGTAGCCTTATCACCCATGCCGTTAATCATCTCAGCAGAAGCACCAATAAATTTTATACCGTATTCTTCACATACGCGAGAAAATTCAGCATTCTCAGAAAGGAATCCATAACCGGGATGAATGGCATCAGCATTAGTGATCTCCGCAGCAGAAATAATCTGTGGAATTTTGAGATAGGAATCTTTACTTGCAGGAGGGCCAATGCAGACAGCTTCGTCCGCGAATCTTACATGAAGACTGTCACGATCCGCCGTGGAATAGACAGCAACTGTCTTAATTCCCATTTCTTTGCAGGTTCGAATAACACGAAGCGCTATTTCTCCTCTGTTTGCTATTAATATTTTTTTAAACACAGACCTGTTCTTTTATTTAAGAGGGATCAACAAGGAATAATGGTTGGTCAAATTCTACAGGTTGTGCATTATCAACAAGTATTTTGACAATTTTTCCGGAGATTTCAGATTCAATTTCGTTGAATAATTTCATTGCCTCTATGATGCAAACAGGCTGACCTGATTTAACCGAGTCGCCTACTTTTACGAAAGCTGGGGATTCGGGATTGGAACTATCATAGAATGTACCAATCATTGGTGATTTGATTGTAAGTAAATTGGATTCGATACTTGGAGCCGGAGTTTCTTGTTTAGGAGCGGAAGCTAAGGCTGATGTCATCAAAACTGGCGCTGGAGTAGCAGCACCAGGGGCAGAAAATATGTTGGGTGTTCTTTTTACCTTTATTTTGAATTCCGGAGTTTCTATATTAACCTCTTCAAGGCCAGTTTCGGAGATAAATTCAATTAGATCACGAATTTCTTTTGCTTTCATTTTTTCGAAGTTTTCGGTTGACGAAGGTAATCTTATTTTTTTTTGACATCAATTATTTCACCCTAATACATCCAAATGGCTAATGAATAAGGCTTAATTGGATATCGGTTAAAGGTCTACTGCTAAAGTAATTATTTTACACGCTCTACATAGGAATTTGTCTGTGTATTTACTTTGATTACTTCATCCTGGACAATGAACAAAGGCACGTTGATTGTTGCACCCGTTTCCAGTTCAGCAGGTTTAGTTGCATTGGTAGCTGTATCTCCTTTGAGACCGGGCTCAGTATAAACTACTTTCAAGACGACATGTTGTGGCAATTCGCAAGCCAGAACTTTTTCTAATTCAGAGTGAAATATGACTTCTACTTCTTGCCCGTCTTTTAGAAATTGAGGTGCGTTGATGAGAGATGCCTGGATAGGAATTTGCTCAAAAGTATTGCTATCCATGAAGTTGTAACCCATATCATCCTTAAATATGTATTGATATGCCCTTCGCTCGATGCGGGCAGTAGTTACTTTATGACCCGCGGAAAATGTATTATCGATTACTCGTCCTGTAGAAAGGCTTTTTAGTTTGGTTCTTACAAAAGCTGGACCTTTACCAGGTTTCACATGCTGAAATTCAACAATTGAAAAGAGGTCATGATTAAATTCAATAACCAATCCATTTCTGAAATCTGCAGTTGATGCCATAGCTTTAAAATTTATCTGTAGTTATTTTGGGTCGTATGCCCACTTTACCCAGGTAGCTCCCCATGTGAATCCACCACCGAATGCCGCAAGGATAAGATTATCACCTTTTTTAAGTTTAGATTCATAATCCCACAAGCAAAGCGGGAGTGTTCCTGCTGTAGTGTTTCCATACCGATCAATATTGAGCATTACTTTTTCATCACCAATACCCATCCTTCTGGCGGTTGCATCAATGATTCTTTTGTTAGCTTGATGAGGCACTAAGTAGGTGATATCATCGCTTGTGAGGTTATTTTTAAGCATAACTTCAGAAGCAACATCCGCCATATTTGTAACCGCAAATTTGAAAACTACAGCGCCTTCTTGGTGGGCGAAGTGCTCACGATTTTGTACGGTTTCAATAGTGGCAGGTCTCAAACTACCCCCAGCTTTCATATTCAGAAAATGAGCACCAGAACCATCCGACTTAAGGATAGAGTCCATAATACCTACATCTTCAGTTGTGGGTTCTAATAAAACTGCTCCTCCGCCATCGCCAAATATGATGCAAGTCGTGCGATCCGTATAATCAATTATGGAAGACATTTTATCAGCACCGATTACAATCACCTTTTTGTACCTACCAGATTCAATAAAACTGGATCCTGTAGCAAGTGCATACAAAAAACCTGAACACGCAGCGCTCAGGTCATATCCGAATGAATTTACAGCACCAACATTATTGGCTATGATATTGGCAGTAGCCGGAAAAGGCATGTCTGGAGTGACGGTCGCGCAAAGAATAAGGTCAATGTCCTTAGGATCAGTACCGGTTTTTTCTAAAAGACCTTTGACTGCTTCAGTGCCTATTACTGAAGTGCCTTGGTTTTCACCTTTTAAAATTCTACGTTCTTTTATTCCTGTTCTTGAAATGATCCACTCATCAGAGGTTTCGACCATTTTTTCAAGCTCATGATTCGTTAGAACATAATCCGGCACATAGCCTTGAATTCCTGTTATTGCTGCTCGCAGTTTAGTCATGCTGAAAATTTTAGCTGAAATTATGCTAAAACTTCCTTCTCCATCACGACTTTACCTTTGTAGTAAAGCTTGCCTTCATGCCAGAAAGCTCGGTGAGGAAGATGTGCTTCACCAGTAGTTTGGCAGATCACGTAATTTTTAGGAGTTGCTTTGTAATGGGTTCTTCTCTTGTCCCTTCTGGTTCTTGAGATTTTTCTTTTAGGATGCGCCATCGCTTATTTTTGTTTTATTCTTTCAATTTTTTTAATGCTTCCCATCTTGGATCAATCTTGTCCGATTGCTCGTTTTCAGATTGCTCATTAAGAGAACTGTATATCAACGTTTCGGTCTCTTCGTTTTCATCCTCATCCCCAAATCTTGGGTGAAGTTTTTTCATTGGAACCGCTAGGTTTAGAAACTCATAAATAAAATCACCAACATTTATGCTTGAAGTCTCATGTTTAATCACCAAGACATCTTCGCTGAGTGAATAATTATCCTCTCCATATTTGATGATGATATCTTCTTCAAGCGACATAGGATACCAAAATAAATCCAAACTCCTATCACAAATCAATTCAGTTTCTGCTTCTATATCTAAATGAAGATTGAGCATTGTTTCAGACTTGATTAATTGAATCTTGCACTGCCCACGTCCTTTTTCTATCAGACTGTAATCCCTGTTTTCAAAAAGTTTGTCCGTTATTTCAAATTCAAATTCATGTGACCCATTGGCCAGATTGAATATATTAATTTGAAATTCCCTCAGCTCCTTCATACTTATAGACTACCTACTGCTTAAAGAAGCGCAAATTTAGAAAGAATATATCTATAAAAAAACAAATAGCTTACAGGAATTAACCCTCATTTGAATCTCTTGAATTTACTATATCTCGAGCCAAGAATAGCGCATTCCTCATAGAAGTAGCATCAGCAGCACATTTCCCAGCTATTGAAAAAGCTGTTCCATGATCTGGTGAAGTACGAATAAAGGATAATCCGGCAGTGAAATTTACTCCTGATTCGAAGGCCATATTTTTAAATGGTATCAGTCCTTGATCGTGGTACATGGCTAAAATGCCATCAAAACTTTTAAATTGGGAACTGCCGAAAAAACCATCGGCAGGAAATGGGCCAAAAACCAAATGACCATTTTCTTTCATTTCATTGATTATAGGTGAAATGACTTCTATTTCTTCAGTACCAAGTAGTCCATTTTCACCGGCATGAGGGTTTAGTCCTAAAACTGCAATTCTTGGCTTTTTGATTCCAAAATCCTTTTTTAGGGATTTCTGTAAAATTTGTAGTTTTGATTTTACTTTTTCCTTTGTCAATGCTGCTGAAACATCCTTTATTGGAATGTGGCCTGTTACAACTCCCACTTTTAATTCATCACTTACCAGTAACATGAGACTCTCCTTGGCCCCAGCTTCAATGGTCAGATATTCGGTATGTCCTGGAAATTTGAAATCGTCTGATTGAACGAGCTCTTTGCTCAGGGGTGCGGTGCAAAGTCCGTCTATTTTTTTAGCTTTTAGATCTTCTAATGCTACCTTAAGAGATTTGAGTGCATATTTCCCGCTTTCAGCATGTCCATGGCCAGGTTGAATGGCTATTTCACCATCGATCTGGACGTTTACCAGATTAAATCGATTGTGATGGACCTGATCTATTGATTTGATCTGGTGGTAATTAAAATTAGGAAGGTCTAGTAGCTTTCGATAGTGTGATATTATCCGCGAATCACAGTAGACTACTGGTGTGATATATTTCTGAATGCGGTTATCTTCGATGGCTTTGATGATAACTTCCGGGCCAATACCATTGTAGTCCCCTATGGAGATACCAATTACAGGTTTATTTTTTTTGATATGAGTAGGTTCGCTCATTTTGTGACATTTTTACAACCGCTAAGATATATATCATTTCGATCTAACACTTTAGGATATTGGAAAGAGTAAGAGCAAAAAAACATCTGGGTCAACATTTTTTGAGAGACGAAAATATTGCTCTGAACATAGTAGAGGCAATTGACTTTGCAACCATCGATACCTTATTGGAAGTGGGGCCTGGGACAGGTGTGCTTACCAAATATCTGATCAAAAAAGAAGGAGTTGATTTTTATGCGCTGGATGTTGATAGGGATTCAATAGCTTATTTAAAAAAATATTATTCTGATTTTCAATCTTCTTTTCTTTTGCAGGATTTTCTGAAAACTGATTTATCAATTTACAAAGGCCGCATAGGTGTGATTGGAAATCTACCATATAATATTTCTTCTCAGATCTTTTTTAAGGTATTAGATCATCGCGATTCGATTGATGAAGTGGTCTGCATGATTCAGAAAGAAGTAGCTGATAGAATAGCCTCAAAGGAGGGAAACAAGACCTATGGCATATTGAGTGTGCTTCTTCAGGCATACTATGACATTGAGTATTGTTTCACTGTACCGCCCCACGTATTCAGCCCACCTCCGAAGGTACAATCTGGGGTAATCCGATTAAAACGGAATAAAACAACGGAACTTGGGTGTGATGAAAAACTTTTCAAATCTGTGGTGAAAGCCGCTTTTGGAAAAAGGAGGAAGACATTGCGCAACGCGTTAAAAGATTTAGCTTTGCAAATTGACGATACTTCAGACGAAGTATTTAACAAAAGGGCGGAGCAACTGACGGTTGCTCAATTTGTAGCCCTCACCAATAAAATCTCTCAGTGATGGAAGCAATGATGAATTTTGAGCTCTCCAAAGAATACCTGGAGCGCTTTCAGCAAGCGCTTGATGAGAAAGAAGACTCTTTTATTATTCAGAGTTTTGAAGGCGTAAAGTCAGCAGATATTGCTGCACTTTTATATGAATTTGATTCACAAGAGTGTAAATATATTTTTGATATCCTATCTGATGAAGAAGCAGCTTTGGTTCTTGAAGATATGGATGAGGATGTGCGCGAATCCTTCTTGACTGAATTCAGTTCGATTGAACTTGCCAGATATATTGAATTGCTAGATTCGGATAACGGGGCAGATATTCTTTATCAAATACCACTTAAAAGAAGAGAGGAAGTAATAAAGGGTATTGCAAATGAGGAAAAAGCAAGCAACCTGCTGGATCTGTTAAGGTATCCTGAAGATGTTGCCGGGGGGTTGATGGCCAAGGAATTGATCAAGGCCAATGAGAACTGGAGCATCAGACAGTGCATCGAAGAAATCAGGAAGCAAGCCGAAAATGTCCAGAAGATTTATTCTGTATATGTGGTCGATAATTTAGGGCATCTACTTGGTAGAGTAAGTTTGAAACGTCTCATCATTACAGATGAAAATACGAAAATTGCAGATATTCTGGATGATGATCTTGTTTCAGTAGAGACTTACATGGAGGAAGAAGAAGTGGCGGCAATTATGACAAAATATGACTTGGATGCCATACCTGTAGTCAATGCCAGAGGTAAACTTGTAGGCAGAATTACCATAGATGATATAATAGATGTGATCACAGAACTCGCAGAGCGAGAACGACAAATGATGGCTGGTATATCTTCAGATGTAGAAGAGGCAGATTCTGTATGGGATCTTTCAAAAGCGCGATTGCCATGGTTGATTATTGGCATGTTCGGAGGGTTTTTAGGAGCTCAATTTTTGGGGTTGTTTGAAGGAGATATTGCCATAATTCCGGCATTGGCATTTTTTATACCATTAATCACCGCCACAGGTGGAAATGTAGGAATTCAATCGTCATCCATTGTGGTGCAAAGTTTGGCTAACCCGAATGTATTTGCTGGTACGATGTTTCAACGCCTATTAAAAGTTTTGTTTGTTGCGATTGTCAATGGTGCGATACTGGCTGTGATGGTTTTTGGTGCTGTTATTCTGGTAAATAGAAGTCAATCATTGGCAATGACCGTGTCTCTGGCCTTGTTCTGCGTGGTATTGTTAGCTTCTTTTATGGGCACAATCACGCCATTGTTATTGGATAAAATCGGCGTAAATCCTGCATTAGCAGCCGGACCATTTATAACCACAGCGAACGATTTACTTGGACTTGCCGTTTATTTTTCCGTGGCTCACGTTTTATACGGTTTATGAAAAAGGTATTGATAGTCGATTTGATGCACGAAAGCATTAGTGAGATGTTAAGGGAAGTTGGTTTTGAACCTAATTACAGACCGGATATTAAGCGGGATGAAATACTTACGATCATTCCTGAATATCACGGCATTGTCATAAGAAGTAAAACCAATGTAGATAAGGAACTCATTGATCTCGCAACCTCACTTGAATTTGTAGGTAGGGCAGGTGCAGGAATTGATCAGGTGGATTATCCTTATCTAACTAGTAAGAACATCCTATTGATCAATGCCCCTGAAGGCAATCGTGATGCGGTAGGTGAGCACGCCATTGGAATGCTTTTGTCTATTCTTCATAAAATCAATATTGCCAATCTTGAAGTCCGATCAAATATCTGGAACCGTGAAGGAAACCGGGGTTGGGAGCTGAAAAGGAGAACTGTTGGTATTTTTGGATATGGTTTTATGGGATCAAGTCTGGCCAGAAAACTTCAAGGTTTTGGATGTAGGGTAATAGCATATGATAAGTACAAATCAGGTTTTGGAACTCAGTATATCGAAGAAGTAAGTTTGGAGGTATTCAAAAAGGAAACTGAGATATTAAGCATCCATGTCCCTCTTACAGTGGAAACAATGAGCCTTTTTGATGAAAAATATCTTAATTCGTTTGATAGATTGAAGATTGTACTCAATACAGCACGGGGTGAGGTACTACAACTTTCCGCCTTGTTGGGTTTATTAGAGGCTGGCGTAATGTATGGTGCAGGTTTAGATGTACTGCAGAACGAAAAAATTGATAAGCTATCAGTCGAAGAGCAGGAGGTTTTTAATCGATTAAAAAAACTTCAAAATGTCATTTTGACTCCTCATGTAGCGGGTTGGACATTCGAATCTTACGAAAGAATCAATCAAGTCCTCGTTAGAAAACTTCAAGAAGCAGGTTTAGCAAAGGTGAAGTGATTGAAATTTATCAATAAGCATTATATTTGCACGACAAAAAGTTAACAAAATTATTTTGTGAGGCGGTTTCCGAAAGGGCCGTTCTTTTTTATTTAAAGGGAATCAGATATAGATATGTCTACACTTAACTATTATACTCAGGAAGGACTACAGAGGCTCAAAGATGAATTGAACGAGCTAATGACTAAAGGAAGATCGAACATGGCCAAGCAGATTGCGGAGGCCCGTGATAAAGGTGACTTAAGTGAGAATGCCGAATATGATGCAGCAAAAGATGCCCAAGGACATCTGGAATTAAGAATAAAAAGACTGCAAACCGTAGTTGGAAATGCGCGAGTCATTGATGAATCTAGTTTGGATACGTCCAAGGTTGGTATATTGGCAAAAGTTAAAATAAAAAATTCCAAGAACGGAGTGGAGATGAACTATCAGATTGTTGCTGAGGAGGAGTCTGATCTTAAACTTGGTAAAATATCAATCAAATCGCCGATAGGCAAAGGGTTGTTGGGTAAGGTAATAGGAGACAAAGCCAGCATTGAAGTTCCTGCAGGCAAAGTGGAATTTGAGATTTTAGATATAACCTTTTAATGCCGAGTATATTTTCAAAAATTGTAACCAGAGATATTCCTGCCTATATCGTCGCAGAAGATGATAATTATCTCGCCTTTTTGGATATCAATCCCTTGGTGGAAGGCCATGTTTTGGTTATTCCTAAACAGGAGGTTGATTACATTTTTGACCTAGATGATAATGTGCTGGCTGGACTTCACTTGTTTGCCAAGAAAGTAGCAAATAAAATAGAAAAAGTAGTTGATTGCGAACGCATAGGCGTTACAGTGATTGGCCTTGAGGTACCCCATGCTCATGTGCATTTGATTCCAATTAACGGCATTGATGACATGGATTTCGGTAGAATGAAACTGTCACCAACTAATGAAGAATTAGCCGAATTGGCTGAAAGAATTAGCAAGGCTATTTGAAGGATTGTAGACCCGTGTTACTTTACCCGCCCCGGATTCTCAGATAAAAAAGCTCCCCAACTTTTTGAACTTTTGGTAGTTTGCCCACCTTGATAATGGTGACAAAGCGCAACAGCCAATGCATCAGTCGCATCCAATAATTTTGGATCCTCGGTGAATTTCAGCAGCATTTTAAGCATGGCAGCCACTTGTTCTTTGGAGGCATTTCCGTTTCCAGTTACCGACTGTTTTACTTTTTTAGGCGCATATTCTGTGATCGGGATATCCCGTGAAAGTGCGGCTGCCATAGCTACACCCTGCGCACGACCCAATTTTAGCATGGATTGGATGTTTTTACCAAAAAAAGGGGCTTCTAACGCCACCTCATCTGGATGATAATCGTCAATCAAACTAAGCACTCGATCAAAAATCTTTTTTAGTTTGATCTCATGGTTATCATATTTTTTCAAATGGATGACGCCAAATTGAAGTAGGGTGAGTTGTTGTTTCTTAACTTTGATCAAGCCATAACCCATGACACTTGTTCCTGGATCTAAACCCAGAATTATTTTTTCGGTAGCAGATGAAGCAACTAATGACATTGATGCAAAGTAACCATTCCCATATGATATATAAAAAGGTATTCATAGAGGTGGTGAAATATGCTATTGTCATCGCTTGTGGCTGGTTTATTTATCAGCAATTTTCAGCGTCAGGTTTTCAGCTTCCTGAAATTCGTTTTCAAAACTTCATGCCAGTAGTCCTTTTAGTTTTTATGATGATGCCCGTCAATTGGTATTTGGAAGCTTGGAGATGGAAAATGGCAGTGCCATTCGAATCTATTTCAATATGGGATGCTTGCAGAGTTGTGCTGAGAGGTTTAGCCTTGAATATGGTGGTGCCGATGACCGTCGGTGATTTGGGAAGCCGATTGGTAGATGCGAAAAACAGACCTATGTCTTTGGTTTCATTAGGATTTTCAAGACTTACACTCTCACTGGTTACCGTCATTTTTGGAGGAGCATCGGTGCTTTTTTATTTTGGATTGGATTCGATGCTGCTCAATATCGCATGTCTATTTATTGTATTAATCGTTCTTCTTTTGCTACTCACTTTTCGAAAGTCACTTTTTAATGTATCGCTTGAATTTCTCACAAGCCAGCTTGCCGGTCAAATATTTTTGTTGACGTTGATTCGTTACGCAGTTTTCACAACTCAGTTTTATCTACTCATTTCATATTTCAACCCATATCTTTCATTTTTGGTAGTCCTAATGGGTATCGGTTGGATATTTCTATTTCGATCAATCATTCCATCTGTATTAGGAAGCATTGGCGTAAGAGAAGCGAGTTCCATCATTTTCTTTCAAAACTACGTGACTGATCTTAATTTGATAGTATTTCCTTGTCTGCTCATTTGGTTAATTAACACCATTCTTCCAGCAATTTTAGGTTTGATTTCGGTGATCAATTTTCGATTTAAAATTGCGTAATGACAATTTTCATTGGACTTTCGCTCATCCATACATTCATCATCCTTTGGTTGCGCTATCACTGGAGTAGAATACCTCTGGTGAAGGAATTAAAAACGCCCATAAGCACTTTTACCGTTCTGATTCCTATTCGAAATGAAGAGAAAAATATTTATAATCTTTTGGCTGATATCGCAGTACAATCCTATCCGAGATCACTTTTTGAAGTAATTGTTGTGGATGATCATTCTGAAGATGGAACTGAGCTAGTAATCGAATTCGTACTGAAGGAGTTTGATTTAGATCTGAAATACATAAAGCTTGAAACTGAATCAGGAAAGAAGGCAGCCATTACGCTAGGAGTTGGGATGGCCAAAAATGAATTCATTTTAACTACGGATGGGGATTGCAGGGTAGGGAAGGACTGGGTAGCGGCTTTTGCATCAGGATATGTTGAAAAAAAGATAGTCATGCTGGCTGGGCCTGTGTGCATGGAGGGCAAATCCTTGATTGCGAATTTGCAAAGTGTTGAGTTTGCTTCCTTGATTGGGTTTGGCGCAGCAGCGATAAAATCGGGAAATCCATCCACTTGCAATGGGGCCAATATGTCATATAAAAAGGAAGTATTTGAAGCTGTCAATGGCTATGTTGGAAACGAACAAATTCCTTCAGGTGATGATGAATTTTTGCTTCAAAAGTTACATGCCAACTTTCCAGGTCAATTAGGCTTTCTGAAAAATCAAAGTGCGATTGTTAATACACCAGCCAAGGAATATTTGAGTGATCTGATCAATCAAAGGATTCGCTGGAGCAGCAAATGGAAATTTCATAAAAACTGGTTTGCCAGATTTTCAACAGTTTATGTTTTCACTGATTTTGCACTGTATTTAGTGATGGCAATGCTTGTGCTTTTTGGAATGGCGTCTCTTCTCCAATTTCTAATAATAATCAGCCTGAGATACCTTGTGGATATTTTTTACTTGCTATCCATAACTAATTTTTTTAAAATCAGACCATTTCAGGTGATTTGCCTTGGTTTGGCTCTACAGATATTTTATCCGCTCTTCGTGTCATTGTTGGGTATAGCTTCTATTTTTACCGGATACTCATGGAAAGGTAGACAATACTAATGACTGATGATGAATTCAATGTTTTAGATGAACTCTATTTCGTTCGGTCTTATACCGAACTGAAGGGGCTAGTCTCATATGCTGACGAAGCACTTATTCCAATTTTAAAATCACTTAATGAAAAAGATTGGATTAAGTTTCTCATAAATATGGATGATGAATGGGCTGCAAATCTTGAACTTACCGACCAACAATTTATTGAATCTTACTTTTTAGCTACAAAAAAAGGGCTGCTTGCCCATAATTCCTGAAATGTCCGGAACACTCGATATAAAAGATTTGGAATTAAGTGCACTTCTTGAAGTGACGCAAGCAATTAATAATAATCTGTCTGAAACCGATCTTTTTAGAATATACAAGTTCACCCTTCTAGGCGATTTGAAAGTCAAAAGAATGGCTTTGTTCGTAGGTGATGAGGGCTGGTCTTGTAGGGTAGCATTTGGTTCCAAACATGATTGGGAGAATAGTGTGCTTGATGAGAAATACCGAAACATCACAGAAAGCATTTTGCTTTGTGATGAAAAATCAGAATATGGTGATTTTGATAAGGTCATTCCTGTGTTTCATAAGAAAAAGCTTTTGGCCATTGTCTTTTTAGGAGGCGTTTTGGACGAAAAGCAAAGTGACAGCAGCACATTTCTACAGGCATTGACCAATATCATTATTGTTGCTATTGAAAATAAAAAATTAGCCAAGAGGCAGCTGGAGCAAGAGGCTTATCGCAAAGAGCTCGAAATTGCTAAAAAAGTTCAAAATTATCTTTTCCCGAAATCGCTTCCCAAGACGAAAAAATTGAAAATTGAAGCGGTCTATTTACCGCATCATGATGTAGGAGGTGATTATTATGATTACCTGGCCATTGACAATGATCGGTTTCTGGTTTGCGTAGCTGATGTCTCGGGTAAAGGGGTACCTGCTGCGCTCTTGATGTCTAATTTTCAAGCTTCACTTCGCACATTGGTGAGAAAGACACAGGATCCAAAAGAGATTGTCACCGAGCTGAACCATACCATTTACACCATCAGCAACGGAGAAAATTTCATCACCTTTTTTCTGGGAATTTATGACTTCAACCTTTGCACCTTCGAATACATCAATTGCGGACATAACCCTCAGTATTTGTTAACGAATGGTGAAATACTTGAATTAAATGATGGAACCACAGTTTTGGGTATGTTTAGTCCACTTCCATTTCTTGAGACCATCAAACTTGTGAACCTTAAAAATTTCTTTTTCTTCGGATATACTGATGGACTCACAGAAGCCTTCAACAAAAGTGATGAGCAATTTGGTGAAGAGAATGTTTGCAAATTAATAGGAAAACAAATGCCCGAAGATCTTTCGGAGTTTCACAATAAAATACTCAAAGCTGTTGATCAATTTAGGCAGGGTGAAGCATATCGTGATGACATTACCATGCTTTCTTGTCTGGTGAATAATTAAAGTAATGTATTTTTTCAAGCCAACCTTATTACAAAAGGCCATCTTTCAAAATTTTTGCTGGGAGCAAAAAACAGGTGAAAATACCATTTACCTCACTTTTGATGATGGGCCAACACCAGCGGTTACTGACTATGTGTTGGAGCAACTGAATCAATATAATGCACAAGCAACTTTTTTTCTATTAGGCAAAAACGTGGATGTTCATCCGGCATTGACAAGAAAAATAGCAGATCGCGGACATGGCATTGGTAATCATACCTATTCACATCTTAATGGATGGAAATCTGATGTTCAAAATTATTGCACTGACGTTGAGCGTTGTGATGAAGCGCTCAATAAATTAGGTCTACAAACAAAGCTATTCAGACCACCTTATGGGAGGATCAAATTATCACAGGCCAAAAGCGTGATGCAGAAGAAAGAGGTGATCATGTGGAGTTTTTTAACTGGAGATTTTGATCGGAATATAGATCTCAATCATGCATTGAAAGCTGTCAAAAAAGTAAAAACAGGTGCTATCATCGTATTTCATGACACCCAAAAAGCATTTATCAATTTAAAAATAATTCTACCTGAAACCCTGAGTTACTTTACCAGTATGGGATATCAATTTAAGAAATTAGAATTATGAAACTAGTCGATTCACACGCTCATATCTATTCTGAGGAATTTGAAAAGGACATTCATGAAGTCATTGAAAGATCTAAGGAAGTGGGGATTGAAAAGATTTTCATGCCCAATGTGGATCATGAATCGATCGATCCCATGCTCGAGCTTTCGAACAAATATCCAGACTATTGTATCCCAATGATGGGTCTACATCCATGTTCCGTGAAAAGGGGGTTTGAGAAAGACTTATATGAGGTCGAGACGTGGCTGAATAAAGGAGGTTTTAGTGCTGTTGGAGAAATTGGTACGGATCTTTATTGGGATAAAACCTTATTTGAGGAACAAAAAGAAGCTTTTAAGATTCAATGTGGCTGGGCTGTGAAATTTAAGTTGCCAGTGGTCATTCATTGCCGGGAATCTATAGACGAGACCATTGATCTGGTGAAGCCATTTTATGAAAATGGAATGAAAGGAGTTTTTCACTGTTTTACCGGTTCCTTAGCTCAGGCAAAAGAGATTACAGAAATGGGATTTAAGTTAGGTTTGGGAGGAGTTTCTACTTTTAAGAACGGAGGATTAGAACCAGTCATTAAATCCATTGATTTAAATCATTTTGTACTTGAGACTGATAGCCCATATTTGGCGCCAGTTCCAAATAGAGGTAAACGGAACGAACCTTCATTAATTAAAAATGTTGCCTTAAAAATTGCTGAAATTCTAGACAAGGATGTAAATGAAATTGCTGAAATTACGACAAGCAATTCTTACGCCCTATTCCGAAAATGATGAATTATAAAATTGTAAATATCAGAACCACGGCAAAGATTGATCCGTCGGAATCTGTTCTGATTATTTACACGGGTGGGACTTTTGGAATGGTTATGGACGAGGAAGGTGCCCTGGCTCCATTTAATTTTGGTCGAGTGATCGAACGAATTCCTGAATTGAAATCTTTGGAGCTAAAACTAACAGTGATCTCCTTCCCCGAACCACGCGATTCGTCTAATATAGATTGTAAGGATTGGCAGGATATGGCTTATATCATATATGAGAACTATTCGCAGTATGATGGCTTTGTGATTCTACATGGCACAGACACGATGGCTTATACAGCTTCTGCGCTGAGTTTCATGCTCGAGGGATTGAACAAGCCAGTAATTTTGACAGGGGCCCAGATTCCCATAGGTTATATTAGATCAGATGCTAGGGAAAATTTAATTACTGCTTTGGAAATTGCATCCAAGAAAGAAAAGGGGTTTCCAATTATTAATGAGGTTTGTATTTATTTCAATTATTTTCTTTTGAGGGGAAACCGCTCACAGAAAATAAGAAGCAGCACTTTCGCGGCATTCCAATCTCAAAATTATCCTTATCTGGCAGAATCTGGAATTGATATTGAGTTTAGAAAAAGCTATTTACTTCCTCATAATCCGAAGGCCAAGCTTAAAATCAAGAATAATTTTGATGAAAATGTGGCTATTCTGAAAATGTTTCCAAGTATTAGCCAAGCAGTCGTTAAAAGTTTCTTTTCTATCAAAGGATTGCGTGGAGTAATACTTGAAACCTATGGTTCAGGAAATACGATCAACCATTCATGGTTTTTAAAGATGCTGGAGAAAGCAATTAAAAACGGCATTGTCGTCTTTAATGTGAGTCAATGCAGTGGAGGAGAAGTGATAATGGGAAGATATGAAACCAGTAAAACACTGAAAGATATAGGTGTGGTGAGTGGTGGAGACATTACAACTGAAGCGGCGATCACAAAGTTGATGTTCCTTTTGGGGAATGAGCCAAACGTGGATAAAGTAAGGAAAAAGCTGGAAATTCCGGTGATTGGCGAAATGGATTTACAGAAAATTTCTGAATGAGTCGGGTAAATTTGGATAAGCCTATTTTTTATGATTTATTTGCTGCCCTGCTCGAATAGTTAGAGGAGATTTTGGAGAGATGGCCGAGTGGTTGAAGGCGCACGCCTGGAAAGTGTGTATACCTCTAAAGGGTATCGAGGGTTCGAATCCCTCTCTCTCCGCGTCTAAAAGAAATAGTTGAAATTAATGCTAAAATTTTGGTGCTGAGTAAAATCTAATCTAATATAGGGGGCTACTCAATTCCACTGTTAATTTGAAATATTATATATTTACGAACAAATAAAAAAACTTAACCGAAGACTACCAAAAACAGATTATGAAAAAGTTATTTACTCTTTTGATGATTGCCGGCGTGTTCACATTCTCTTCAGTGAATACTTACGCTCAGGATGCAGATATGACTGCAGATTCATCAGTTGTTGCAGAAGATTCTACTGTAGCACAAATAGAACCAGTTGTAGAACCAGTTGCTCCTGCGGCTTCAGTTGAAGAAGATGAAGAAGTGGACGCAGAGCGAAGCTTTCACCAAGTAGTGAAAAAACAATTTATTGATGGGGGGCCGTCGTTCATGGGTATCGTATTGCTATGTTTGATTTTAGGACTAGCTGTATCGATCGAAAGAATCATTCACCTAAACCTAGCTACTACCAACGTTAAAAAATTATTAGCCAATGTAGAAAGTGCACTTTCTGGAGGTGGTATCGAAGCAGCAAAAGAAGTTTGTAGAAATACAAGAGGTCCGGTTGCATCTATATTCGTACAAGGGATGATGAGAATGTCAGAAGGCATTGACATGGTTGAAAAATCAATCATTGCTTATGGATCTGTTGAAATGGGTAAATTGGAAAAAGGAATGGTTTGGATTTCATTGTTCATTTCCCTTGCACCAATGCTCGGTTTCATGGGTACGGTAATTGGTATGATCGACGCATTTGATGCTATTGCAGCAGCGGGTGATGTATCTCCTTCTCTTGTGGCTGATGGTATTAAAGTAGCTCTTTTGACTACTGTTGCTGGTTTGATTGTAGCGGTAATTCTACAGTTGTTCTACAACTACCTTATTTCAAAAATTGATGGACTTGTGAACAGCATGGAAGATGCTTCAATCTCTGTGGTTGATATCTTGGTGAAGCACAACCTTTCTAAATAACTATAAACCAGGTTAATAATATGGACATTATAGATATAGGATTATTTGCAAGCTACGTATTGATTGCACTTTGCACAATCGCAGCTATTGTTATACCGATCGTACAATCTTTTGACGACCCTCAATCACTTGTTAAGTCAGGTATTGGACTGGGATTTGTGTTAGTTGTATTCTTGATTGGATATATATTGGCCGATAGCGAATCAGCTACCGCCTCTGAAGGAACAGCCAAATTGGTGGGAGCAGGAATTATTTCCATGTATATTTTATTATTTCTTGCACTTGCCGGTATCGTTTATACTGAAATCTCCAAAATGATTAAATAATGTCTAGAGGTAAAAAAAGGGACATTCCTGAGGTCAACTCAGGGTCAATGGCGGATATAGCATTTTTGCTTCTAATCTTTTTTCTGGTGACAACAACAATCGCCAATGATAAGGGAATCATGATGTTGTTACCTCCTAAAGTTGATCCTTTGGAGCCACCTCCGGAGATTACTAAAAATGATAAGAACATTTTTAAGATTCTCGCCAATTCTAATGATAATTTGCTTGTGGAAGATGAACCTTACACTGCGCCGATTGTTGATTTGAAAGAGGATGTGAAAAAATTCATCTTGAATTTTGGCAAACCTACAGATGAAGGTATCGAAATATACAGCAGCTTGCCCCCTTCAATGAAAGTGTATGTGAATACCGTAGGGAAAAAACTAGATTCTTCTGATGACCCAACTGAATGTGTGGTTTCATTTAAGGCTCAGCGAGGAACGAGTTACGAACTCTACATTCAGGTATTGGATGCTATCAATACTGCTTACAATGAAATATATTCTGAGCGTGTTGGGATTACAGTGGAGCAATGGCTTTCCTTGGAGCGAGATGACGATATTCAAAGGAGTATGTATGAAAGAGGGCGTCAGGGAATACCTAGAGCCATTTCAATTGCTGAACCGGATTAAATTTTAGAGAAATATGGGAAAGTTTAAAAAGAGTACAGGAACATCACAAGAAATCCCTACTGCGGCATTGCCAGATATTATCTTCATGCTTTTGTTTTTCTTCATGGTGACAACTGTAATGAGAGAAACGGACATCATGGTGAAGCAGATACTACCAAAAGCTTCTCAGCTTACTAAAATTGCGAGAAAATCATTGGTTAGTTATATCTATCTGGGGGAGCCAAAAAACACCACCATCTATGGTGATGAGCCTAGAATTCAAACAAATGATGTTTTTGTTGATGTCGAGGATATTGTCCAATTTGTAAATGTTGAAAAAGATAAATTGTCCGAAGTAGAGCGTGACCAAATCACCATGTCTATGAAAGTAGATGTCGATGTAAAATTTGGTATCGTTTCTGATGTTCAGCAGGAGCTTAGAGAAGCTAATGCACGAAGGGTTCTTTACAGTTCGAGCAAAAATTGATATTTTCTATGTAAACGGGTAAAAAATCCTATGCGAGCAGCATGGGATTTTTTTTTGATCTTCAGTTGACTGGGAAAAGCTATTTTTTTAGATACTCAAATAGACCCGAAAAAATGTATTTGCTTGAGGAACTCGGTCGATGGCCTGATAATAATATATAACACATTCTTCACGCCCTTGAGGGACTGCTACAATTGTAAAGGCTAAAAAGGCTTTTGCTTGAAAACTACTCCCACATCTCTTTCTTCTTAAAACTGCCTACACATAGAAAAGCCAACTTCTCGGCTAGGCTTTCTTCTTTCATGACCCACGGAAAAGGAGGCTCAAAGCCTCATTGAAAAGGCTCACTCTGCATAGACGAGCGAGTGCGGGAGAGTGGCGCCTACCAAGTCTATTTCTTTTGCTCATCCAGCCATTTTTGGAAATTCTTTCCTGCTTTTTTTAGTTCTGAAGTAATATCTTCAAACATATTCTCAGCTTCCTTTTGTATATCATCAATACTGTCAGCAGTAGCTTTCTTCAGTTTTTCAGAGGATTTAAATATTTTTTTCTTCTCCTTTTCAAGTTGAGATATCGCTTCCTGTATGCCTGTTTCTGATTCTTCACCAGACTTCTCTCCTTGTTTCTTAAGTGTCTTAATTTGCTCATCCAATATTTCCTGAAGTTTGGTTAGTTTTTGAGCTATCAATTCTTTCCTTTCTTCGAATGTTACTGTATCTTTTTCCTGCGGTTGACATCCCAAAAGGATCAACCATGACAGAAGAATTGTGCATTTTTTCAAGATGTTGCTATTCATGTTATTGTTGATATATGGTTTTGGTATTGACAAATTTTTTGATTCCGTAAGAAGAAAATCCCCTACCGAATGCTCATTTGTTTTCTCCCTAATTGGGTTTGCCTATTTCCATGGCACTAAGTAAGGCTAAATTTTCTATTCATGCAGTTGTCATCTGCTCCAAATTAATACGGCAAAAAGAAATTTTTCTAAATCAGTGGTTGTCCAGGAGTTTCACACATTGCATGAACTTGAAATGATTTTGGTTATCTGCTCTTCGGTATAATATTGATTTGTGGAAATCACTTCTTTTGAAATGGAATTGATTGTTTGAAAGGATTGTGTCATCATCCAGCCTTTCTTTCAAGAAATGGTTTCCAGTCCTCTCGCAGTTGCTTTGTAGTCGATTTGATAAACGACATGTAGCTCGGTTTTGTAGGATTTTTTCTCAATATCAAACCTACTTCTTCAGGAGAAAGATGTCCCTTGCTGATATTGCATGGCTTACAAGCAGTCACTAAATTGGTCCATGTAGACTTTCCACCTTTGGAGCGTGGAGTTAAATGATCCATTGTCAAATCTTTTTCAGAGCCGCAATATTGACATTTGTGATTATCTCTTTTTAGTATATTATTTCGGTTCAGAATTACACCTTTGAAAGGCACACTGACATATTTTTTGATTTTTATGACGGAGGGATATGGGAACGTACTTGATATTGATCTTAATTTTTTTCCTTCATCTTCACTCATGAGATCAGCTTTGTTTAGAAAAATCAGAAGAAATGCTCTCTCAATAGTGCAAATTGAAATTGGAGAATAATCCTGATTTATAACTAAAACTGAATTCATAGCAAAGTCATTCGTTTCATCTCCCTATCCTGATCTTTTTTCTTAATGCTGTCCCTTTTGTCATAGATTTTTTTACCCTGAGCCAGTGCAATTTCTAATTTAGCCAGACCCCTAGCATTAATAAATATTCTGGTTGGGACAATGGTAAGTCCTTTTTCTTCTGTTTTGGTTCTTAACCTTGCAATTTCTCGTTTTTTAAGCAGGAGCTTCCTCTCTCTTACTGGTTCCGGTGAATTAAATGAGCTTTCTGCGTAAGGTGAAATGTTCATGCCCTTGATGAAAAGTTCGTCATGCCCAATAAAGCAATATGATTCCGTAATACTGGCTTTTCCTTCCCGTATTGATTTTATCTCCGAGCCTTTAAGTACCATTCCAGCTTCGAATTTCTCCAAAAAGGTAAATTCGTAAGATGCCTTTCGATTTTTGATTTGGATGTTATTGGAAAATCTGGTCATAACTTTATATAAACTTAAAAATACCAAGAACTTATGAAATTGAAAAGTAGTCCATTTTTAAAAGGACATTCGAGGTAGGGGACTGTCTTTCAAATTGCCAAAAATTTGGTCTTTGAATTTGAAATACCCAGTCATGGCTATCATTGCTGCATTATCTGTACAATATTCAAATTTGGGTATAAGTAAATCCCATCCCTCATTGTGTGATTCATCAGTCAACCTTTGACGAATTCCTGAATTGGCCGATACCCCGCCGGCAATGGCCACTTGAGTTATTCCTGTTTGTTTTGCCGCTTTTTTGAGTTTGATGAATAGCATATCAATCAAAGTTTTTTGAAGACTAGCTGCTAAATCATTCAGGTTTTCAACCAAAAATTCAGGATTGTTTTTTGATTGATCTCTGATGAAATATAGAAATGCAGTCTTGATCCCTGAAAAAGAATAATTGAGATCAGAAATATTACTGTGAGGGAAAGTGAATTTTTCAGGATTCCCAAGGCCGGCAAGTTGATCAATCTTGGGCCCTCCGGGATAACCAAGGTTCATCAATTTGCCACATTTATCAAATGCTTCTCCCACAGCATCATCAATGGTGGTGCCAATGACTTCCATATGATGATGACTGGTTACTTTTACAATTTGGGTGTGACCGCCACTGATAGTAAGACAGAGAAATGGAAAAGATGGTTTTGGGTCATCAATGAAATGGGCCAAAACATGTGCCTGCATATGATTCACAGGGATGACAGGAATGTCTAAGGCGGCAGCCAAGCCTTTTGCAAAGGAACTACCTACCAACAGTGCTCCTAATAACCCTGGCCCTTGTGTATATGCGATTGCACTGAGATCCTTCACAGATATATCATTCTCATTCATGCACTCATTTAAGATTGGAATAATGTTCTTTTGGTGCGCTCTTGATGCAAGCTCGGGAACTACTCCACCAAACTTTTCATGAATGGATTGTGTAGCAATATTATTACTTATTATTTCCCCATCTTTGCAAATCGCAGCGGCCGTCTCATCACAGGATGACTCAATACCAAGAATTATTTCACTCATTTCTTCCTAAATTTCACAGCAATTGGTGGGCAAGTTAACAATAGGAACGATACTTAACATCTTCAAAAAAGTGATCTTGTGGGCGCTGGTGATATTTTTGCTGGCAATCACTGCTTTCATACTTTTACTCCAAACCAGCTTATTTCAAAACTACATCACACAACAATCGCTGGATTTGATCAATGCTCAATCTAATCAAAAAACAACCATTGGGCATATTGAGATTGGGTGGTTTGATTTGATTAAAATTGACTCACTCGAAATCCGTGATTACAACCAAAATGTAATGATTAGGGCCGACCGATTAACAGTTGATTTTGATCTATTCGATTTGGTGTCTGAGAATAAAATAAATCTTGATCAGATTCAACTTGATCAGGCCGAACTCAACCTGATAAAATACGATGATTCTTTGAGTATCAACCTTGTTGAATTCATACAATCTTTAAAATCATTAAAACCAAAAAATAGGCTAATGGAAGCAGGCAAGAGCGGAACTCTTGCATTGGATCAAATAATTATAAATGATTTACGCTTTTCATATCAAAATCAAAGATCAGATAGCCTCGAAGCAGGAAAATTCGACTATGCACATTTCGCTTTTAACATTCCTGAAAGTAGAATGAGTGCTTTTAGTTTGATTGCAGATACGATTGTAGTGAAAATCCATACCTTTTCAGGGGTAGATGAAAATTCAGGTTTTTCGATTGAGAAAATGGCTACAAATTTTGAGCTATCCAATCACCGAATCTTGCTTGATGAAATAGATATTTACCTTTCAAAGTCACATATCAAAAATGAAATAGAGCTGAGCTATTCGGGGTTGAATGATTTTTCAACTTTCGTGGATAGTGTAACTATGAATTTCCAACTTGAAAACAGCTACGTCCATCCAATCGATATTGGCTATTTTGCCCACGTTGAGGAAATTGTACCATTCACCTTTTCTGGAAATGTGAGTGGAAAAGTAGGAGGTTTGTCAATTAGAAATATGAATATGCAGCTGACTAAAAGCAGTTTTATTTCTGGAGATGTTGATTTTTTTGGATTACCAAATATCAAAGAAACTTTTATCAGTTTGAATTTAAAAAATGGTCAATTGCGCCCCAAAGATTTCATTTCTATTATTCCTGATTTGCCTGAAAATATACTTGATCTTGGACTGTTGAAAATCTCTGGCCAGTTTTCAGGTTTTACTTCTGACTTTGTAGCAAAGGCGAAATTTGTTACAAATAATGGCAGCATGACGTCTGACTTAAATTTGAAATTTCCATCAGGCTGGGAAACTGCCGAGTACTCTGGGAATTTGAAACTTACTAATTTCAATGCTGGTTCATTTTTGAATAATAGGGAATTGTTCCAGCATATTAATTTTAGCGGATTCATCAAGGGTGATGGACTGACCATAGATAATGCCAATTTCTACACAGAAGCCAAACTAACCAATTCTGGAATCTATGGGTATGAATACAAACTACTGAAAGCAAAAGGTCGATTTGCATCCAGGTATTTTGATGGCGAATTAACCATTGATGATCCAAATGCACAATTGAAATTAAGAGGGAGTATGGATTTTAAATCTAAGCCTGAAAAGCTCAATATTCAATCTGAAATTAAAAAGATCGATTTCGGTGCTTTGGGGATCACTAATGAAACCTTTATACTCAATACGAAATTTGATTTTGACCTAGTTGGTTTAAACATAGATAGTCTAAATTCTCACGCTCATTTCACGGATCTAGGCATATTTTTTAGAGGTAAAAACCTCCAGGTTGACACTGTACAACTCTCCACAGAAAATGTTGGAACCAATCGTACTATTAGATTTGATATTCCTGATATAAATGGAAAAATTGAAGGCAATTTCTTTTACACACAGGTCATTAGAGATGTTAGCATCATAGCCAATGAACTGATCAGTAATTTTCAAATGGACAGTGCTGCAGGATTTGTTTTTGACAAAAGTGATTTCGAGCCTTATAAACTTGATTTCAAATTGAATTATGGGAATGTCTCTAGGTACTTAGATTTTTTGAATCAGGATATTTTTATATCAAATAATGGTTTAATAGAAGGTAACTATTACCAAAGAAAAAATGCAATGCTCTCCGTTTTTGCATCTATAGACTCAATAAACTACAAAGGCATAGGATTCACAAACAATACCATTGATTTGAATATTATTAAAGATTTAGATTCAATAGGGATTATTGCAATAGCCAATTTATCTTCCGAAAAACAAGATTGGCCGAAAGTGGCATCAACTTCCAATTTGAATCTGGAAGCATTCTGGGAAGACCAAAAGTTGAATTTAAACATCAATGTGGATCAACCCGAGACAAATTCACAAGTATCAATCAACTCTGTTTTAGAGTTTTTTGATAGCAAGCTTATCTTTAGGTTTTTACCTTCCAATATCAAATTGCTGGGAGATAGGTGGTTTTTTGATAGTAAAAATATTTCAGTTTATGACGGGCATGAGTTAACTATTTCCAATTTGGATTTCAATCAGAACGAACAAAAAATCTTAGTAAGTGGTGTGTATTCTGATTTGTCCAATACTCAATTGGATGTAGTCTTTGATAATTTCAAACTAAGCAATCTCAATACCGCAGCTCCTATTAATTTGGCTGGGACATTGAACGGTAATTTTCAGGCAGAAAAAGAGAATGCGAATCAAAATTTTCATTTTTTAAGTGATTTAAATATTTTAGAGCTGTATGTTGACAGCTATTTGGTAGGCGATTTGGAAGGAACTTCTAAATGGGACACAGAGCTAAATAGGCTAATGATTGATTTTGATATCATGAGAGAATCTATCAATACTATAGATCTGAGAGGTTATTATTATCCCGAGGATCCAACCAATAACTTTGATATGGTATTGAATTTTGAAAAAGCTGATCTTAAACTTTTATCCCCACTTTTTGAAAATTTTATCTCTAACCTCGAAGGCTTTGCTGATGGTAGAATTGCCATCTCTGGGAAAACTAATTTTCCATTGTTAAATGGGCAAAGCCAGATATCATCCGGGAAGTTTACTTATGATTATTTGGGTGTTACTTATTTAGCAAATGGCAGTGTGAATTTTGACAATGAAGCCATCAAATTTAACGAAATAACTCTGACAGATAAGGACTTGAATGAGGCCATTGTAAAAGGTAAATTATACCATGATGGATTTCGTAATATTAGACCTGAGATTAATATTTCCACTCGAAAATTTCAATTTTTGAATACAACCGCATCTTCCGATGAACTTTATTATGGTTCTGCTTATGCATCAGGTAAAGTTGATATTCTTGGATCAACTAATGATTTGATCATTAATGCAAAGGTGAAATCAGAGAAAGGTACCAAAATATTTATTCCGTTGCAGGATGGCAACACCATTGAGCAGAAAGACTATATCACATTTGTGAACTTTTCAGACTCCACCAGTAATTTCAATCTTGAAGAGGTTGTAAAAAAGTCAATAACAGGTGTGAAACTAAATTTTGATATGGAACTCACGTCAGATGCATATATCGAATTGATTTTTGACTTAAGGGCAGGTGATATCATTCGTGGATCTGCTGAAGGGAATTTGAATCTTTTACTTGATACAAATGGCGAATTTGAGTTGTTTGGAGAAGTGGCAATAACGGAAGGAGCTTACAATTTCACATCGAGTATTATGGGCAGGACCTTCTTAAGCAAAGAATTTAAAATTCAGCCCGGAGGTACAATTACATGGTATGGCGATCCATATAAGGGTGTGTTAAATCTTGATGCTGTATATCGCCAATTGGCTTCCCTGTCAGATTTTCGAATATCAACAGCTCAAGAAACACAAATTTCAAAAATACCAATTCTTGTTGTTTTGGCCCTTTCAGGAGAAATGCTTTCACCAAATATTAATTTTGAAATTGAAATTGAAGATAGCCAATCATTAGCGTCTCAGGATGACTTGGCAGATATCAAAAGTATCAACGATGATGAACAAGAATTGAAAAGACAAGTTTTTAGCCTTTTGATATTAAGAAATTTTTCTAAACAGAATAGCGGAATTACAGTGGGTTCTGCAGATTTTTCAAGTATCAGCGAGTTTTTAACTAATCAGCTGTCTTATTATGCGAGTCAATTCAATGAAAATTTGGAAGTGGATCTGGACTTGGCTTCACTAGATCAAAATCTATTTAACACCCTGCAGTTAAGATTGTCATATACTTTTCTGGATGGCCGATTAAGGGTTACTGGTGGCGGTGGATTCAACCAAACAACAAGTAGTTTAGATAACACGGGGGAGAGTAATAATTTTGTTGGTGACTGGACTGTGCGATATTTGCTGACATCTGATGGCAGGTTGCGAATAAAAGCATTCAGTCAGACTGATCAGGTTGCAGGAAACTTGCAGAGAGAAACCGGAGTGAGTCTTCAACTAATAAAATCATTTGATGATTTTAAAGAACTGGTGCCAAAAGCAAGGGAAAAGGCGATCAAAGAAAAGGAAAGAAAATCCCAGTTAGCTGATCCGATCAATTAGTTTATAGCTGAGCGAAACATAACCCTCTCAATTGGGTTTTCTGTGAATGCAAAAAATCAATATTTTCTGGTTTCGAAGAGACTTACGATTTGTGGATAATGCTGGTCTTTTTCACGCATTGAATGATGCACTTCCAGTCATGCCTATCTTCATTTTTGATAAAGCAATTTTGGACAAACTGGATGATCCTAGTGATGCCAGAATCACATTCATTCATAATCAGGTATCATGCCTGGATGATATATTTAGAAAAAACGGGACTGGATTACGAACGTTTTATGGTGAACCTCTCAAAGTGTTCGAGCAGTTATTAAGCCAATTCCAAATAGATGCTGTTTTTACCAACAAAGACTATGAGCCTTATGCTACCAATCGCGATACTTTGATTGAAGAATTGCTACAAAAAAATGGAGTTAGATTTTACTCTTTCAAGGATCATGTGATTTTTGAGAAATCAGAAATTTTGAATGATCAAGGCCAGCCTTACAAAGTATTCACTCCTTACAAACGCAAATGGCTTGAGAAACTTCGGACGAATAAATTTGAACAGTTTAAATCTGAAAATCATCTGGATCAATTGTTTAATAGCAGTTATCCTCAAGTACTACAATTGGATGCTTTAGGATTTCACAAAACAGAAATTATATTGCCTGAAGCTAATTTTGACGAAAATATCCTCAAGGAATATCATCAAAATAGAGATTTTCCAGCTTTGAAAGGAACAAGTAAACTGGGTGTGCATTTCCGTTTTGGGACGATTAGCATTAGAACAGCTGTTCTGATAGCGATGGAAACCTCCGATACTTGGCTGAGCGAATTAATCTGGCGGGAGTTTTACATTATGATATTGTCACATTTTCCACACGTGGAGAAAAGATCTTTTAAACCCCAATACGATAGCATCAGCTGGATCAATGATGAAAACCAGTATCAAAAATGGTGTGATGGCAAAACCGGTTATCCAATAGTTGATGCTGGCATGCGTGAATTGAATGCTACAGGTTTTATGCACAACAGAGTGAGAATGATCACGGCAAGTTTTTTGACCAAACATTTATTGATAGACTGGAGATGGGGGGAGGCGTATTTTGCTAAAAAATTGCTTGATTTTGACATGGCTAGCAACAATGGTGGCTGGCAGTGGGCAGCTGGAACTGGTACCGATGCACAGCCCTATTTCCGGGTATTTAACCCATATAGTCAGCAAGAAAAATTTGATCCTGATTTGACTTATATAAAGCACTGGGTACCCGAATATGGTACCTTTGAGTATGTTTTACCAATTGTTCCTCATAAAGAGGCACGAATGAGAGCTATAAATACTTATAAAGAGGCTGTCAGCTAATTTTTTTTTAGTATTTTTCCCAAATAACTTACAAAAATGGACTTTTCACAATTAAGCCAAAAACTGGCAAAGGAGATCAACGCACAACACACTGAATATGATTCGAAGTATTCGGTATTTATCGTGCCATTAAAAGATGAACGTTTTCAGACTGTCATTGCCCGGGTCATTGATCACCCAAAATTCAACAAAGAAGTAGTTAAAATTACCTCTAAAATTTGCTTCGTTACC
>JBLICU010000013.1:0-59516 GCA_047632435.1 Cyclobacteriaceae bacterium
CACCTTGCCACTTGTTTAGCTTCCGGGCACGACCCCAGCACTTACGGGACTCTCACCCTTTGGAACACCCAAATTCATGGGCTATATTCACCATTCAAGGCACACACAAGGTGTATAGTGCATAGCACCCTTCGGGATGCTACGACACCATACACAAACGTTACCCACCACTGCGCATCTATCAAAGTGGGTGGAAACTCGCAACTTTGGAACCAAAAATGAACAAATGAAATACGCCATTTTAACACTTCTCACCTTAGTCTTTCTGAACAACGTCTCAGCACAGAACTGCTCATACGAAAAGAACGAGATAGATGAGTTCACAGACAAAACCATCAAGTTACTTCTCAAGTAACTTTTATTAATTTCTCCGAAAAGATGAAATGCTCTCTTGGACGGATTGATTCCTTGTACTTGAACTTACAACTGGAGAATCTCTCTATAAAATTAAAAAGGAAAACTTATTGTATCTCATTTTAGATGATGGTCAGAAGACGCAGATGGAACCTATTGAACTGATAACATTCAGCAACAAAATTCAGGGATATAACAATATTACAGTTTGATAAAAGATAAAATATCCCCTTTACCCTAGACTTAAATTACGTTTCTCCAAACTTAAGCCAGTGACTATAGGTATGAATTAAAATTGAATGGCCTATTTTTCTCATATTAGCATTTAAGTCCTCAAATATCCAAGACATTAGAAGTGCTAAAAGTATGTCAGTTTGCAGCAGCCAGAATCTCAGATTTCTTTTTTAAACAGCGCATTATGCTGTAAATTGAAAGGCTAGTGAGCGCGCTTAGAGTTATAAATTTAAATAATAGGTATATAAGATTTATAAATAAGATTTATCGCTACTTTGTTGATGCAAATAATTAAATAATCGATCAAAAATGGAAAACAACACACACCCTGATGCTTCATCGCACAATACAAGTGGTGAAAGCAAATGCCCTTTTCATGGGGGGCAGGTAAACCACGG
This sequence comes from Cyclobacteriaceae bacterium, assembly GCA_047632435.1. Classification (GTDB taxonomy): domain Bacteria; phylum Bacteroidota; class Bacteroidia; order Cytophagales; family Cyclobacteriaceae; genus JAMZMI01. Next base: position 987 of record JBLICU010000013.1, read on the forward strand.
CGCTGGTGGTGGCACTTCAAACCGCGACTGGTGGCCCAATCAGTTGAAGCTGAACATCCTCCGTCAAAACTCTACTCTTTCCAATCCTATGGAAGAGGGATTCAACTACGCTGAAGCGTTTAAGTCGCTGGATCTGGCGACATTGAAAAAAGAAATATTCGATCTGATGACAGATTCTCAGGATTGGTGGCCGGCTGATTATGGTCACTATGGTCCGTTTTTTATCCGTATGGCGTGGCATAGCGCAGGAACTTACCGCATCTCCGATGGTCGCGGTGGAGCCGGTTCTGGAACGCAGCGATTTGCACCGCTTAACAGCTGGCCTGACAATGCCAACCTCGACAAAGCGCGTTTGCTGCTTTGGCCCATTAAACAGAAATATGGCAATAAAATTTCATGGGCAGATTTGATGATCCTCGCTGGTAATTGTGCGCTTGAGTCTATGGGGTTCAAGACATTTGGATTCGGTGGTGGACGTGAAGATGTTTGGGAGCCGGAAGAAGATATCTATTGGGGTGCTGAAACTGAGTGGTTAGGCGATAAGAGATACAGTGGTGACAGGGATTTGGAAGATCCGCTTGGCGCTGTTCAGATGGGTTTGATCTATGTAAATCCTCAAGGTCCGAATGGCAATCCAGATCCATTGGCATCAGCCAGAGACATACGTGAGACTTTTGGTCGCATGGCCATGAACGATGAAGAAACGGTAGCGCTTATTGCTGGTGGTCACACTTTTGGTAAAACCCATGGTGCCGCTGATCCTGACAAGTATGTAGGTCCAGAACCTGCAGCTGCAAGTATTGAGGAGCAGGGACTTGGTTGGAAAAATACCTATGGCAGTGGCCATGGTGTCAACACAATTACTAGCGGTTTGGAAGGAGCGTGGACTACCACACCTACTAAGTGGAGCAACAACTACTTCGAGAACTTATTTGGTTACGAATGGGAGCTGACCAAAAGCCCGGCTGGTGCACAGCAGTGGAAACCAAAAGCCGGAGCAGGCGCAGGCCTGGTGCCAGATGCACATGATGCGTCTCAGAGTCATGCACCTTTTATGCTCACAACAGATCTTGCTTTGAGAATGGATCCTGCTTATGAGACAATTTCAAGACGTTTTTACGAAAATCCAGATCAATTCGCAGATGCATTTGCTCGTGCCTGGTTCAAGCTTACGCACAGAGATATGGGTCCACGTACACGCTATGTTGGTTCGGAGGTTCCTGCCGAAGAACTGATCTGGCAAGATCCTATTCCTGCTGTTACTCACAAATTGATTGGCGATGAGGATGTGGCTGCATTAAAAGCTAAAATTCAGGCTTCAGGACTTTCTGTATCGCAATTGGTATCGACAGCCTGGGCTTCAGCATCAACTTTCCGTGGTTCTGACAAACGAGGTGGTGCCAATGGAGCTCGCATTCGTCTTGCGCCACAAAAAGATTGGGCAGTTAATAATCCTGCTCAGTTGGCCACTGTTTTAAACAAACTTGAAGGCATCCAAAAGGATTTCAATAACGGAGGTAAAATGGTTTCTATGGCTGACTTGATTGTGCTTGCAGGAGGTGTTGGTGTTGAACTAGCAGCTAAAAATGCTGGGCAGAATGTAAAGGTACCTTTTACTGCAGGACGTACTGATGCCACACAAGAGCAAACCGATGTAGCGTCATTTGCAGTTTTGGAGCCATCTGCTGACGGTTTCAGGAATTATATGAAAACCAAATACAGCGTTTCTGCAGAGGAAATGTTAATTGACAAGGCGCAACTAATGACACTTACTGCCCCTGAGATGACGGTGCTCGTTGGTGGTATGCGGGTTCTAAATGCAAACGCAGGTCAGTCCAAACATGGTGTATTCACCAAGACTCCTGAGACGCTTACCAATGACTTTTTCATTAATCTGCTGGACTTAGGTACAACTTGGAATGCAACATCTGAATCTGATGATGTGTTTGAAGGTCGTGATCGTAAGACTGGATCAGTGAAGTGGACAGGAACACGTACGGATCTCATTTTTGGTTCAAACTCAGAGCTTCGAGCACTTGCGGAAGTTTATGGATGTGCAGATGCAAAAGAGAAATTCGTAAAGGATTTTGTAGCGGCATGGGTCAAAGTGATGAATCTTGGTCGCTTTGATTTGGCTTGATTTGAAATAATATTGATTTAATAAAGGCAGCCTGGCAACAGGTTGCCTTTATTTATTGGCCATTTTATCATTTGTATTGATCATTTAAACCCTTTTTGGCCTTGATCATAGGAATGATTTTCTGTAATCGCGTTTGTTTGGTTTCAGCACGCTTCGCGTCTGCGATATATTCTGCATATTCTCTTTTGCAGGTGAGCGTAAGTGTCTCAAAAGCTTCAAATAGAAGCGCATCGGCTGCCAATTCTTCTTTTAATTCATCAGGAATGATTAACGGCTTCTTTTCTGGCTTGATTTCTTTTCCATCCTTTTGATTTTGTATGGCCTCCAGTAAATAAGACTTGATTAAGTTTTCATCAATATCATCATCTGATCCAAATCCCCATTGACGCATCCCTTTTGTTTTCTCTTCCTGAGCGTTGATCAGCACTTCTCTTCATCTTTCAGAAAAGAGCCATTGAAAAACCATAAGCCAACGTAGGTTTTGAAGGCACCAATGCCAACTAGATTTTTTCCATTAACAGTATATGTCGGGATGCCCCACTTCAATGTTTCGGTGAGTTCGGTGCTATTAAGAATGCTTCTGAGTTTGTGGAGGAGTGTACGATACTCACCATGTGATTCCAGATACTCTTCAATTGATTTAGCCATTTCTATGAAATAAAAATTGGCCATTTCCAACTTTTGGTGAATAGTTCTGGGTGGAAATATTAGCAATTGGTTTTTGGTGAAGCAAAGATTCTAAGTACTAAATGATAGTTAGAATCAGTCGAATTTTGCGGTTTTTTGCAAGGAGGCCATCATAAATTATGAAGCCTTTTTTTCGAGACATTCACTTGTTCACCAAAGGTGAGACTCGTTCGCCAATCAGTGCGATAGCATGAAGCAGCTGGGCATGGGAAAGTCCCGCATTGTCCATTTGAAAAGTAAACCTTGAAATTCCGCCTAGTGCTGCGCTGTGTCGAAGAATTTTCTCTGCTACTTCCTCAGGCCCTCCTACTACCAAGGCACCTGTAGACCCGACTTGGGAATCGAAGCGTTCTCGTGTGACTGGCGGCCACCCTCGTTCTCTACCTATTCTGGTAAAAGTTTCTGCATAGCCGGGAAAATAATTTTCTAGGGCTTCTTCGGTAACATTGGCCACATAACCCAATGAATGTAACCCCACTTTCAATTTTTCAGGTGAATGCCCTGCCTCTTCACCGGCTTTTTTGTAAAGATCAATCAGCGGACGAAAACGATGTGTTTCGCCACCAATGACGGCCACCATAAGTGGTAAACCTAAGGTTCCTGCGCGAGCAAATGAAGCCGGTGTTCCTCCAACACCTAGCCATATGGGTAGTTCTTCCTGAAGTGGTCTCGGATAGATGGCCTGATTCTTTAGTGCTGGACGGAATCGCCCTGACCAATTCACCACTTCATTTGCCCGAATCTGGAGCAGAAGATCGAGTTTCTCAGAAAACAGTTCATCATAATCTGCGAGATTCAAACCAAAAAGGGGATAGGATTCTGTAAATGATCCACGGCCCACAACCATTTCTGATCGTCCTTGCGAGATCAAATCTAAGGTGGCAAAATTTTGAAAAGCCCTGACGGGATCAGTGGCACTCAGTACGGTAACGGCACTTGTGAGTATGATGCGATTGGTGCGCGAGGCAGCAGCCGCCAAAATCATGGCAGGCGCAGCATCCAGAAACTCCTTGCGATAGTGCTCTCCAATCCCGAATACATCCAGACCCGATTGATCGGCATATTCCATTCGCTCCAGAAGCTCACTTAGAGCGATTACATTGTCCTTATTTGAATTGGTTGGTCGTGCAGCAGCAAAGCTGTCTATCCCTATTTCCATTGGTGTGAATTTATGACAAGGCTAACAAAGACACTTGGAAATATGTTCAGCAGCATCCATATTTTAAAATTTATGCTGTGTGTTTGTTGATTCAAAAATTATAGGAAATATAAATGGGATCCATTTCTTATGCATTGCGCTAAAAAACGGATCACCATCAATACGAATTACATTTTATCGGCAGCAATTGCTTTTTTTATCATTTTCTCGTTCATTTTGGCTTGCATCGCCAATGGACTATGTTTCGCCATGGCGGCCATTACCTTGTTTTTTGTCCCCGGCACGGTTAAAAATCTTTTACCCAAACCTTCCAATCCTGCTTCGGCCACCTCAGCCGGATCCATGGCAGTCATCGGGGTTTTGCTCCAATCCACACCTGTATTGGATGACATGGCTGTATTAGTCAGTCCCGGAGAAAGCACACTCACATCCACACCTTTAGGTTTTAATTCGCCATAAAGTGAAGCCCCGAAATTTAAGACATAGGCTTTAGAACCAGCATAATTTGCAAAATAGGGGTTGGGCATATGACCTGATAAACTTGCAACCATCAGGATCCCGCCCTTTTTTCTTGCGACCATGGGTTTTGAGAAATGATGCGACAGTTGTAACGTGGCGATCACATTTACCCGTAGTAATTTCATTTCCGCATCAAGGGATGTTTTTTCAAAAGCGCCATTCACTTCTATGCCAGCAGAAAGTATCAAAAGGCCAATTTCTTCTTCCAGCGCGATGACTTTTTGAACGCCTTCAGCTGTTGACAAATCCGCTGAAATGTATTTTGTTTGGATACCATACCTTGCCGCCAATGAGACGGCATGTTTGGTGAGCTCCGACTCATTTCTAGCCACTAAAACGATATTGATTCCTTTAGCTGCGATTTGACTGGTTATTTCAGCGCCTATACCTGATGTGGCGCCTGTAATCAGTGCCCATGGGCCATATTTGTTTTCAAAACTGTTCATGATTTATCCCTTATTTGTATCGACTCCAATCAAAGTATATAAGGGATCTGAACCTAAAAGTGCCGGGATCATGATTCCTGCGCCGACCAGTCCCCACCAAGATTGATTCATTACACCAAAGGTGATGATGGCTATTCCTAGTATTGCCCTAACTATTCTGTCAATTTTTCCTACGTTCTTATTCATATTTATATGAGATTATGTGACTATTGGTGTAAAAGTCATGAATATGAACAAGAGCTATTTTACAGATTGGCCCAAAGACTGGTCAGATAAGGTCAAGCGATATTCAGATGGAGATTTTCCATACCGGGCTTTAAATGTCCGATTGAATGTGGTCAATGATTCAAAGCCGGTATCATAAGCAATGTCTGAAATACGGTTGTTTCTATCATTCAACATTTCCGCTGCTTTTTCCACTTTCATTTTGATCAGGTGTTTGATAGGACTATCGCCATACACCTCTTTGAATTTACGCTTGAAAGAAGACAAGCTCATATGACAAAGAGAAGCAAGTTCATCTAAGGTTAGATTGGCAAACATATTCTTTTGGATCACCTCTTCCAATTTGGCAAAGTTAGGTTTAAACATGGACGCCAAAAAGTCAAGTTCTGAGGGTGCTTCGACAGTTTTACTCATCAACATGACAAACTCTCGAAGCTTGTTTTTAATCAAAGATTCATCTGCTAACTCGGGATGATCAAGCAAAATGCTGATACTTTCTTTGAAATGCTCCAGTAGTTTATTGACTTCAATTTTTTTGAGATTGTAGTTTACCTGATGAGTAGAAGCGTGAAGATCAAATTCAAATATATCGTGAACCAATTCTGGATAAAGCAGCAATCCGATCACTTCTACACCAGTTCCAATAGACCTTTGTGTTTTATTGGTCTCAAAAAAATAGTTTAGACATTTTGCCAGTAGTCCTGCGCCTTTTTGAAGATGCAACTGCTCTGTTTGCGACCGAATGAAAAATTCTCCTTCATTCACAAAAATGAAGCAAGCCTCATTTTCGAAATATTCTTTCGGCATCAAACCATCAAAATAAGGGAGACTGAGTTTCTCGAAAACGACTTTACCCTTGTATTTCAATATTTTTTGTTGGTATTCCAAAGTCTGATAATATGGTTTCTAAAGATTTTTATGATGGCAGTGATTCTTCTTTTCTAAAGATACAGTAAGAAACCAATTGCAGGATTTTAATATCGTTCGATACCCAATAACCGAACATCAAATCATCTCCAACTCCACCTCTGTTGCCGTCATCGCATTGTATTCTGGAATTTCGATTTTGACCGGTTCAATTTTCCAGATGTCTTTGCTGTATTCAGCAATGGATCGGTCACTTGAAAATTTGCCAATTCTGGCGACATTCAAAATCGACATTTTGGCCCAGTTTTCACTATCAGAATAAGCCGCTGAAACCAATTCCTGGGTTTGAATATAGGAATCATAATCAGCAAGTAGCATATAATCGTCATGTTCCAGCAAATGATCAACCAAAGGCCAAAATCGGTTCTTTTGATCTGGCGAGAAATAGCCCGTGGAGATCATATCCAGGCATTTTTTTAACTCGATATTGGAATCGTAATAATCCCTGGGTTGGTAATTTTTGCGTAGCTCACTCACTTCTGGTGTGGTGAGACCAAACAAGAAAAAGTTAGCTTCTCCGACTTCTTCTCGGATTTCTATATTGGCGCCATCCAGCGTGCCGATGGTCAGCGCGCCATTCATTGCAAATTTCATGTTTCCTGTTCCTGATGCTTCCAAACCTGCGGTTGATATTTGCTCAGAAAGATCTGCGGCCGGATAGATGCGTTGGCTGTTGGTCACATTGAAGTCCGGCATAAATACGACTTTTAGCCTGTCTCGAACATCCGGATCATTGTTGACTTTGTCACCAATAGAAGTAATTAATTTAATGATCAACTTGGCGGTCATATAACCGGGGGCGGCTTTTCCACCAAAGACGAATACACGTGGAACCATCTTCATGTCAGGATTTGCTTTCAGTCTGTTGTAAAGCGTGATGATATGCAGGGCATTAAGATGTTGACGTTTGTACTCATGAATGCGCTTGGCCTGCATATCATAAAGTGAATCAACCGGCAGGTGAATGCCCATTTCCTTTTTGACATAGTCTGAAAGCTCTTTTTTGACGCTTCTCTTACATTTTTGCCAGGCGATCACAAAATTGGGGTTTTCGGCATATGCTTCCAGTTTCTTCAATTCGTCGAGCCGTCGGATCCAACCCGTCCCAATAGTTTCACTGATCAATTCACTCAGTTTTGGATTGATCAGAACCATCCATCTGCGTGGAGTTACACCATTGGTTTTGTTGGAGAATTTTTCGGGCCAAAGGGCGTAAAAGTCATGGAAAAGATATTTTTTTAACAAGTCGGTGTGCAAAGCCGCAACTCCGTTTACGGAGTGACTGCCCACTATTGCCAGATTGGCCATCCGCACAGATTTTTCTCCATTTTCATTGATGATGGACATGCGCGATTGTCTTTCATCATCACCCGGATATTTTGCTTTAATGATCTCCAAAAATCTAAAATTTATTTCATAGATGATTTCCATGTGTCTTGGAAGCAACCATTGCATCAACCCTACAGACCAGGTTTCCAACGCTTCAGGCAATAGCGTATGGTTCGTATAACCGAGTGTCTTTTGGGTAATGTCCCAGGCTTGACCCCAATCCAAATGATGTTCATCGACAAGCAATCGCATCAATTCTGCTACAGCAATAGACGGATGAGTATCATTGAGCTGCAAAGCGAACTTTTCGCATAAATTTTTAATGTTATTACCTCTGGTAAGGTGCAATTTGATGACGTCTTGCAACGAGCAGGACACAAAGAAGTATTGTTGTTTCAATCTGAGTTCTTTTCCCTTGAGGCTGGAGTCATTTGGATACAAAATCTTTGAAATGGTTTCTGAGCCTATTTTATCGTAAACTGCACCATAATAATCTCCCCGGTTGAAGCTTTGAAAATCAAAGGATTCGGCGGATTGTGCATTCCAAAGTCGAAGTGTAGCGGCGGTATTTGTGCCAAAACCGAGTATAGGTGTGTCGTAAGGAATCCCAACCACAACTTGCTCAGGTATCCATTTGACACAAAAGGTGCCTTTGTCATCATAATAGGATTCGGTTTTACCTCCAAAGCCGACTATTTCTTTGTCTTCAATTCTGGGGATTTCCCATGGATTGCCGTACCTGAGCCATTTGTCGGTGATCTCAACCTGCCAGCCATCTTGTATGATCTGATCAAAAATCCCAAATTCGTATCGAATGCCATATCCAATGGCTGGTACGTCTTGTGTTGCCATTGAATCCAGATAACAGGCGGCTAATCTGCCCAAACCTCCATTGCCCAGGCCGGGTTCCTCTTCCTGATCCAAAAGATATTTGAGATCCAATCCCAGCTCGGAAATGGATTTTTTTACTTTTTCATACAATCCAAGATTGATCAGATTATTTCCTAAATGAGGCCCCATCAGATATTCGGCCGATAAATAACCAACAGTCCTTACATTTTTTTCATGATAATTCTTTTGTGTAAATAACCACCTATGTAGCAATCGATCTCTGACGGTATAGGCCAGAGCCATGTAATAGTCATTGCGTGTCGCATTTTGTGGGTTTTTACCCTGTATGTAAAAAAGATTGTCTAAAAAGGCTCTTTTGAGAGTTTCATTGTCAATGCCAGTGCGGTCATCTTCAATTTTCATCTTGGTTTTTTGTGGGGCTTCCATCAGATACAAATTTTATTGTGGTAATGAAAGGTATGTATCCGGTAGCTCCTAAAAAATGACTTAGCGCAGGAGAAGGCAAGTATTGTCAGTGCGTTTAGCCTTCAGATAAAATACAGAGAACTCTGAATGGCAATTGCTTTAAAAACAAAAAGCCGATCACTTTCGCAATCGGCTTTGATATTGTATTTGAAGTTTTTCTAATTCCCAACTCCCCAAACCCCCAATTAAATATGGATCACCTCTCCATACGCCGCAGCTGCAGCTTCCATCACTGCTTCGGACATGGTCGGATGAGGATGTACTGATTTGATAATTTCATGGCCTGTGGTTTCCAGATTTCTGGCTACTACTGCTTCGGCTATCATATCTGTAACGCCGGCACCAATCATATGGCAACCTAACCATTCGCCATATTTCGCATCGAAGATAACTTTCACAAAACCGTCTTTTGCTCCGGAGGCACTTGCCTTACCAGATGCTGAGAAGGGGAATTTTCCTACTTTAATTTCATATCCAGCCGCAATAGCTGCTTTTTCTGTCATTCCAACGGAAGCAATCTCAGGCGAGCAATAAGTACATCCCGGGATGTTTCCGTAGTTCAATGGATGGACATCCATTCCAGAGATTTTCTCTACACAGATGATCCCTTCGGCGGAAGCAACGTGGGCCAAAGCAGGACCATGTACGATATCACCAATGGCGTAAATGCCTTCAATATTGGTTTTGTAGAAGTCGTTGACCAGAATTTTACCTTTCTCATGTTTGATGCCCAATTCCGCGAGACCGATTCCTTCCAGGTTGGTAGCCACGCCAACGGCAGAAAGTACTACATCACATTCCAGTGTTTCTTCACCTTTTGGTGTTTTCACTGTGACTTTGCAGCCAGCACCTTTGGTATCTACTTTGGTCACTTCGCTGGAAGTCATGATTTTGATTCCACTTTTCTTGAAGCTTCTTTCCAATGCTTTAGACACTTCTTCGTCTTCTACAGGAACTATGTTTGGTAAGAATTCAACGACGGTTACTTCGGTACCAATTGACTTGTAGAAATAAGCAAACTCAACTCCGATGGCTCCAGAACCTACCACTACCATTTTCTTTGGCTGCTTGTCAAGCACCATTGCTTGTCTATAACCGATTATTTTTTTACCATCAATTGGAAGTGCAGGTAGCTCACGCGAGCGTGCTCCTGTAGCCAATATGATGTTTTTGGCCTCATACAAAGTTTTCTTTCCTGCTTCGTCAGTAACCTCAACTTTTTTGTCTTTGGTGAGCGTGCCAAACCCCTTTATCTGCTCTATGTTATTTTTCTTGAAAAGAAACTGAATGCCCTTGCTCATGCCAGCGGCGACATCACGGCTTCTTTTTATCATAGCACCAAAATCTGCTTTTGGGTCTTTCACGCTGATCCCATAGTCGGCTGCATGTGAGATGTATTCAAAAACTTGTGCGCTTTTAAGCAGTGCTTTGGTAGGGATACAACCCCAATTCAAGCAGATACCTCCAAGCTCAGTACGTTCTACGACACCTACTTTCATTCCTAATTGCGAAGCGCGAATTGCTGCGACATATCCACCAGGACCACTACCTATTATTATGAGATCAAAATTTGACATAATGAATTTGATTTTAATTGATATTACTCCACGTAATCGTGTTACTGATTATTCGTAGCAGCGAAATTACTATGAGATAATAACTTATCGAATAGAAAATGAGTTTCAAAGGAGGTTTTTTCAGAAAATCACTGATTTGTTGATAAATAAGGATCAGAAGGAATGGTGACATGGGTGCCAACAGCCTTCCAATATCATCTGGGTGCGCCGGTATAATAAACCAAATAAGGATATAAGGTAGCAATATCCATAAGGGCAGACCTTCACCATGCCATTTGACTTTTGAAATAATGACAATAAGCCCACTGAAAATCAATCCGGCAGAAACCCAATCTAGCACAAGCCTTGGCCAAAAATTATATCCTATTTCAGAAAGGGTCAGTACGGTGTTATTTAGTAAAGATGAATCAGGCAATAATTCCCTCAATACGCTTTGGTGATTGAGAATAAAAATCTGGTTCATATTCCAAATAAAATTGCCACTGACAGCTGTTCCCAGGGCCATCCAAAAGTGCCATTTCTTTTTGTTCTGGAAAATCAAAAATCCAGTGACAAAAAATCCAGGTAATAAAAAAACACCTGCATTTCGTGTAAGTAATGCCGCTCCCAAACTGGCTGAAAAGGCAATCAGGTAACGATATTCAGATTTTTCTTTGAACTGTAAAAGAGCGAAAACGGTGGTTCCCAAAAGTGCCATAAATAAAAGCTCACTCCATATATACACTGCGACCATCAGGATCAAGGTATTCAGTCCAAGCAAAACCGAGAAGAAAAATAGGCTCTTAGATTCTTTGAGATAGCGAGCACCTATTTTTATCCAAATAAATTGATGGTAGATCAGAAGCGATAGATTTAATAGTACCGTATAAATCGGAAATTTTACCGCTGGGATCAAAATGTATATAAAAAGTGGTGGCCAGTAAATCAGTGCCTCACCCGAATCGTTTAGCAGTTTACCGCTGATCAATAGATTTTTGGCGTATTGTAGATATGATTCTGAGTCAGGCGAACGGAGATTGCCATCCCAACAACAAAGGAGATAAAAACAGAGAATAGGCAGGATTGCAACAATATAGTTGCGATATATTTTCATCAAAAGGTATAGTTTTACCGACCAGTTCGGTAAATCTATTAAATGAACTTATATAACCCTATGAAGTTACTTGAAGGAAAAGTAGCCCTGATCACCGGCGCATCAAAAGGAATTGGTCGATCTGTGGCGATTAAATATGCACAGGAAGGCGCTAATGTGGCATTCACTTACTTATCTAGTGTAGAAAAAGGTGAAGCCCTGACCGCCGAGCTTGAAGCATTTGGTATAAAGGCAAAAGGCTATCGCTCGGATGCATCTGATTTTAAAGCTGCGGGAGAATTGATTGAAGCTGTTGTTGCTGACTTTGGAAAACTTGATATTCTGGTCAATAATGCCGGGATTACTCGAGACAACCTCCTGATGAGAATGTCTGAAGAGATGTGGGATGAGATCATGCAAGTCAACTTGAAATCTTGTTTTAATACGGTAAAAGCCGTGGCTAGAACTTTCATGAAACAACGAAGCGGATCGATCATCAATATGTCTTCTGTGGTAGGAATGAAAGGAAATGCGGGGCAGGCCAACTATGCTGCTTCCAAAGCTGGGATCATTGGATTTACTAAATCTGTCGCTTTAGAGCTAGGATCAAGAGGAATCCGATGCAATGCCGTAGCACCTGGATTCATAGAGACTGAAATGACCGATGCATTGGATGAAAAAGTAGTTCAAAGCTGGAGAGATGCTATTCCATTGAGACGAGGAGGACAACCAGAAGACGTGGCAAATGCCTGTGTTTTTCTTGGTTCTGAAATGTCTGCTTACATTACAGGTCAGACCATCCAAGTGGATGGTGGGATGCTTACCTAATAGAAAAAAACATAGACTCGATAAGGCCGTTTACTTCGCATAAGTGTTGAAAACGGCTTCTTTATTTAATTGAATGGAAAATAGTTGGTATTCGTTTGACTTACCTTTTGGCTGGGTGGCATTGGCACTTTTAATAGGCGCTTTGTTGGCATTTTTTCTTTATTCAAAAAAGAATGTGCCCTGGACACGAAATGTCAGCCTGCTTCTCGGAGCATTGAGAATGATGTCTTTATTTCTCATCGCCCTTCTTTTACTCAATCCACTTCTCAGGCTGTCTATAAATCATACGGATCGCCCCATCGTTGTATTGGCATTGGACAATTCAGAATCCATCAGTCTGCGAACGTCTGGTTCAGCTTTGACGGAATTGAAACAATGGTTCACTGATATTTTTGATCAGCTTGATGAAAATTATGAAGTAGGTTATAAGGATTTGAATCTTTCCAAAATCGACACCATCACATTCGATAGCAAAACTACCAATCTGGGCGAATTGCTTCAAAACATCGAGATCGCTTATGAGGGTGAAAACGTGACTGGGATTGTGCTTGCCAGCGATGGAATCATCAACGAGGGATCACTTCCGCAATATCGCAATTACAAATATCCTGTTTTTACTCTGGGTCTGGGTGATACCATTGCTCCAAAAGATGTAGCCATCAGGGAAGTTCGAAATAACAAGATTGCCTATCAGGGCAATAAATTTCCAATCAGAATCGAGCTGCAGCATAAGGGATTTGAAGGTGCTCCAGTAAATATTTCTATTACTGAAAAAGGAAAAGTACTGGATCAAAAAACGATCACACTTTCCAAACTTATCCAGGCTTTTGATTTTAATCTTGAGGCTACAGATGCTGGATTGAAGCACCTTGTTATCAATCTTACCCAGCTTGACGGTGAATCCTCCTTCGTCAACAATAGGAAGGATGTTTACATCAACGTGATAGAAGGAAAGGAAAAAATACTGATCGTGGCGCCAGCACCACATCCTGATATCAGTGCCATCAGGAAGGTGCTATCCAACTCTGCCAATTATGAAACGGAGATTTACATTCCGGGTGTTTCTGAAAAAAATCTGGATAAAAAATATGATGTATTAATTGAGCACAATGCTTTTTCAGGTTCAAAATATCCCAAGGTGGAAGTAACAGGATGTTGGTACATTTTGGGAAGCAAATCACTACCAAAACTCAATGACGAGTTGAGCTACTTTAACATTCAGCAACGAGGGAGACAAACAGATAATGTGAGACCTGGCTTGGTACAGACCTTTTCCAAATACAAACTCAATGCTGATAATCTGAAAAATTTTGAGAACTATCCGCCCCTCACAGTTCCTTTTGGCGAATATGGGGTAAGTGGTCCAGTGGACGTAATGCTTACGCAAATGGTGGGTTCCATTGATACAGGCAAACCGCTCATGTTTTATTATGATGATGGACTGGTGAAAAGTGCCGTGACCGTGGGCTCTGGGATTTGGCAGTGGCGTTTACAGGAAGCTGGTCTCAAAGAGAAGTCCGAGCTGTTTGACGAGCTGGTATTGAAAACCATTCAGTTTTTGAGCATCAAGTCAGACAAAAAGCAGTTTGTTGTCAAACCCAGACAATCCACTTTCAATGAAAATGATCGGGTTTACATTGATACGGAGCTTTACAATGAAATCTATGAACGGAGTTATGGAAATACAATCGAGTTGAGGTTGACTGATGAAGCAGGCAAAGCGAATACATATCAGCTTGTGGATAGCGAAGTGACTGCCGCTTTTAATTTTGGAAGGATGGATCAGGGCGTTTATCAATATGTAGCCACGACCAAATCCAGAGGAAAAACATTAACCGAAAAAGGCGAATTTATCGTCAATCAAACTCAAATAGAAGGCCTGAATCTGCAAGCCGATCACCAACTACTCCGACAAATTTCGCAGAAATCCGGTGGTAAGTTTTATCATTTTTCAGAAAGGAATCAGCTTTCGGATCAGCTTAAAAATGCGGGTTTCAAAAGTTTGATCCGAACTGAGGAGGAATTATTTCCATTGATCAACAGCCTTTTGGTGATCGGATTAATTATGCTTTTTCTGACTACCGAATGGTTTTTCAGAAAGTATTTGGGGGCGTATTAAAATCAGACTGACCTTAATAGTATCCCTATCACAGAGTTACGTTTTATGACGGTTTATCGATCTTTTTTAGAGAAATAGTGATCCAATTTTGTCCGGATAAGATGTATCTTTAATGATCACTTTCTAATATCGTATATGCACCAGTTTGCCAGATTACATGTGCATTTCATTATTTTGCTATCATGTTTTCACGGAATAGCTCAGGAAAATCCACTAAAATTTTCAACTTATATCGACACTTATTATGCTTATGATTTTAGCCATCCATTAGATAATCAGCGGTATTTTGTCACGCAATATGATCGTCACAATGAGTTTAACATCAACCATGCGTGGATCAAAGCCAGCTACAATAAGGATAAGATTCGAACGGAGCTTGCTTTGCAGCTGGGAACCTATCCCATCAATAACTACAGTGCAGAACCAGACCAATTTTATCGAATGATCCACAGTGCCAAAGTTGGATATCAGATTTCACAAAAAAGTTGGTTGGACTTTGGTGTCATGGGCGGCCATTTTGGGTATGAAAGTGTATTGGCCATTGATCGGGAATTACTTTCACCGGCATTGGCAACAGAGTATACACCTTATTACCAGACCGGCATTCAATACACCTTGACGGTAAGTGAATCAACAGAAATACGAGCGGTGGTTTTAAATGGATGGCAAAATATGGCGGAAACCAATAATCATAAATCAATCGGCATGGCCATTGATCAAAAACTTGGTGAAAATATGCTATTGAGTTACGGGAATTATTACGGAAATGAACGTACAGAAGGGGCGGAAGATCTGCTCCGATTTCATAATAATCTGGTCATGAGTTATACACCTGGTGATAAGTTTACGCTAACCGGAATCGTGGATTACACCCGTCAGGATTCCTTAAACCAGCTAAAAGAAGCCTTCTTTTTGACTGCTATTGCGAGCAATCAGCTAATGGATCAATTTCGGATTGCAGGAAGGTATGAATATGTACGTGATGGAGATCGGTTGTTGATCAATGCCATAACGACACCTTTTGATATACATATAGTTAGTATGGTGCTCGAGTTTACCCCGCAAAGCAACGTTTCGATAAAATTTGAATCAAAATTTTATAGTGGAAAAAATCGAAACTTTGCAGGAAGTGATGGGAGTGGCCCATCAACCTTGGTATTCAATGCTGGGTTTGCTGTGAGGTTGGAGTAAAATATGCTACCACTGACTGTCCAGATTCGCTATTTCCTTTTTCCGATTTTCAAAATTGGCTTCAAAAACAGAAAACGCATCATTTCCTATTAGTTTTGATAATTTGTTCAAGGCTGGATAAGCGTAATCAGCAAGTCTCATTTCTACCGCTGCAAATGCAAATGCTTTCAGCAGTTCCACATTCTCTGGATTGAGTTCAATCGATTCTACCAGCAAATCATAAGACTTTTGGAGATCGTCTTTTTGGATGAATTTGGCTACAGCCAAAACCAATGTTGCATTGAGCGCATTTTTATTGGCCAAGTCAAATAAAAGTTGCGTTCTGATAGAATCTGACTCATTAATAGCCAGTGCGATTGGGCTACTTCCTGCCAACTTTAAATTTTTCTGGAGTGCGAGAATACCCAAATATTCTTCGTAATCAGATGGAGCCAAAGCTGGTTTGAAAATGTAGAAATATTTTTCAAGTGGCTCATATGATTCTAACTCCAGTAGCTCACTGGATACTTTATTCCAAAGGGCTCTGATGTAAACTGCATTTTGAGATTCAGCGAAAAGGCTCATTTCAGCAAACGAATATTCTAGGTATTTGTAATAAACACGAATGGCCTTTTGTTCGGAGGTTATGTCATTACCCGTCAAAATAACATTGAAATTTTCAGCAAGACTGATTTTGGTTGTATCTGATTCCGCTAGCTTTTTCATCCAATCGAGCGCCTCATCGAAACTCCCCATTTCCAAAAGCGAAACAGCCTTATTCATGGATGCATCTTTATTTCCTAATTCCATTGCTTGCGAAAAGAAATCATAAGCCAATTTCGGAGTTTTTTGCTCCAGGTAGATTAAGCCAATCTCATTGAGGTATTTCGCCCGGCTTGCAGCATCGGATTGATAATGCATCTGATCCAATTTTTTAATGGCCAAATTAACATTTCCACTGCGATAGGTTGAGATCGCCAGCGCATGTAAGCTGTGCTGAAGGAGCGATTCCTCCATCGGACTTAGGACAGCATCATTGAGCAGCGAATAAACCTCTGGTGAATTGAAATACCAGGCACAGTTGATCAGAAAAGTGTTTCGATGAAGGGGATGAACCGATGCGATTGTGGCAGGATCAAATTCAAGTTCAGCATGCTGATTTTGGCTAATAGTGTTGGCCAATATATTGGTTTTCACGGCGAGATTGCCCTCTTTATAATCTTCTTCGATATTTTCTCCCAGCCCAATTCTCCAAAGATTAACTGTGTTTGCATTGTTCCATTCTCCACTTTCTTCGGCCTGTCTGAAATAGTTTCCAGCCTGATCATATCTGGCCAAATCCGTATAGATCAGACCGAGATTGTTCAGAAGTGCATTGTTGTCAGGGAATAAACGCAGACCCGATTGTAACGAAACCAGCGAAGGTGTGATCTCATTGAGCATGCTAAACGTACTCGATTGATTAATAAAACTCTGCGGACTTGGAAACCGCAGCGTTGCTCTGCCAAATTTGAAATTTGCTTCTTTTATTTTCCCCTTTTGCAGGTCGCGATAGCCGATTTTATAATTCGAGAAATGATTGTCATAGCCATAAATACTTCCTTCAAAATAATATTGATCAGCCAAATCTTTTTCCTTGCTTATTTCGGCTTGTTCGCCCAGATAATTGAAGTGTCCGGAGCGAAATAATTTGAAAGGCTCATTGTCCGAGAAAAGAAAAAACGCAGTTATGGCAATAATTCCACCGATTCTAGCAGTGACATAAGGCAAATTTCGCTCTTTGTAAACTATCTTATAAATCTGCAGTCCTTTGATAAGCGGATTTACAAAATTGGCAATGATGTAAAAGAAAAAGAATACACCAAATCCCAGATGGGCATAGATAATGAAATAGTGAAATCCTTCAAACACAGGATCATTGCCTCTTGCAAATGCAAGACCCAAATAACTGAATATGGTGATGCCAATGGCACCAAGCATTCGCAGCGCGTGATTTTCTGTTAGAATATTTCGGAAGCGTTCGCGCTTGTATTTCAAACTCCAAATCACCACTATGGAAGATATGATCAACAAAACATAAGGATCGAAAAATGGAAGTTCCATTTTAATCAAACCGGATTTTTTGCCGTAGACCAAAGCAAGCAGACCGAGGTAAATCAATGAGAATACTGTGAAATGTTTTTCATTGTGTTCGCCAGCTCTATTCTTTGTGATCAGGTATAAAATTCCAAACACATTTTCTTCAGCCACGATCACTAAAAAGAGAAGCATCAGCACAATTATGCTGAAATAAAGACCCACATTCAATTGCTCCTGTAATAAAATAATGTCCACCCCACTAAAGATTAAAACGACCATTGTGGATATCAGTAGGGCAAGGATCCTGAGCCAGAAGCTAGTATATTTTAGATAAGCCTGAAAAACATATGCCGGCGCAATAAATAAAGCAATAAGAATCGTGCTACCCCAAAATGAAAACTGGCTAAACCCGAAAATACCAATCTCAGAAAGCCGAAGATTGATCATCATAAAAATGAAAAGTCCGGCAATACCCGTAAACCAGATTCGTGATAAATATGTCGCTGAAACGAGGATCAGGCACAACCCCAGCCAGGTGAGCCCGAGAAAAACCGAATCTCTTGTGAAATGCCTTTCTATAGGGCCTGCACTGAAAGATTCTGTCAAAGAATAAAAATCACCATTCAATGAAAATTGAAACGGGCCTTTGTGGAACTCGTGAGCCGAAAAAGTTGATGGTTCGGCGTGGGAAGTCACTTTCCAGTCGATGGAGCTATCCGTCCCCGCCCAATAAAAATAAGCCATCATGATCATGACAGCCACGTATAAGATTATATGAAAATTTGAGAGGAATTTTTCGCCTTTCATCATCAATTATTCCAGCACCTTGGGCACTTTGAAATAGTCACCTTCACGGTCAGGCGCATTTCTCAAGCCTCTTTCCTGCGATAGTGGCTCTACTATTTTATCCTCACGAAAGGCATTTACTTCAAAAGACATGTTTGAAAGTGGTTCAATGCCCTCAGTATCGAGTTCATTCAGTTTGTCCACCCATTCTAAAATTTCTTCCAAGTCTTTTTTCATCTGCTCCTCCTTGGATGGATCCAGCTCAAGCCGGGCCAGATGAGCAATTTTTTGTAAGGTTTCCTTGTCTATGTTCATTCCAAAATTGGCTTGTATCAAAGATTTGACACAATATTAGTGAACCGATGGGACATTTTTAGAATGATGCCTGAGTAGTTCTTGTTCTATCACAGTTTTTGTGGCTGCTTTGATAGACTCCAGATCGTAGTTGTGATCTGCAGGATAAATGGGTTTGTGGACAATGACCTTACATTTTTTTGGTCTAAATAGATAAGCATTGTCGTCCGGCAAGATTTTGTAATTATCGGGCATAGTCACCGGTACGATCGGCACATTTTCTTCAATGGACAAGCGAAACGCACCGTCCTTAAAATTCACCATGTGCGGCGGATTTACAGTGATGATTCCACCTTCGGGAAAAAAAGTAATGTTAAACCCCCTTTGTATAGCTTCACGGCTCACCCTCAAGCTTTCCGCACGGTTTTTAATACTGCTTCGATCCACTGTGATGTGCAGTTTGGCAAACATGTATCCAAAAACTGGAATCTTCTTGATGGAGCTTTTTCCAATATACTTGAAAGGAAAAGGCAAGCCCGCAATCACCGGAATATCGATGTAAGAAAAGTGATTGGCACAAAAAATATAGTTCTGATCTTTAGGCAGTTTTTGCTCGAAACTAAATTTCACTGGGATAAAAATCATTTTAAAAAACACCCAGGACCAATATCTATTGACTTTCAAAGCCGCCCTTTCCAAGTTCTTGAATTGAGCTAAAAAAAGAATGATAGGAATGACTATAATAAAGGCAATGATGAAAATGATATAGAAATAAATGGAGTAAAGGCGCAACAATATTCTCATCTTCACACAATTGGGAAACCTCCGTTAAAACTATTGAAAATTGTCATTTTCAGGCTATATCAGTTTTTTTCATAAATCGAATCAAATAGGAATGTATTTGAATCTAAGTACAATGGCTAAATTACGACACTAAATCATTGTACGTGCCGAAATATAAGGAATCTATAAGCAATAGTATCTATAGCAGCCAGACAGGCTTCAAGTGGGTGGTGTTGGCTATTTCCGTGATAATTACTGCTGGTTCGGTGATTTATACCAATACCTTGGTGAAGAAGATTCGCCAACGGGAAAAAAAGCAAATTGACCTTTATGCCAGCACTCTCGAATATCTGGCCAATGAAAATGATGCAGTCAATCTTGTGCTTATTTTGGAGCGGGTCATCCAAGCCAATACAACCATTCCTGTCATTCTTACAGATCAAAATGGAAATCCTGAATTTTACAGAAACCTTCCGAAAGCTGATAAAATGGAGGAACAAAAAAAAAGAAGGGCCTATTTGGTAGATGAAATCAAAAACATGAAATCTGAGCGTGAACCAATCATTGTCACGCTCAATGACACTGAGAATCATGTGTATGGTTATAAATATATCTACTATCGCAATTCCTCACTGCTCACGCAGCTCAAGTTTTATCCCTATGTGCAGCTCTCGATTATTGCCATTTTCGGGTTGATTACTTTTAGTGTTTTTAACTATTCCAGATCATCAGAACAAAATAGGGTGTGGGTTGGCTTAGCCAAAGAAACTGCACATCAGTTGGGGACACCACTTTCTTCTTTGATGGCGTGGGTAGAGTATTTCAAAATGACATATCCCAAGGATGCTGAGATTTTTGATGAGCTCAATAAAGATGTGGACCGTTTGAGTATGATCACTGAGCGATTTTCCAATATTGGCAGCACGCCGCAATTGAAAAGTGAAAATGTCTACGATCGGGTGAGCGAAGTGGCGAGTTATCTCGAGCGAAGGATTTCCACAAAAGTGTCATTGACCATTGAATTTTTCCCCAATCAGGAGATAATGGCACAAATGAACGGGTCGCTTTTCGCCTGGGTTATTGAAAATATCATTAAAAATGCTGTAGATGCGATGGAAGGCAAGGGACAGATAAAAATAAAAATACTTCGCGCAAATGAAGGCAATGTAGCCATAGACATTTCTGATTCAGGAAAAGGAATTTCTAAATCAAACCTGAATCAGGTGTTTAAACCCGGTTTTACGACGAAAAAGAGAGGTTGGGGACTTGGCCTAGCACTCACAAAAAGGATTGTAGAAAACTACCATGGCGGCCGAATTTTCATCAAGGCGAGCGAGATGAACAAAGGCACAACATTTCGCATATTATTAAAAGCGTGATTTTCGTCCATGGATGTTTTCTCTTATTCAGATTTAGTTTAATTTCGCACTTGATTCGAATAATAGTTTCTTAAATCATAAAAAATGGCTAATAAAGGCAAAATCACCCAAGTAATCGGACCTGTTGTAGACGTAACATTCAGTGCAGAAGGATCGAAACTTCCAAGAATCCTGGATGCACTGCAGGTAGTGAAAGCTGACGGAACTAAAGTTGTTTTGGAAGTTCAGCAGCACCTTGGTGAAGAAGCAGTAAGAACCATCGCCATGGACGCGACAGATGGAATGATGCGTGGGATGGATGTAGAAGATCTAGGCTCACCAATATCAATGCCAATAGGTGATGATATCAAAGGTCGTTTGTTCAACGTAGTTGGTGAGGCTATCGACGGCATGCCACAGCCAGAAGGGAAGAAAAGATTGCCTATTCACAGGAGCGCACCCAGATTCGAAGATCTATCCACCGCTACCGAAGTATTATTTACAGGTATCAAAGTTATTGACTTGATTGAGCCTTATGCCAAAGGAGGAAAGATTGGTTTGTTTGGTGGAGCTGGTGTTGGCAAAACAGTATTGATTCAGGAATTGATCAACAACATTGCGAAAGCATATGCTGGTTTATCTGTATTTGCTGGTGTAGGTGAAAGAACAAGAGAAGGAAATGATTTGCTTCGTGAAATGATTGAAGCTGACATTGTAAATTATGGTGAAGGATTTAAGCATTCTCTGGAAGAAGGTGGATGGGATCTTTCTAAAGTAACGCCTAAAGATTTATTGGAATCAAAAGCAACCTTTGTTTTCGGACAAATGAATGAGCCTCCTGGGGCACGAGCACGTGTAGCGCTTTCAGGATTGACTATAGCCGAATATTTCCGTGATGGAGATGGCACAGGACAAGGAAAAGACATCCTTTTCTTCGTTGATAATATATTCCGATTCACTCAGGCTGGTTCTGAGGTTTCTGCCCTTTTGGGTAGGATGCCATCAGCGGTAGGATATCAGCCTACATTGGCTACTGAGATGGGACTGATGCAGGAAAGAATCACATCTACCAAGCACGGATCTATCACATCTGTACAAGCTGTTTATGTACCTGCTGATGATTTAACTGACCCTGCGCCAGCGACAACTTTCTCTCACTTGGATGCTACTACGGTACTTTCAAGAAAGATTGCTGAATTAGGTATTTATCCTGCGGTAGATCCATTGGATTCTACTTCAAGAATTTTGAGTGCTGATGTTTTGGGTGCTGAGCATTACGATTGTGCACAGCGAGTAAAAGAATTGCTTCAGAGATACAAAGAACTACAGGATATCATCGCTATTCTGGGAATGGACGAACTTTCTGATGAGGATAAATTGGTTGTACACAGAGCAAGAAGAGTACAAAGATTCTTGTCCCAGCCATTCCACGTTGCTGAAGCTTTCACTGGCCTTAAGGGGGTGTTGGTAGATATCAAAGATACCATCAGGGGATTTACTGAAATCATGGAAGGCAAGCACGATGGGCTTCCAGAATCTGCTTTCAACCTGGTAGGTACCATAGAAGACGCCATGGAAAAAGGACAGAAATTGATGGCTGAAGTCAACGCATAATCACGAAGCGACAACCATTTATTGAAATAAATAATATTTCATTACCTCTTCGACCCACGCATGTGAGTCAGAAGCCTGAAACAAAGAATTATGTTTTTAGAAATAGTTACTCCAGACGAGAAAATATTTGAAGGTGAAGTTCAAAGCGCTACTTTCCCAGGTAGTGATGGGACTTTTCAGGTGTTGGACAACCATGCTCCGCTGATTTCTACTTTGGGTAAAGGTGACATCAAAATGGAGAAGGAAGTGGACAAGCGAACCGAATGGATCACTTTCATAGTTGATGGAGGTATAGTGGAGATCTTGAACAACAAAGTGACTGTATTGGCTGAAAAGATAGGTTGATATAGAAAAACATTTTAGAAATATTCAAAACCGTCGCATTCATTTGTGACGGTTTTTTTGTGCATGATTGGCGGAAAAAAATTATCAGCTAATTTAATTAATGTTTGATTAAAAATATTTTTATAAATTTATTAAGACCAAAACCAACAATATGTCCACAATCAACCAAACATATTTCTTACAGGATATTGATCCGGCAGCCGTTTATGAAGCGTATATGAACAGTAGCAAACACTCAGCCTTTACAGGCTCAGATTGCGAAATTTCTAACGAAATAGAAGGGGAATGCTTCATGTACGATGGTTATATTCTTGCCACAAATCTGGAACTTGTGCCGAGCAAACTCATTGCCCAATCGTGGGTGGCGATGGAAGATGAATGGCCTGAAGGACATTTTTCTACCATCAGCATCGAATTAACTCCGAAGGAAGAGGGCACTTTAATCACTTTTACCCATTCAGATGTACCTGATGCTTTGAATGAAGCATTGGCCAAAGGGTGGTATGAATATTACTGGGAGCCCCTAGAAAGTTATTTTGGCTGATATTGACGGAGCTAATCAACCCAATTTATTTGCCATCACATTGTAAATCGGATCTTCGATAATGTTTACATCGATGATTTCTTCGGCATTTTTGAGTAATCTTCTACAATCTGGGCTGAGATGCTTTAAGTGAATTTTTTTGCCTTCCTCAGCATATCTTTCTGTCAGTTTATTAAGAGCTTCTATGCCAGACATGTCTGCTACACGGCTTTCTGCAAAGTCAATGATGACTTCTTGAGGATCATTTTTAATTTCGAATTTTTCGTTAAAAGCCGTTACAGAGCCAAAAAAGAGAGGACCGAAAATCTCATAATGTTTCACACCATTTTCATCAGTATATTTTCTGGCACGAATTCTTTTTGCATTTTCCCAGGCGAATACCAAAGCAGAAATTACAACTCCGATAAGCACAGCCAAAGCCAGATTGTGGAGAAAAACTGTAATCAAAGCAACCAATACAATGACAATTACATCATGAAGTGGCATTTTGCCAAAAGTCTTCAAGCTCGCCCATTCGAATGTACCGATAGAAACCATGATCATCAATCCGGTCAGGGCTGCCATTGGGAGCTGTTCAATTAGTCCAGATCCAAACATGATAAAGACCAATAACATCACAGAAGCAACAATCCCAGAGAGTCTGGCCCTGGCTCCAGATGAAATATTTATCAGGCTTTGACCGATCATGGCACATCCTCCCATGCCTGAAAATAGTCCAGAAAGCACGTTGGCTGTTCCTTGTGCCACACATTCTTTATTACTTCTACCACGGGTTTGTGTAATCTCATCAATCAAATTGAGCGTCAATAGACTTTCAATAAGCCCAACTCCGGCAATAATCAGTGAGTAGGGAAAAATCACCTGAAGCGTTTCCCAGGTAAAAGAAATGGCTGGGATGTGAAAAGGAGGAAAACCGCCAGATATGGAAGCGATATCTCCTACAGTTTTTGTGTCCACATTAAATCCTATCACGATACCAGATACAACCAGAATGGCTGCCAATGAAGCAGGAATGGCTTTAGTTATTTTTGGCAAACCCCAAATGATGATCATGGTTACAAGCACCAATCCGAGCATCATCATTAGCTGACTACCTTTCATCCAGCTCAATAGACCATCGGCATCCACCACTTTGAACTGATCCAATTGCGCCATGAAAATGACGATAGCCAGTCCATTTACAAAACCGAACATGACAGGTTGGGGAACGAGACGAATGAATTTTCCGAGACGAAGTAAGCCTGCAGAGACCTGAATAATTCCCGCCAAAATAACTGCTCCAAAAATATATTCAACACCGTGCGAAATGGCGAGACTTACAATTACTACTGCAATGGCACCTGTGGCACCTGATATCATACCTGGTCTTCCACCAAAAATAGATGTGATAAATCCCATTACAAACGCCGCATAAAGTCCAGTGAGTGGAGATAGTCCTGCTATCAGGGCAAAAGCGATAGCCTCAGGAATTAATGCCAAAGCAACGGTAAGTCCTGATAATATTTCGTTTTTATAATCTACTTTTTGACTGAGGTCAAACAATTGGAAGTATGCCTTCATTGGAAATTTTATTGTTTTTGGCTCAGTGGAGGTATATAAGCCGAATTGAACTAATGGGGCGCAAAGCTAAGGCTTTAAAAAATGGGATGAAAACTTGGTACAGGTTTCGCAAATAATTTGATGATTTTTTGTCACCCAATAACCACATTATTTTCCACAACACTCTGTACTCAACACTCTGTTCACTTAAATAGAATTGAATATTCTTATTTCTGTTTTTCACATAACCTACAATTTCTTCTACCTTCGCAATCTGAATTTTTAGCGCATGCGACAAAAACTTTTAAGAGATGGGGCGAATGAATTGTCCTATGAAATCAGAGGAATAGTTAGAAAAGCTGAGCAGATCGAAGCGCTTGGTTATCCTATTCTTTGGGAAAACATTGGTGACCCCATTCAAAAGAATAGGAAGTTGCCGATGTGGATGAAAGATCTTATAGCCGGTTTGCTTTATGAAGATGATACCTATAGCTATAGCCATTCCAAAGGGATGTTGCAGACGCGTAAGTTTTTGGCGGATCTAAATAACAAACGTGGCGGAGTGCAGATTGAACCCCAAGACATCACTTTTTTTAATGGATTGGGTGACGCTATTCAGAAAATCTATCAATATCTGCTTCCTACTTCCAGAGTAATAGGGCCCTCCCCTGCTTACTCCACACACTCGTCCGCAGAAGCCGCACATGCCAACCATCATCCGATTACTTACAAACTGGATCCGGAAAAAAACTGGTATCCAGACATGGATGATCTTTATCAAAAGGTAAAGTTCAATCCAAGTATCGTTGGGATTTTGATCATCAATCCTGACAATCCGACAGGAATGGTTTACCCACGGGAGATATTGGAACAAATGGTGGCTATCGCCAAAGAGTTCAACCTTTTCATTATTTGCGATGAAATTTATATGAATATCATTTATAATGGCGCAACCACGGTGACTTTGGCTGAAGTAATTGGGGATGTTCCGGGAATTTCATTGAAGGGGATTTCAAAAGAATTTCCTTGGCCAGGTGCGCGATGTGGCTGGGTCGAGTATTACAATCAGAATAAAAACAAGGAGTTTGCAAGACTGTGCCAGACCATCGATAATGCAAAGATGATTGAGGTAAGTTCCACCAAGTTGCCTCAGCAAGCAATTCCTAAAATGATGCAGGATGCTCGTTATCCTGATTTTATCAAAGAGACCAATATCAGGATCGGAAAGCGAAGCGAATATCTCAATGAGATTTTTGGAGATATTCCGTATATCACTTTTAATCAGACAAACGGGGCATTTTACAACACCATGATTTTCAAACCAGGAGTGTTGAATGAAAACCAAAAATTGTCCATGGAAGATCCTAAGGTTTCGCAACTTTTGGATGAGTGGCTCGATCAGAAGGAAATGGCCCTGGACAAGCGATTTGTGTATTATCTACTTGCGGCGAAACAGGTTTGCATTGTGCCAATATCATCTTTTTGCTCAGATTTACTTGGATTCAGAATCACGCTTTTGGAGGAAGATGATGATATCCGTACCGAGACTTTCCAAAGGATCAAAGATGGGATTATGGAATACTGCAAGTCAGCTTAAACCAATAATAAAGGACGTTTGGGATATTCATTTTTACTCCCTGTTTTCGTGCTTGGGTGGTGATTAGTTATTGAGCCCAAATATTTAAATATCATGTTTGTGCGGTTATAAAAATTTGGTAAACTTTTTTATAAATCAATGTCGCCCAAGTTGGTCCTCACAAAATTTGATCCATCTAAGGGCTCTGCTGGAGAAACGATACTTGGTGTGATTGATTCTGTTCCGAACTCAAGATATTGATGTTACCCTTCGGGGTTCATTGTCTTTTCAAACAAATCTAAAATCATTCCCAAAGGGATATTATGATTATAAAACCGACATAGTAGAGAATCCTTAAACCGTCAAAGGGTGAATTAGGAGCACCATGTTCCATTTTTTCTGTGCCAGGTCATCACTTGCCTAAGTTTGTGTCCTCACAAACTTTAATCAACATAAATGAACTTGTAGAAATATGAGCCTTTGTATGATAACAAAATTGACGATTTAAGTAATTCAGAAAAATCCGACAATCCCTTCCATCATTCGTACCTCAATGCTTGCACGGGATTAATATGCGCAGATTTTATGGTTCGCAAACTTGCGATTGTGAGTGATATCAATATAATGCTCACCGCTGGGATTGTAAACGTCAAGATATCCATTGGTTTATAGTAAGTGAAAATGGAGGCGATCATGGAATCTATCATGAAATACCCCAGAGTAACTCCAAGAATAGAGGAAATACTCAGTAAAACAAAGTAATCTTTGTTGATAAGGAAAACGATGTGTCCAATTCCGCCCCCAAGGACTTTTCTCACACCTATTTCTTTTATCCTTTTGATCAGGTTAATGGAAACCAATGTGAATAAACCCAGGCTCGACAATACGAATGCGACAATACCCAAAAAGCTGAAGATCATCGTTACATTGTTGTTGACCTCTTTGGCTCCTCGCAATAAGTCATCCTGATAAAAACCCGCAAAAATCTTGTTGGGAATTTTGTCATTCCAATCTGCTTCTAGATAGTCATAAACACCTTTGACATTATCCAAATCTACTTTGGCTATCAAAAAACTATAAGTGCCATCATCTTCAAACTTCATGCTTTTTAATCGCATACCCACCGCTTGTATTGGCCCCCAGAAACCGTACATGTAGAAATTTTTCACAACGCCGATTACAGTAAGTGTCGTAGAATCGTTTATTACTACACGTTTGCCAATTGGATCTGTCCAGTCGAAATCTTCAACCATTTTCTCATTTATCAGAATGGATCCCTGACTATCAGAAGCTTCAAGCTCTCTGGAGAACGATCTTCCTGCTACGATTTCCAGACCCATGGTTTCTACATATCCGATCCCCACATCGAGCATGTTCGCATCCACTTCCTGATCCTCGTTTTTAAGAATTAAACCATAATCGCCACGTCCAATGTGGTTTTTGGCACTGGCCATATTTACTATGTTTGGATTGGCATTCATAGAAGCCAATGTTTTTTGATATTGATTTTCATTCAAGATACTAATGCCAATGATTTGATCCCGATTGTAACCCAGATCGAGTGTGTCTTGGTATTGCGCATTTTGTACAAAAGCAACACTCGCAAAAATGGCAATAACGGTAAACGTATACTGAGTAGCCAATAGAATCTTTGTAAGTCGTCCTGCGCCACCGATACTCAGGCTCCCACGAAGAATCCTCACTGGCTCATATTGGCTGATATAAAGAGATGGATAAAGCCCGGCCAGAACAGTAGTGAAGATCAGTAAAATGGCCAAAAACACATAAAGTTGAAAATCATCAGTCAAATTCATTTTAAGCTCCATGCCTTCCCACAGGGCACTATAGGTTGGCACCAAATAAGAAGCCATCACCACCGACATCAAAATAGCCAAAAAGCACACGGTGAGGTTTTCTGCCATGAACTGCATAATGAGTTGCTTCCTAGTGCCGCCCATTACTTTTCTTATACCGATTTCTTTCAATCTTCTGTTTGAAGTGGCTATGGCTGTGTTGGTAAAGTTGAAACAGGCAACAAGTAGAATCAGCAACGCCATGATTTGTGGAGTCAGGACAGCTGCGGTTGGCAAAGCATCAGGCAGATTGTCCCAGCCTATATCATTGGAAATATGTGCGTGATTGTTCATTGGGCTTAAAAGGAAGCTGGATATTATAAAATCTTTATGAGCCTCATTTTGGATTGGGATGTATTTAGCCAAAAGCAGTTCAAAATCCTGTGCTTTTTTCGGATCATTAAAATATAGAAAGGTAGCCTGTGCCAGAGCACCCCAGTTCCCCTTCACATTGTCATCATACATTCTGAATCTGTTCTCAAAACCCACCAACATCTCAAAATGAATTGATGAATTTTGTGGTGCTCTTTGTACTACACCCGCGATGGTGAAGTTGAAACTCATACCAGTATCATCAAACACGGTCAGTACTTTGCCATTGGGGTCAGTGTCTCCAAAAAATTTTCTGGCGTATTCCTGGGTTACGATCGCCTGATCTAATTCTAGATTGCCAGCAGGGTTTCCACTTATGAGCGGGAATGTAAATGATTCCAGAAGGCCTGGATCGGCATAAGCCAAGGCAGTATTAAATACTTTGTCCTGATTAGCATCCCGAACAGTAAAAACGTGACTTTCAAATCTGAATACCTTATCCGCTCCGGCGAAATCATTTCTAATTGCATCTGCCATCGGCATGGGCACTCTCCCATATTCCTGCAAGTCACCTTGATTTTCTCTGAGGTTATGGATTTTATAAATGTGGTCAATGTTGACATGATTTTTATCAAAGTCCCAAGTATACTTGGAATTGATGTAGGCAACTATGCAACAGGCAAGTGCTAATCCGAGTCCGAGTATATTGATAGAGACAAATACTTTTTGCTTGAGCAGATTGCGCAGCGTGACTTTCAGGTAATTTTTTATCATGGTAGTAGTAGCTTCTGGTTTAAACCAATTCGTTTGAAGATGATACTGGACCTTATGGTTAGTACGCTCAGTAGAGACTCCAAACCTGTCTCATGGTTGCACTTTGAATTCATTTTGATTGCCCTCCAAGTTCAAATCAATCCATGAGAATGGGTAGATGCCAATAAACATGCCAGCACAAAAAAGGCGTTAATATGCGTTTTGGGATCAATTCAGCTACAAACCTGTGTCCGATATTGAGCATTTGGTTGCAAAAGTGGACAGTTAAAATTTGTCTTTTTAGGATAGAGGGTTATAGGATCAATCAAAAACAATCGTCCTGTTGCCGTAGACCAAAGCCTTGCGCTGTAGGTGGGTGTATATGGCTCGAGAAAGCACAATTTTCTCCAAATCCTTGCCCTTACGCACCAAGTCAACGACAGAATCTTTGTGGGAGATTTTTACCACATCTTGTTCAATGATCGGTCCGGCATCCAGATCGGCAGTTACATAATGACTGGTCGCTCCTATGATTTTAACACCTCGTTCGTGTGCGCGGTGATACGGTTTGGAACCGGCGAAAGCGGGAAGAAACGAATGATGGATATTGATGATTCGGTTTGGGAAATGGTGAATAAATCTATCGGTGAGCACTTGCATGTATCTCGCCAAAACGATGAAATCAATTTTCAGGGAGCTCATAAGCTCGATCTGCCGCGCTTCCATTTCCTTTTTGTTATCAGCATTGATATCAAAGTGGAAAAAAGGGATATCGTACCTTTCGGCCATCTTTTGGTGATCAATGTGATTAGAAACAATGGCTGGGATCTCAATTTGCCATTCGCCTGAATAATAACGTGCCAGAATGTCGTTGAGACAATGCGAACTTTTAGACACGAAAATGGCCATGCGTGGCAGTTTGTCTGTGAAATGAAGCTGCCATATCATTTCATATTGACTTGCAACTTCACTCTCAAATACGTCTTTGATTTTTTCTTTTGGAATATCAAACCCCTCCAAATCCCATTGAACGCGCATCAAGAAAATCCCGTTTTCCTTTTCTACATGTTCATCCAAGTCTACAATGTTGCCATCGTGATCCGTCAAAAAACGAGTAATTGTTGCGATCAGACCTTTACGGTCTGTGCAGTGAATAAGTAGAATTGCATTGAGCTTGGAGTAATCCGTCATTTCATCGGTATTTCGAAATCCAGCGTAAATTAATGATAATAGAGTTTACCAAAAGACAAGAAATTGAAGCTTTCAACTAAAATTGGTAATGTTGTGTCAAGGATATACACAAACAACAAGCAACGGATATGGTCTTGAACAATCTCGCATTCTTTATACAAACATGAAGACCAAAGTCATTTTCACTTGTGTACTGATCATCGCCTTACACTTGTCCGTTTTTCTGCCTTCCTGTGATTTATTTATGCGATGTGGAGACACATTGATCATAGAAGCACCAGTAGATCATGTGGTTTTGTTCGCATATTCATGGACTCAAATTGAAAATACCGGTATACAAAGGAGTTTTCCGCTTGACAGAAAAAACTTAAGACTTTCTATTGGTCTATCTGCCAATGACACCATAGACTTATATGCCCAAATGCATGGCACCTTCTTTATAAATTCAGCTTTCGCTGATGATTGCGCAAGCCCAGTTCTGAGACTTACAGAACACATCGAAAACATTGAAATTTGGCAACTATCAGATAGTCTAGTAGAGATATCTGAACTGTTTTTAGTAGAAAGTTTTGATAGTGATTTGTACCAGGAAATAGATTCATATTTAAAACAAGCAGATTCCTATCAATTAAATCTGGCGTATAAAGATTCGCTGCTCATGGGCGATGTAACATTTCTAGTGAAAACACACCTCAGCGATCAGCGCATTTTGTCAGATACAGCTAATTTCGACTTGGAATGAAGTATCTCTTTTTACTTATTTCATGTTTGAGCTTACACTTTGTGAGAAGTCAAGGCAAATATGCCGTGACATATTATGTAGATAGAGTCGTGCATTACAATGAAAAACCAAACTATAGTGCGGAAGAGGTGTTCAACAGATGGGATGAATATGTAAGATTTCAGGCAGATCAATCCATTTCGGAAAATGATGAAATCAGAATTTGGATTGATTTAGATCCGGGATGGAATTTAAACAATTTGGAGTTGGCGTATAGTCGTATTTTTCAAGGATTCAATACCGATATTTTTTATAGAAGAAATATATTTTACGCTGATGATTATGACAATTACGCTGATGATTATGAAAACCAACCAACTATTAATCAATTGGGATTTGGCTTAGGATACGGTGGAGATCGAGGGATCATTTCATACAAAATTGCTTCGCAATTCACAATTGGACTGGATTCAAAAAAGATAACCTATGATCATACTTTTTACACCAGTACAAATTACCGAACACTCAATGAGGAGATTTTTCAAATCAAAGATTTTCGTACACTTGGTTTAGAGCTTCAGTTAGGGATTAGATTAATCGAAAGAGAAAAGTGGGACTTTGGTCTTAATTATCAGTTTTATGTGCGAAGAGATTTTTTTGATTTCGCCAATCAGTCAAGTAGGTATGAATGGACCAGAAACATGATTGTCAGACAAGAAATTTACACGAACTCACACAGATATGATCGCATCCAAAATCGCTTTGGGTTCACATTAGGACTCAATTGATTCTAGCTTATAAATTAGGCAGCTTCCATTTTAGCTTGAATGCCAATATTCGAAAGGTGATGATAAAACCTGTCGTGATAAGTACGTTGATTGTGGATGGAATGTCTAGAGCAATCAAACTGACATAGAGTATTCCACCTGCAATGCAAGTCAACGCATAGATTTCCTTTCGGAAAATCAGGGGAATCTCATTGCAGACAATATCTCTTATGACACCACCAAACACCGCTGAGACCATTCCCATTAGAATACTTATGCTTGGCGAAATGCCAATATCCAGACTTTTTTGCAGACCCAATACGGTGAATACAGCAATGCCTATGGTATCGAAAAGAAAGAATGTACGCCTAAGTTTTTGTAGCCTTTGTTTGAAAAGTAAAGCCATGGTGATGCCAGCGATGATCATGATCAGGTAGAGTGAATTGTTCATCCAGGCCACAGGTGTACTGCCTATAAGCAAATCACGAAGCGTGCCACCACCCAGAGCAGTGATGAAAGCCACTGCCGATATTCCAAAGGCATCAAGTTTCCTTTCTGATGCAGTCATGGCTCCACTTATGGCAAAAACCATAGTGCCCAATAAGTCGATGATGTAGAGGATATTCATAGTAATAAATAGGATGTCGATGTAAGTTGTTCAACTATTTGAATTAAACTTTACGTTCCTTTTCAATCCCGAAAACTTCGTTCGCTTTACAGCCGATTTTTTAAAGACTTTTTGAAACACTTCTTCGGTCATATCCTGCCAGTCTTTTTTAGAAAATTGCTCCCAACCTTGAGGCGCAAACGCGGGTTCCTGATGTGGTTTTGAAAAACGATTCCATGGACAAACATCCTGACAAATGTCACAGCCAAAAACCCATTCGTTGGTTTTACCTTGAAATTCAGTTGGAATTTCTTCTTTCAATTCAATGGTGAGATAGGAGATGCATTTGCTGCCGTCCACCACATAAGCTGCTGGGATAGCATCCGTCGGACAAGCATCCATGCAGGCGGTACAGGTCCCGCAGTAATCTTTGATTGGGCCATCAGGTTCCAGCTCCAAGTCTATGATCAACTCAGCCAAAAAGAAAAAACTGCCCATCTCTTTATTGAGCAGCAGTGAGTTTTTACCGATCCACCCAAGACCACTTTTGGCAGCCCATGCCCGCTCATGTACAGGTGCGGAATCAACAAAAACCCTTCCTTCCACAGCACCGATTTCTATCTGAATACGATCCATGAATGTCTTCAATTTGTCTTTAATTACAAAGTGATAGTCCTGGCCATAGGCGTATTTGGCCATTTTGAGTGAGTGATCGTTAGCCAGATCTTTTTGAGGGTAATAATTATAAACCAGAGACACAACCGATTTTGCGCCAGGAACCAATTTGGTTGGATCTAAGCGTTTATCAAAGTGATTTTCGAGGTAGCCCATGGTTCCCTGATAGCCACGTTTGAGCCACTCTTCCAGTTTTGGAGCTTCGTCTACGAGAAATTCGGCTTTAGCAATGCCACAATAGGAGAAGCCAAGTGATGTCGCAATAGACTTGATAAGATTAGAATTGTGGGATTTGCTCACATGGCAAAGGTAGCAGCCTTATTTATTATCAGAATTGATTTCAAAAACGTGCAGTGCTTTATACTAAAACAAACTCCCAGATTGCAATGGAGGGATTTTGCCCAAATGCTGATAGGCCAATTCGGTGGCTTGTCTTCCGCGAGCCGTTCGCTTGATATAGCCCTCCATGATTAGGAATGGCTCATAGACTTCTTCGATTGTCTCGGCTTCTTCACCACAAGCGGTCGCGATGGTGGATAAACCAACCGGCCCACCCTTAAATTTATCTATGATGGTTGTGAGGATTCGATTATCCATTTCATCTAAGCCATGATCATCAACGTCCAGTGCATTTAATGCCATTTTTGCAATGGCCAATGTGACTGATCCATCGCCCTTTATTTGGGCGAAATCGCGGGTTCTTCTGAGGAGATTGTTTGCGATTCTGGGAGTGCCTCTGCTTCTGCGGGCAATTTCATAAGCCGCTTCCTGATCTATCGGTGTATTTAATATGTCTGCAGATCGGCCAACGATTCCAGTCAATAATTTCGCATCATAATATTCCAGCCTGGAGTTGATCCCAAAGCGCGCTCTCAATGGAGCCGTCAATAGTCCTGATCTCGTGGTGGCGCCAATAAGAGTAAACGGATTCAATGCAATCTGAACAGAGCGGGCATTTGGGCCACTATCCAGCATGATGTCTATTTTGTAATCCTCCATGGCAGAGTAGAGGTATTCCTCCACCACGGGATTTAAGCGATGAATTTCATCAATGAATAACACGTCATGATCTTCCAAATTGGTAAGTAATCCAGCAAGGTCACTTGGTTTGTCCAATACTGGGCCAGAGGTGATTTTGATTCCGGCACCTAGTTCATTGGCAATGATATTCGAAAGGGTTGTTTTACCCAGACCTGGAGGACCGTGTAGCAGGACGTGATCAAGTGGCTCGGTTCTTCGTCTGGCAGCTTCTACAAATATTTTGAGATTGCTTACTACCTTTTCCTGCCCGGCAAAATCATCAAAACTCAGCGGTCGGAGCGCACGCTCAATCTCTTTTTCTACAGAGTTTAGTTCTTCTTCATCGCCTCGCAGGTAATCCTCTCGCATTGAATTTAATCTGAATTGTTAATCCCACAAATAGCCATTTTCATGGCGTATTTATCATGGGTTGTCGTAAAGTTATTGAAGTTTTATTGAGTGTGAAGTCGATACCATCAATTTCAGATTTAATATTGCGTAAAATTTGGTTTTGGATAAACGAAAGCTTTTTTTCAGAGGGATAGTTGCAGTGGTAGTCATCGGGGCTTTATACCGTTATTTCACCACACAGCCAGATCTCAAATTGTTTCACATCGCAGGTCATACGATGGGCACCATCGAATACAATGTGAAATATCTCAGCGCAGATGATGCTGTCTCTAAAACAGAAATTGACGCTACGTTGATAGCCTTCAACAAGTCAGTTTCTACCTACATACCTGATTCGGAGATTTCAAAGTTGAATTTGACTGGAACAGTTAGCAATCCATCTGAAATGTTCATAGATGTTTTGCGTGCAAGTTCCACGGTTTTTCAAAATACAGATGGCGTCTTTGATCCTACAGTTGGCCCATTGGTAAATGCATGGGGTTTTGGTCCAAATAAAAGAATGGAAGTTCCCGATAGCATGAAAATAGTGGCACTCAAGAAACGAATTGGATTCCAAAAGCTGCAAATTTCTGATGAAATCGTGACAATGGATAGCTTGATGTTTCTAGATTTTAGCGCTATTGCCAAAGGTTATGCGGTTGATTTAATCGCGGAGAAGTTGGAATCAAATGGGATTCAAAATTATCTGGTCGAAATCGGAGGTGAGGTGCGGGCATTGGGGTTCAATGATCAACAAAAAAACTGGAGTATCGGCATTGAAGATCCATTGGTAGGACAAGACGAGCGAAAGCTGTTGGCTATTGTGCGACTAGAAGGAAAATCAATGGCCACATCGGGCAATTATCGCAATTATTATAAGATAGGAGATCGAATCATAGCACATACGATTGATCCTAGAACGGGTTATAATACAACACATAATCTCTTGAGTGCTTCCGTTATTGCCAAGGACTGCATGACGGCAGATGCCTATGCTACTGCATTTATGGTGGTGGGCTTAGCTAAATCAAAGGAGATTGCTAAAAAAACTGACTTAGATGTTTTCCTCATCTATCAAAAGGAAGACGGAACCTTAGGCAGTTATATTTCAACAGGTTTGGAAACATACGTTGAAATGAATAAAACCATGCAAATCAGTCAATGATAAAAAATGAAAGTTCAATTTTACTATTCCTAATCAATCAATTACATGTATAGGCAAGAGTGGTTCGGAGAATGGTTTGACAGTCCATACTATTATATTTTGTATCGATCCAGAGATGTGATCGAGGCACAAATGTTTATGGACAGTTTGATTCAAAACATAAAACCAGGGACTGAATCTAAGTTTCTTGATGTGGCCTGTGGTCGGGGACGTCATGCGATCTACCTCAATTCAAAGGGGTTTGATGTAACGGGGATAGATCTTTCTACTCAAAACATCGAAGTGGCCAATCAATCAAAAAATGAAAAATTGAGATTCGTGGAGCATGATATGCGCGATGTGTACAAAGCAAATGAATTTGATTTTGCATTTAATCTTTTTACAAGTTTTGGCTATTTCGATTCGCTTAAAGAGGATCAGCAGGCCATTTCTGCCATTGCTTCGAGTCTCAAAAAGGGAGGCCATTTCCTATTGGATTTTCTGAATCCCTATGCTGTAATCAATGATTTGGTGGAAGCAGAAACAAAAATCATCGATGGGATCAAGTTTAACATCTCCCGAAGGTATGATGGTGAATTTATTTATAAAGATATTGTTATCAATGACGCAGGTAAAATTCAGTCTTTCCAGGAAAAAGTAAGAGCCATTCGCAGAGCTGATTTTTTGGAGTATTTCGAAAATGCAGGATTGAAAGTGAAATCCGTATTTGGAAATTACTCACTTGGAAAATACAAAAAAGAGAAAAGTGAACGACTTATATATTTGACGCAACTATGATCCTTGTCATTGCCATACTAATCATAAGTACGCTTGCAGGAGGATTGCTGTCCAATTCGATAGATTTCAAGCCCGAAACCATACGCAATCCTTTGATTTTTGCAGGCTCATTCCTCTTTTCCATTACCATCATTCATATACTTCCTGAGGTCTATTCCTTCGGTATGAACCCAATGGAGATTGGGCTTTATGTGTTGATTGGTTTTTTCCTACAGCAATTTTTGGAATATTTTTCATCTGGGATTGAACATGGTCATTTGCACAAAGGACATGACTTGACTGAAACATCCAAATGGTCGATTGTTATTGCACTGATTGTGCACTCTCTTTTGGAGGGATCTTTGCTCACGCACGATTCCCCTTTTCATGAGAAAAATGAATCCTATTCAGTTCTGGCAGGTATTCTATTGCACAAAGTCCCGGCAGCTTTCGCATTGATGACTACATTAAAAACAGGACAAAAATTCACCAAATCACAATGGATTATACTGATATTATTTAGCGTAGCGTCTCCTATTGGTTTATTGCTAAGTGGATATATTCTTGATTTGTCCCATAATGTATTGATTATCCTATTTGCTGTTGTGGCTGGTAGCTTCCTGCACATCTCAACTACTATTTTCGTGGAATCTAGCCCCAATCACCATTTTGGACTTAAAAAAATCCTCATCAGTCTGCTTGGCGCAGGTATTGCCATCATGTCGGAATATCTATTTTGAGATGGCGTAGTAGCCAAAAACGTCACCATTTTCGTTGACTACATGGGACAAATTCAGGTTTTGATCATAGATCAGATAACCATCAATTTGTAAAAAGGCTGGGACACAGGACACACCTTTTTTATCCTTGATCGCAATTTGTCCTAGCGCAAAATCGGTAACGCGACCAATTCTTTCCCCCACAAACAACTCGCCTTCTTCAAAAAGCTGACAACCATTCTGAGTCAAATTAACTGTAGGCTGTTTGCTTAGAAAAAGAGTGTCATTCCCATAAAAATTGAATAATTGCGAATTCCAGCGCTCCGTAATAAGCAGATAATCATCTACCATAGCCACACGATACTTGTTACTGAAATTAAAGTTTGGACTACTATTCGAAAATGACTCTTCGAAAAAAGTGGTGTCATTTGATGTTACGATCTCAACTTCCAAAGTGTCACCCGTAAATCGAAATGACTCACTGCATTGCGCCTCATAGGCGAGGTAACAAAAACTTTGCCCAGCATCGAGATTTGATAGATTGATACCAGCATTCGTGTCTTGAAGGATAGGTGCTATATTTTCACTTTGACAAGCAGTACAAATTAGCAATAAAAGGGTCAGCTTTTTCATGATAGGGCTTAATAGGATCGCCAAATGAGACAGAACTCAGATTCATTTAGTTGGAATCGATGATCGGTCTTTTTCTGATTATTTGCGGATTGAAGCACAAAAGGAGCTGGAGCCGCACAAAATTCATTATGTTTCAAAACAGAGTAACCGAATTATTAAACCAGATAAAGTTAAAGTAGTGCTGTGATTGTCAAAACGATATTGGGTAAGGTCATAAGGATGAGGATGAGCTGCAAAATTTACCACGGGTGAAGAGACCAACTTGATGAGTTGTCAATACTCTTAACCTAGTGGTATTGAAAGATATTATTGAGGGATCGAAACAGAATTTGTTAATTTTGATTCATGGCAGATCATGACATCCGTTGGAAACAGTGATTTTCAAACTTTCTAAGAGCATTTGATCGTCTTTCTCAGGCGATATCATTGTCGCAAGAAAGAGCGCTGACCGAATTAGAGGAACAAGGTTTGATACAGGCCTTTGAATTCACCCATGAATTGGCGTGGAATGTCATGAAAGATTATTTCTATTACCAAGGAAATACAGCAATTTCGGGAGCAAGAGATGCAACAAGAGAAGCATTTAGTGCCGGAATAATTGTAGATGGACAAAATTGGATGGAAATGATAAAGAGTCGAAATATGTCCAGTCATACTTATAATGAAGCAACAGCTACTGAGATTTCAGTGAAGATTCTAACGCTCTATTTTGAACTATTCACATCTTTCAAAGACAAAATGACAAGTCTAGTTAATCAAAAATGAAAACGCTGGATAAACTTGATATCGGGTTATCAGAAGAAACCAAGCATATGATCCAGGATGTTTTTAAACAAGCCAAAAAGATTGATCAGGTGATATTATATGGATCCAGAGCCAAAGGCAATTTCAAACTTGGATCTGATATAGATCTGGTAATGACCGGGGCATTGACCATGTCGGATCAATTGTTAGTTGATAACTTACTAGATGACCTTATGTTGCCATATAAAATTGACCTTTCACTTTATTCAAAGATTGATAATCAAGATTTGAAAGATCATATAGAACGAGTGGGGGTTATTTTTTACAATAAAAATGACCAATAAAATATCACAACTTGGACTTGGCCTTGCTGCACTAGGACGTCCGGGCTACATTAATCTGGGTCATGCAGAAGATCTTAATGAGGATTATGATGAATTCCGAATGGAAAGTCAAACACATAAGATGCTTGACAAAGCCTATGGCCTTGGTATCCGTTATTTTGATGCAGCACAATCCTATGGCAAAGCGGAGCAATTTCTGGCCAGTTGGTTGAAAAAAACCAATCCAAAAGAGGTGCTCGTAGGTTCAAAGTGGGGATATTATTATAATGCCGATTGGTCTGTAGATGCTGAAAAACATGAGATTAAGGAGCATACTATCAAGCGATTAAATCTTCAATGGCCGGAAAGTAAGAGTCGCCTTGACCCATATCTCAAACTATATCAGA
This sequence comes from Cyclobacteriaceae bacterium, assembly GCA_047632435.1. GTDB lineage: Bacteria > Bacteroidota > Bacteroidia > Cytophagales > Cyclobacteriaceae > JAMZMI01. Next base: position 40,456 of record JBLICU010000013.1, read on the forward strand.
TCCATTCAGCCACGTTTGAAAGCGGAGTTTTGGAAAATAGGGCTGTTTTGGATCGAATGGGAGAAATCAAATCCGAAGGTTATGCCATTGGACTATCTGTGAGCGGACCAAATCAATCAGAAGTTATAAAAGCCGCATTGAAAGTAATAGTTGATGGAGATCAACTTTTTGATTCCGTACAGGCAACCTACAACATGCTGGATCAATCTCCCGAGGAGGCATTGAAAATGGCTACCGATGCAGGACTCAAAACCATCATCAAAGAAGCGGTGGCCAATGGGCGTCTTACTGAACGCAACAGCAGCGCTGATTACATTAGTGTCATACAAAAAATAGCGCATCTACACGGTGTTTCTGTCGATGCAATTGCCATTGCTTTTGTGATTCAAAAGCCATTTGTCAATAGGGTGTTGAGTGGCGCCGCAGTTGAAGCTCATTTGATTTCGAATTTGCAAGCCACTCAAATTCAACTTACACAAGTTGAGATTGACACTTTGAGCAAACTTAAAATGTCACCGGATCAATATTGGAAAGATAGAAGTAGGTTGAGTTGGAATTAGATTTCCAACACATCAAAGAAAACACGGGTCTTTAAGTCATGCACAAAATCACTTTTCTTTTCCTCGTATTACTGGTACAATCTTGTGATTTAATCAATCCATGCGATGGACTGGCTTGTTACCCAGGAGCACCGGAAGTTTATTTATCATTTAGTTTTTCACCCACTACAGATAGCTCATACAGGCAGATTGGGCAATGGAAATTATATGATGACCAGGCAGAAGTAAAACTGAAACTGGAAGAAGATACAGTTTGGAACTACTCTTATCCATTCATGGAATTGATAAAAACAGATACTTCCATAATTCTTGCTGGAACAGGAGTGATTTGGGAAAACCTTGATGACCTGAGGGCTGACCTATTACTTGATTTTGGAAATGGGGATTCAGACACTTTGAGTATCATTATAGGCGAAGGTCATAGCGATTGCTGCGAATACAATTATATCAAGTCTGCGCATCACAATGGCACAGAATTGCCAATGGCAGGCTACCTATTTCAAATAAGTATTGACCGACCATGATCTTTAAATTCGGATCATTGGCCTAGTTTCTTCACATCTCATCTACACCGCTTTCGACCATTTCACCAATTTCATCTTTACGTATATCATTTCCCAATCGATGTAAACCTCCAAGCACTTGATTTTCTGTCGTTTTAGTAGACAAATGGGGGTTTTTTAAGGAATTGTGTAACCTTTCTTTTAAGGTTTCTGATGTTTTTCAAGGCAAATACTAAAATGTACAGTTTCATATCGCTGGGCATGCAGACCTTTGCTGAAATGGAAATACAAGGTGACGGAAAGTTGGTTTGGTTTTTTGCGGCAGGACCAACCATGACTATCCGTTACACCATCTAAGTGAGGGATGACCGATGGAATGAATTTGGCGAACCCTCAACTGACGGTGAAAATTGGGTTAAGTTTTTTGAGATGAATCTGGTGAAGGAGTAGCAGTATTTCAATTCGTCTATGAATCAATCATTAAACAAAACTTTCCCATAGTACTGACATAAACAACATAGGAACATGAGGATTTATTTTTAAACATAATTAAAGAAAAAGAAGGTATTAATTTGTTGAAAAGCTAATTTCTTTAAAGGATTTTTGGCCGCTATTAAAATTTCCGTGTGAAATTGAATGCAAGCCCAATATTGTTATCATTGGTCGGAATGCTTTGGATGTTCCATGTCGTTAATTTGTCTTTTGGTTTGCGATCAGTTATCAAATTCCAGGCACTCAAAATCATGGTTGTTGTGCCAAATCCAATATTCACCATTGAAAGTGTTTTTTGACTTTCATTTACATAAGTTGCTCCCCAAGATGTTTGATCCTTTGGGAACATTGTAGCGCCCAGCACAATTTGTCCTGCACCTGTTATCAGCCCTACCATGGGAGCGGAATTGTTTGTTGTACCTTTTCCAATTTGTATAACATTGAGCGTATTAATAGACAGATTTATTCCACTTATGATGGATGATGAAATGCCATTTGCCGGAGAAATATGATTGATGGTATATACAGGAGTTGGCCCATAGGTCGGTTGTATCATGGCACATTCTTCTTTTGTCAGCCCACTTGTCAAAACCCACTTATCTACATTCGGGTTATTCATTGCTAAAAGCTCATCATATTTATGTTTATTGTTAATGTCTTCTGCTTTTTGCCTCATCGTGGTTTGCTCAATTAAAAAACCTACAGCACAAATTGTACCGTCCTTATCAATGAAACAAGGTTTTCTTTGGAACACATAGTCGTAATTTTTAGGAAAAATTCCATTGGCCCAATAATCATGAAGTAAATCTAAAAGTTGATTACGCTTCCTTTGAAGTTCTATTGAAAGGTCAGAAACGTCCTTATTTCTAAGTAAAATTTCTACGTATTCAAGATGAGTTTTGATTCTTAGATTGTCGTTAGTAGTGACATCTGGTTTGTATCCAAACTTTGTTTCGTAGCTGATGTCACCGAGAATTGGATTGACCATTTGACTTTTGTTAACCGCTGACTTATTACAACCAAAAAATAGTGTAATAACCGCAAATGTGAAGATGATTTTAAGATTTTTCATTTTGTCAAATTTTATCTTAATCTATGGTTTACCGATCGACAATCCCCTGCAAAATCATATCAATCCTCAATCCTAAGCCCATCATGTAGTTCGTTGGTGTCCGTAGATTTTCGAACGAAACCATGTTTTAAAAGCAATGCTTGACAAAGACCAATCGCTTTGACCAGACCACCTCCTATCTGGTTGTTTTTTACGCCTATTATTACCTCATCTACCACATGCTGCCAATCCGTTTGATTGACCTTTTTGCTGATGCCTTCATCGCCGATCACCAATACCATGTGCTCCAATCGGCTCACGAAAATCAGAATGCCTACACGCTCTTCAGTTTCAAATACTTTTTCATTCAAAAAAGCCTGTAGTGCCCGCTGGTTGACACGCTGCGCTTGTCGATCTTTGGACACAATCCATCTCTTGCTGCTTGGAAATATGACGGGGAAAAGAAAACCAATTGAGATAGCCGCGAAAGTAACCAAAGCCACTTCCATAGGGGTGAATCTAAACGGTAACATCCATGTATAAGAAAGTACCCCGATCAACACAACCGTGAAAGCTGAAAGCAAGGTGCTTACATACCATGAAGCTTCTGCATAATCATCACTGGAGCCAACAAAATAGGGAACTATTTCGCCACAAGACACGATTTCAAGATCCTTGACAGCTTGTTCTACTGCCTGTTTTTCTGATTCTGTAAATATATATTTCTTAGCCATTGCTCAAATTAAAAATTACCAACCACCGGAAGCACCTCCACCACCAAATCCACCTCCACCGCCGGAGAAGCCACCAAATCCGCCACCACCACCGCCGGAGAATCCTCCGCCACCAAGGCCGCCACCCCAATACATGCCGCCACTACCACCCCGGCCTCCATTAGAAGGCACACTCATGAATATGGCTACAATGGCCGATATAAAAACACCGACACCTAGTCCGACAAAAATCCAACCGAGCACAAAAACGATCAGCGCACTCACTCCAGTAGCTTTTCCTTTACCTAATTTTTTGGTCAGGATGGTTTTGATAAAACCAGTGAAAATAAATCCAAAAATAAGCAGTGGCATTACCCACCTTTTGGATGAGCCAGTATTACTTCGTGTATTTGTAGCGGAAACCACATGAGGTAATTCCTCACCACTCACTGCGGTGATTACTACATCCACGCCGCTATCAATGCCTTTGTAAAAATGCCCTGATCGAAACTCAGGCGTGATGATGTTGGCGATGATTCGCTTCGATAGAGCATCGGTTAAAGATCCCTCAAGAGCATAACCCACTTCGATGCGCATTTTTCTATCCGTCATGGCAAAAAGCATGATGATGCCATCATCGACACCTTGCCTCCCAATTTTCCAAGCTTCGGCCAACCGAATGGAATATTGTTCGATGGTTTCCTCACCCGTAGTTGGGATCAAAACGACCACCAACTGGCTTCCTTTTGCTGTTTCGTAATTTTTGAGTTTCTGCTCCAAACTATTCTGCTCAGCAGGTGATAAAGAACCAGAAAGGTCAGTGACTCGTTTGGTCAGTTGCGGCAAGTCCACATCTTGCGCGGTGACAACAAATGTCAAAAAAAATAGTAGTGGAAGAAGTATCCGAATTTTCACAATCTCGTTAGTTCACTTATTCTTGTAACTTAGTCAACACAACTCAAATATTAAATTGAATCGCAATGAATAAAAAATGGATTACCATAATTGTAATAGTTGTAGCTGTTTTTCTCATATACAAAACCCTTTCGGGCAAGTACAATGGAATGGTCACGAAAGAAGAAACAGTTAATACAGAATGGTCGAATGTAGAAACACAATATCAACGCAGGAATGATTTGATACCAAATCTGGTGAATACGGTAAAGGGATTCGCCCAGCAGGAGCAGGACGTGTTTATTGGTGTGACGGAAGCTCGTTCAAAAGCCACAAGTGTGAACATTGATGCAAGTAACCTAACAGCAGAAAACATGCAACAATTTCAGGCCGCTCAGGGTCAGTTGAGTTCATCACTTTCCAGACTTCTTGTGACAGTGGAAAAGTATCCGGAATTGAAGTCTAACCAGAACTTCCTGGAACTGCAAGCGCAGTTGGAGGGTACAGAAAACAGAATAGCTGTAGCTAGAAAACGATTCAATGAAACTGCACAGGATTACAATACCTTCATCCGCGTGTTTCCGAATAATTTTATTTCCGGTTCGTTCGGATTTGTAGCTAAACCTCTTTTTAAAGCAGATGAGGGAGCAGAAAAGGAACCCACAGTAGAGTTTTAATATTTAGTCAAAGAAGCAAAAGAGCCAAACGAATCATTGATTTGTTTGGCTCTTTTTGATTGGTATTTGTGTTTTTTATGTCAGTTAAAGGTGACTTCCTACTTTTTATAGCCCCGGGTTTAAACGCGTGGCTATAAAAAGTACAATTGGCATGTTTAGGGTTTATTTTTGACTTAGAAAAGGCAAAAATCATGACAAAACTTTAACAACATTAAGATTTAGCACCTAAGCAGAGACAGTTAAAGAAAAAGGATACTTTATTCAATTTCGTTAGTTAGGCATGTATTTATCATCTAAATTTTTGCTATTAATTGATCTTTCAGCCATTCAAAAGCTTCTTGTTGATTGTATTCTATTTCCAGCCGTAATTATGGCTTCCATATCCCCTGTAAAGTCCGGATCATTTTCTATCGCTTATATGTTTTACAAAATCTCTTTTTGGCTCGGTGGCTTTTTCTCAGTGGCAAACTCAATCTACTCTCGAAAACACTCAAGGATTTCATCAATGTTGATGTCCTTATTGCGTCTGGCATAATCCAAATCAAACAAGTCGCGCCCTTTACTTCTTTGGTACAATGCCCGAAGTTTAGTTCCGAGCAACTCATTGATACTGTAAGTGCGTATTTTACAAGTGCCTTCAAACCATTCGCTTTGCACTGCATAAGGGTAGTCTATCCAATCCAATACATTGAAATGTTCCCGACAGTTGATTTCAAGTTTCAATCGCATTCGAATTTCCTCATACTCAGATGTAAATCGGTACAGTGCTTTGATTCCATGACCTCTGTTTTGCGTTTTTCTGTCTTCCTCAAAGGAGGTGATCACTTCGCCAATCCTTTCCATGATTGGTTTGATGGGGCCTTTCTTAATCTGAACCAAGTCAATACCTTCCAAAGTATCAGAAAGCTGAAAACTCCTGCGAGCAAAACTTAATAGAAACCACAAAACTCTCCTCAGCGGCAGATTCACGGTCGAGTTGTACAGAAACTAGCCAGAAAGCCCTTTGGTGTGGCCGGCTAGGTGCGGCCGGCTAGGCATATAACCGATAGCGCTTGTTAGTTTACGCCTTTCCAATTAGTTCCCTTTGGATTATGAGTTCGATAGTTATCAGTCCAAAAAGTTCACAGGAGTTAAAGTTCATATCTGAGCTTCTAAAGAAGTTAGGTGTTAAGTCAAAGGTTATTTCTGATGAAGATACTGAAGACTTGGGGTTGTCATTACTAATGAAAGATGTTGATCGTTCGGATATTGTCACTGAGGATGAAATTATTGCAAAACTAAGGGGTTAATGGAGGTTGTTTTCCTTAGGAAGTTCAGTAAGGATCTCGACAAAAGCCAAAAGACCTTAATTCAATAGCTCATATAATTGAGCTGGTTAAATCAGCTGATTCGTTAGAAGAGGTTGCTAGCATTGAGAAGTTGAAAGGTTTTGACGATGCTTTCCACATTCGTTCAGGAAATTATAGAATTGGAGTTTTCGTTGAAGATGATGTAGTTTAGTTCTCAAGAGGTGCTCACAGAAAAGATACCTACAAAATATTCCCCTAATTGATGCTCTTGGCTAGGGGCTTGAAATGTACTTTCGACATTGTCACTTATTGCTCCATATCCTTTCTCGTAGCACTCACCGTGAAAAAGTCCGGTTTTGTGATCGTAGGGGTCTTCCTCTACACGTTGATGTTTGAGCCCATTGCTACCTCCATACTCACCCACGCTCCATTTTTCCGCGATACTCCTTGGGCAACACTTGCAGCTTTTTTTCCTGTCAATTCCTTAAACAACCTGATAGCCTTTCCTTTTGAGCGGTATATCTTTCGTGAAATCGAAACCAACATTCCGACGACAAGTTTATCCATTGCCTGTGGATGGCTTGTCATATATGTAATGTCCATATTTTATTTGCTTACTAAGAGAGATTTGAAATAGTTGCTTTGCGATTTGGGCTAACCACACGTCGCTAACCGCCAAACACTCATAGGCTCTTTGCCATTCGACAAATCTCCGTTATTTTACGGCCTGAATTAGAAAAATACTCAAATGAAGCATCTCTTTTATACACTGTTGTTCTCTCTCATTTTATTCATCTCATGTAAAGACGAAGAAGTGGATTTTATCACCAGCAATGACATTGAAATAATGGCCTACATCACTGAACAAAAGCTGGATGCTCAGAAAAGTGAAACGGGACTGTATTATGTGATAGATAATCCAGGCACTGGTGCCCAGCCAACTTTTTCCTCCGATGTGACCGTGCGATACAAAGGTTATTTTCTTGATGGAACAGTTTTCGATGAGAGTGACTCCAATGGCACCTCATTCAACTTGCTGCAGGTCATCTCTGGATGGACAGAAGGCATCACTTACTTCAAACAAGGCGGTAGTGGCATCCTTTTGGTACCCGCTCATTTGGGTTATGGCAATAATGATTATAGAGGAATCCCCGGAGGATCGGTGCTTGCATTTGATATTACTTTGATTAAGGTCAAATAGGTCATCCATCCCAACTGGAATTATTTCTTAAATGCCAAACATACTGCCAGAGCTCCTTCATTCTAAATTTCGGTTTGTCATATTGGCAATCTTATAGGGTATAAACCTGAGAATTGAAACATCCAAAATATCGTCTGTGGGATTTTTGGAGCCTCTCCTTCATATTCAATCCCTGCTTTTCTAAAGTTGTGAACTTTTAATGCAACTTTGTGTTGGATAACAAAACAATCACGCAAAGAATGGAAACTGCAGAAAAACCAGTCATCAGTATATATACAGAGGCCAACCCAAATCCCAATTCACTAAAGTTCGTGCTGAACTTCATGCTTTTACCTGATGGTGTAAGCAGGGATTTTCCTGATAAAGAAAGTGCAAAAGAAGCACCATTGGCCGAGGAACTATTCAATTTTCCTTTCGTCAAGCGGGTTTTTTATATGAGCAATTTTGTGACTGTCACCAAAGACAAGCTCTCTGATTGGTATGAAATCAAAGTACCGATACAAGATCACATCAAGCAGTTTCTAGAAGCTGGCAAACAAATACTCACTGAAACTCACGTAGAAGAAGATCACAAAGTAAGTGATAACGATACGGACATTGAGGTGAAAATTAAAGGCATCCTCGACGAATACATCCGCCCGGCGGTGGAGATGGATGGTGGTGCCATCAGTTTTGACTCTTTTGTGGACGGCAAAGTGAAAGTACTATTGCAGGGCTCTTGCTCAGGATGTCCTTCATCTACTGTTACCTTGAAAGCAGGTATCGAGACTTTGCTCAAAAAGATGGTGCCAGAAGTACAAGAAGTAGAGGCCGTAGGGGTTTAAACACCCCTTTCTTTTCTTTATAGCAGATAAAAAATAGAAACAAAATGGAGTGCTGTGCCTAGCAGCACCCAGCCATGAAAGATGGCGTGATTATAAGGCATCTTACGAATGGAATAAAAAATCGCACCGATGGTGTAACTCAGTCCCCCTGCGATGAGGTAAATCAAAGCTTCCGTTTGTAGGTTTTCGTACAGAGGCTTTGCTGCAAATACCGCCACCCAGCCCATCAGCACATATCCCGCGGTGGATATTTTATCATATCGGCCGGTGAAAAATAATTTGAGCACGATCCCAATAACTGCCAACCCCCAGGTGATGCCAAAAAGTACCCAACCTATAGTACCATTTAATGCCACCAAACAAAAAGGAGTATAAGTACCCGCAATGAGCACGTAGATGGCCGCATGGTCAAATACATTCAGTCTCTTGCGCAAAGTGTCGGTTTTGGCCGAATGATAAAGGGTGGATGCCAGATACAATAGCACCATGCTACTTCCAAAAATGCTGAAACTGACGATGTGCCACACATTGCCATAAATAGCTGCAAAAACCACCAAAATTGCCAGTCCGGCAACACTCAGAATGAATCCAATGAAGTGGGTAATGATATTGATGAGCTCCTCAGTTCGGGTATAATAGGTAATTTGATTTTTGGTCATGTTCAAGCTTTCCACTTGTAACGCAGGAGTTTGGTAATTGGTGCAAAAGGAAGGGCGATAAATGTCAGGAAAGATCTTGATTGTGAGCCCAGCTGCTTTTCCTGTGAAATCAAGCATTCAGGTTGACTTTGATTCAACCTAAATACCTAATCCTTTGCTCAGAAAGAAATTACCTCAAAACATTTCCAGCAATCACAATCACCCTAAAAGCAGAGATCGAATCCTTGCTTAATAGAGGACTCCAGAAGTTGAGAACCTGAAGATTTAAGCCTCCTTAGTTTGAACTCAAATGAAGTCCATGCGACTGCCAGTTGCCAAAAATCCAGTTGCCGGGTGCTTCGGATTTGGAGGACATCAGGAAGTCTTTGAATCCATGAACCATTTCCTCGCGGCTGATCTGCCCGTCGGAGTTTTTGTCGAGGAGCTCAAAGCCTTTTTGGGAATAGTTCAAATCGATGTTGTAGATACGAAACATGTCCAGGTATTCCTCTTTGGATATGAAGTGATCATCGTCCTGATCGAAAAGCATAAAAATGTAGGCCGCAATTTTGACAATGTATTTCTTAGCGGATCGGGGCGGAATGGGCGTGTCTGAGTCAAAAAGGCCCAACCACTCATCCAATGATATGGAGATGTCTTCTTTGTCCATATCCGTGAGCAACTGCACATACAATCGCAGCGACTTCAGCTGGATGTGCATGCGGTCTTTGGAGTGATTGTGGAGACTGAGGACATCACAAATCTTGTTGGCTACCTCCGCAAAATCGTCGGGTTGAAGGTAGTGGTTTTTGTTGTTGTCAAGAATATCAAATAGATAAGACAGTTTTCTTCTGCGTACTTCAGTTAACATGGTTTTCAATAGCTGGTTAAGAGCCATGAAAGTATATGATTTTTTTAACAAAATGAAGTTTTTGTTTGGGGGGTTTATACTAGATCGAATAGAAATCTCCCTTAATAAGGATTTCATCAATGTCCTTTAACAGCTCCGCTATATCATTTCGATCCTTGTCCGTTAGATCGGTAGTATATTTCTTATTCTGATCCGCTTCAAGAATCTCCTCTTTGGTTAACTCACCCTTTTTCAACTTATCCGCAATCGAAGGAAATCTCATGGAGAAAATAAGAAACCGCACTGTTTTATCATCTTCTCCATATTTTTCAATATTTCCTTCGACGACCAGTGTTTGTCTTGTTACCTCAAATTGATTGACAAAGCGCTTCATCTGTCGTGGGTTCTCAGGAACTCCCTGATCGAGGAATTTCCGAAGGTACTTTTCAATGTTTTCTTCAAATTCCACTTTTTGATCAGCAAGCTTCTGCTCCGTTTCCAGATTTAAGGTGTTTATCTCAGCATCGTAAATCTTCTTCTTTTCTTGAGCGGAGGTTTTCATTTTTGGCTCCTCCTGACGGGATGATGGCCCAACTTGCGGCTTTGACTCTTCATGACCGATTAAGTTGTCCCAATAGAGTTTCAAGTATTTTGAATTTGGCTTGGGGACATTCAATGTAAGCTGAAAGGTCTTTTGAAGGAATTTGTCCCCAATACTACATCCATCATTCGTTAGCGTATCGAAAGATTTGTATTTCTGTGTGAAGCAGTTACTTACCCACTGTCCATCCGCCGCAATGATGTACAACACCCGAACATCTTTAAACAGGTTTTGAATTCCTTCCAACAAAGAAACAGTGGCCTCCACATCACACCTGTCCAGATCATCTATGAATATGGCTAGATTATTCTCTTCGGCTATCTGATTGAACCGCTTACGAATGGGCTCAAAGGGATGCTCAGTAAATTGCTGTTTGAGCTGTTCGTGAGATACGGACTTAAAGAAAAAATTATTCACAAGTCCAGTAATCACACCTATAAACGTACCTACTAATCCAATCAGACTGGTATAAAAGCCCATATCATAATTTGATTCGCTAGAAGGGTCTGCGAAAGAAGCTGAAAAAAAGTAGGCGCTCACACCGAAAACGGCAATTAGCAACAACGCCAGAATCTTGTGTTTGTATTGAAGTTTAAACTTCCAATATCGATGAGAAGTGAACTCCCCCGGTAGCGACTTCTCAGAGGCGTACTTACTGATTTTATTGATCAGTATCCACCATGGATCACTAAACTTTTGGTTTTCCCAAGCATTATATCGAATCACTCGCCAGCCACTTGCTCCAAGGTGCTTTTCAAAAAAATGAAGCATGGAGGACTTACCTGATCCCCATTCTCCATTGAGCAGGACTGTGTAAGCATCCTGATACTTAATGAAGAGTTCATTGATACTTTCAGTGACACTTTTGACTAAGCTCTCCCTACCAAGTTCGTCAATATCAGTAGCTGAATCTGACCAGAGGAATGCGGTTTTGTCCGTTTTTGAATTTTCTTCTTCGATTTCCTTATCAGCCCTAAGCTCATCTAAATCTACCTCTGAATCTTCAGGGTTTTGAGTCGGGTCTAGTAATAGTTTCGACCTTATTGAGCTCGTTATTTTATATTTTGAACCAAATTCCTCACTACTTATAAAAATACTATCCAATTCTAATTCAAATACTTTAGAGTTAAATTTTGCCCAGTATTTTTCTAGAAAGCCAAAGATGTCTGCACTATTGACATTAATGCTTATTAGCACTTTAAACCTATCAGCCCCATGATCTTCATAAGTTTCGAAATCTTCCCTCATTGTGCTTCTCAGCCATTCATAAAATTCTAATTGCCGCGGATCTTTCTCATCCTTATAAAGCACTTCAAAAGTTAACCCAATTGTTGTCGCAGTGTTAGGCCAAAACACAAGACCTACACTCTTCGTACTACGATTTCCAGAATTCGCTCTATACAAGCCAACATGAGCATAGTCTTCGGTTCCTTGAAACCATAAACCTTCATTGAGGCGGTTGTTAGTATTTCTTTCTCGTAACCAGAATGTAAAAGACTTATTTTTCTCTTTGTATTGTAGCAGATTTATTAATACCGCATCATGAAGGCGGTTGGGAATCTCTTTTTTTTGCTGAAGGTCTTCTTTTTTCAAACTCTCATTTGTTGAAGATTGCTCCCCTGATAATATTTCATCTGAGGCTTCAAATGTTGAAAAAAACTGAGACGGTCTTGTTTTCTCCAAGTATTCGAAAACAAAATCATCTTCAGCGTCCGATAACAAACCTGTTATCATTTTTTCATTATCAATACAGTAACTCTGTCCTTTGCGGGTAATGATCAGGTTTCTAGAGTTCTTAGATTCAATGATCTCAATCCAACCCTTTTTTCTAAGGTTCTCAGCCCATATTTCAACTTGATCAACACTTTCAATTGTAGCAAAGAATTCTCTCCATATATCTCTGATGTCCGCATATGTGTCACCTCCTAAATCATACAAATAGATAAGAATGAAATATTCGTGTATATTGGATCTTCCAGCCATTTTTCTCAATCTAAATATCCAACAAACAATCTACCCGCTTTTGTAATCTGCACTCGCACATGATCATCAAAAGAGCCGTCGGTTTCGGTCTCGCTGGCATTGCCTCCTATCCATTCATTGTTGCAGGGATTGGTGTCCGTGTCCTTCGGCACACTCCCAATGTCCGTTCGGTAGATGTTTTCGTAGGGTATGCCCCCATAGCTTTGGTAGTTCATGGCCGTGAGGTGGTGGGGATGTTTGTGAGTGTTTCCAGCAGAGAAGATAACATATTCGGCATTGACAGCCTCTATGAAATCAGGACAACTGGCATTTCGTGCACCATGATGAGGGGCGATAATCACATCCGACTCCAGATAAGTGCTCATAGAATCGAGCAGGAACTTTTCCGTAGAAATACATTCATACTCACAGTCGCATTTCGGCTTTTTACATTCTTCCAGACCCACAATATCACCCGTAAATAGCACTGCGCGATCTTCATATTCAAGTTTGATAACAATGCTGGCAGCATTTCTGAGCTTGGAGTCGTCATTGCCCAGATCCTTTGCAAAAGCATCGTCTCTTTTGCCAAAACCTGATAGAAAAATCAGTTTGAAATCCCCTTCCTGATAAACAACCGTTCCCGGGGCAATGGGTTGATCTGCCAGATCCTGAATCTGAATATCTGGTTCCTTTGCCAGAGCGGCAATCCCATCCTTAACCACTCCAGGAAGTCCATCGGGGCGATAGCTGGTGTAAAGTGCTCGTTTGATCGAATAATCTTCAGCGATTTCATCGATGGCTCTCCAGTGGTCAGAGTCTGTATGGCTGGCAATCACTAACGCTAGATCACCCTTCGGGTAAATACTCTTGAGAAACTTATGCACATAGTCACTATTGCCTCCATCATAGATGATATACTTCCCTGCAGGGGTTTTGATGATGCAGCCTAGTCCCGCTCCTACATCTACCACGTATACTTCCACTCCATTGGCATTTTCCACAAAAGACGGAAGCTTGCCCTCCTCCTTTTTGACCAAGGTGCGATAAACCCAGCCTTTGATGCTGGTGCCCATGATCCGCGCATGGTAGTAACCATTCGTTTGCCTAGCGCTATCCAGCAAAGCCAAAAGATCACCTTCCTGGATCTTGCCACCAATCACCTTGTCAGCGCCTCTTTCTGCTTGTTTTTTCAGCGAAATGGCGCGATGCGAAACGAGATACTGTGCTTCTACGGCAAGGCACAGTATCAGTAAAGCAGATGTGATGGTGAGCTTCACAGCTTGATCTTTTTCACCTGATTTACAGAATAAGGCACAACACCTATACCCAATGCCAAAAGGACATTGGTGAAGTCCGCCAGATCAAGCCCATCCGATCCTCCTACGGAATAAATTTTCATGTAGAAGTAATAAGAGGTAATGCAGGAAGCCAACACGAGGCTGCTAATACCAGACAAAAACAGAATGAAGCGACTGGCACTTCGCTTGACTGGTGGGTCTGCTGCTGGCTCCCCTCCTTGCGCCTGAGGGACAGCTTTAGGTGGCGCATCCGTCTCAATAAGCAGATCGGCGATTTTGACGCCTTGATCCGCCAGAGCTTTCCGAAAAATCCGCATGACAGTAATAAAAATGGCAAGCGGAGCGATCACTATGATCACTCCGAGGATTTCTTGTATGTATTCCATGGTTTAGGTGGTTTTAGTTGATGATTAAGCTTTGACAATTCCAATACTTTCCAATAGTTGCGGCTGACCTTCGAGTGCTACTCTGGCGATGGTGATAAAATCGCTCATCCAGTCCTGTAGATCATCAAAAGCAGTATCACGAATTTCAGTTGCCGACTGGGCATCTCCCTTTTCCTTGAGCTGGGCTGCTAGTTTCGTTTCCACGTCTTTCACTTTGCTGAGGGCGTCTGTAAGTACCGTGTCGGTCATTCCGTAAGTGGTCAAAGTCGCTTTCAATGATTCACCTGCCAGGGCGTTGGTATAAAACACTTTGGACTGCTTCACCCATCCCGAGTAGCTTTTCTTCCTGCGTCCGTCCAGATCAAGGGTCTGCCAGGCTCCCCGGTTGCCCTTAAGCGCCACTCTGGCTACCTTCACGTGACGCATATAGACACTATTGGCCAGCGATAAGGCCGAATCCAGTGCATCTGTAGCTGTAAACTGCTCTCCATATTCTTGTTTTTGCGAGGTTTGCGAGGTTAAAGCCTGCTCGTAGAGGGCCTTCCCTTCGTTGAGTTTAGTTTCGTCATAGCCAAACATGGCGAGCGCAGATTTTACGGGTACATTCCCAAGCGCATTGTCTATGGCCACTTGAGCGCTGAGCAGTTTCGAATCGATTGTGTTGTTTTTCATAGTGAGTATTATTTATAGTTCATAATAGTTATTCATACTGTAACATTCGAAATCTCCGGTTCCCACGGAGCTGTGGTTTTTTGTCGGGATCTGCCACTTGTCCACCGGGAGCTTTCGCATCACAAGCGGGAGCTGCGGTTCTGAAGGCCGGAGCTGCGATTTTTTCGTGGGCTTTTCTGTTTTTTGGTGGGAGCTGTGACTTCCACGGCCGGATATGCGACTTCCTCCTTGGTGGGCATGATAGTTCCATGGGAATTTTAATTATGGTTTGGAATGTTTTATATGGAGAGTAGGATGTGTCATTATTTTAGTGTTAATAGGATTATTCCGCTGAGCCATCCAATCCCAGAAACTCGGAGATTGTGCTTGGCGCAAACGATACCCCGAAATACAATGAAGGCTTATACTTTCGATCCGCATATTTCAAAGCATCTTTGACCCTGTCAATCTCTCCAATATTAGTCACAGATGGAGTAATTTGATTCGCCCAGTTTGCTCCAAAGTTGAGGTAAAACTTATTCGTAATAGCGTAATTCACACCTGCATATAGATTGTTAATTGGGTCGGTGGATAGCTCAACACCACCGTATATTCCCATTCTCCTAATAGTATAATATTGCCACCTCTGCCCTGCCTTGATATCAGTTCTTGATTTTAAATCCTGCTTCCAGACGGGCTTAAACCGGTCAATATCCCGACCCGGATGCCACGTAAGGAAAAGTGATAGGTCGCTTTTCCACTCTTCCTTTTGAGTACTGTCAAGTTCTACTATTAGTTGCTGATTGTCAAGTTTGACAGTATTCTTGTTTATTTGTTTGCCTCCAACTCCCACTTGAAAAGAAAAGCTGCTTTTTTCGTGGATGTTAATTTCGATATCTTGCCCTCTACCTGGGTAATCGACCTCTACCTTACAAGGCGTTTTGATCATACCGGGATCCAACTCTACTATCCTTATCGGAAAAGAAGCACCGGTGGTCTTAGTCGTACCGCTCATTGTTCCGAAACCAAGTGCTTCAACTAAACTAAGTGTCTCCTCAAAAGAATTCTTAAAAAAGGATTTAGTCTCAATAACTTTAAAGGATGACTGCTGGATTGTTTCCTCTCCTCCAAGAATCACGAATAGAATACGCTTCTTTTCGAGTATGTAGGAGTCGAGATTGCCTGATGCGTTTTTGGTTAGAGTAAGTATTTGGATTTTCTCAAATCGTTCTTCTGTTTTGGCAGGAACTGCTACTACGGCTGATGAAGCAGGAATTGCGGGACTTGTGGCAGTTGCTAGTACTGCTGGTTTTGCCGGAACAGCCTCGATTGCAGGTGTTATTTTTTGCTTATGCCTTATCACTACAACTACTCGATCTGAGAGATTGCCTAGGTAATTACTGAGCAAAGCATAGCCCGGTTGTTTTCCTGCTGAGACAGTAGTAAGCCACGTATTCGAACTAGCCAAATTTTCAAAATCAGAATCAGTCCCAATATTCTGATTTTGAATTACGCGATTTGACATTACAAACTCATTAATTGATTGAGTCGTTGCTGTCATCCAGATAAATAGCATCACGATAAAAAATATTTCCTTTTTCATATCATAAAAGTTTATGGTTTAGTAATTGGTCACCAATTGAAATAGTTGGCCTAAAAAATCTTCTCCCTCGGGCAAGAACAGCGACCAAGTTGGATAGTCTAACGCCCAGTTCTTCGTAAGTCTGAGAGGGATTAATTTCAAAAGCCTTTCTAAGTGCTCGATTGTAAAAACTGTTTCCATTTTCTCCTCTTGAAAAAAAAGTTTGGATGTTTTCAGAGCTTGAGGCAAAAATTCCCACTTGGTCTTTCTTCATCAATTGAGCATAATCAATTAACCCATCGGAATAGCAGGTCTCAAAGAAACAGGTAAAGGCAGAGCAGTTGTCGAAGGAAAGCGATTGATTGATAGCGTTTGTTAATCTGTTATCATCGAGGTAATCAGTCAAACTGCCAGCTAATGTATTGTCGTAGGATATGAAGTACTCATCACTTCCATCTACTTCATCAGCACCTCCGAATTTATCAGTGTGTCCAGATAAGTAGATCAACATTTCTTTTGTGCCGCTCTGTACTGATAATTGATCAATGGTTTCAAGGATATTTCGTGCACTAGCATTTTCATTGAGCAATAGCTCTATTTCCCACCCTAAGCCTTTGAGAAAATTGCCGAAATGGAGAACGTTTCTTTCAGGAAAGGCCAATTTTTCATATTGACTTCCAGACCGGCCATAAACTTCTCCCAGAGCCACCAAAAGTGCTTTTTTACTCATGATATGAATTTTTCAATGTCCTTTATCTCACTGTTTAGTTTTTGGATTTGCGTGTCAAGCCTTGTAATAGACTGATCCAAATCATCCTTTTGGCTTTGTGCATGTTTGGTAAGGTTTTTCCCCATGAGTTCATTTAATCCCTCCGAAAGTTTCTTTTGTCTTTCAAGTTCCTTTTGCTTTTCCGCTAATTCGGTAATCCTTTTTTCTTTTAGCCCCTCAAGCTTGTGTTCAGGTACAAGCTTTTTACCAACATAGGCTCCCTGGCTCAATCCCATGAGGACAAGGAAACTATCAGAGATATCAGGCAGATAGGGGTTATCATCAACAATAAAAAGCATTGTTAAAGAGTCGGATGATGCGCAGGATTGTATCATTAGCTGATCCAGGTAGCCATGGCAGGCGAACAAATAAAGTGAGACAGCAATAACGGACCAGATGATCACCTGAAAGCGACTAAAGTCAAGACCGTTCTCGCTTGTTATTAGATCTGAGAGGGTCGGATTTGAGCGCTTATACTCTTTTTCCTTATCAATTTGATAAATGGTTATTCCCTTCACGGCAGTATAGCTGGTCAGTGAAAGTCCCAGAAGCCAGAGTATGTTTTCAGCAAAAATTGGATCGTAGATGCCAACTTTATTTAATGAGAATAGTGTGATTAAAACTGATATTTGAAATGAAATAATCAGTAATGCCCAGCCAATGGCTTGCACCCTTGATAGGCTGTATTTTCCACTGTTTCCGATGAAAAAGTCCATGAATGAATGTTTGGTGCCTTTTCCCAACAATCCTTTGATTGCATACATCATTACAATGGTTATTATTATTCCCACGATTTGATAAAGAATAATCATAGCCTCATGCATTCAAATACTTTTCAACATTCGTATTTGCTATTTGCATGAACAAATTAGCACCCAGTTGGCTCCTGATCTTCATAGACCGCTCTCTCTCGATTGGTTTTTCCCGCTCCATCATGTAAAAATCTGAACCGAACAACGTTCGATCTCTGACCTTTTCATTTTCAAGCAGTACTTTGAGAATGTCTATCCTGTCTTCTTCATGATACAGTGTGGAAGAAATATCTGCATAGATATTGTCATGTTTTTTCATCAAATCAAGGATTATAGAGAGCCAGGATTTATCTTCATTCGACGCTTTCGCATCCCATGGGTTGTGCAGGTATTTGTCCCACTCGTCTCCGCCTCCATAATGGGCAAGGCAAATTTTGAGGTCTGGATATTTGGTTGCTATGGGTTCATAATTAGCCGGATCGGTGTAGATATCTGAAAACTGCTTAGCCTTTTTCTTTACTACTTTTCTTCCCAGTGGGTTGGGTTCATGCAACATTTGATTGGTCACTTTCTTTACATGCACACCTCCGCGAGAACAGTGCGTCATTACTGGAAGATTGTGTTCAATAGCATATTCATAAACCGGCTCCAATCTGACATCATTTGGATAGTAACCTAAAGGTGGATAGAGTTTTATTCCTTTGAAACCCCTCTTATGCCATTTTGTAACAAATTCGAGAATGTCTGGCTGGCGTGGATCCGTCCCAATAAATGGAATTATAGGTTCACCGGCCTGTACCAAAAGATCAAGTTCTTCGTGCTGCTCATTAATTTTTTTGGAAACATTACCAGCGAGCATGTGTTCCATGTCCATAGGTAGCACGATAAATTTAGTGTCTCCTATTGGATAAAAACCCTTTAGTTTTTGCAGGATATCCACCTGAGCATCGGTATCCATGACCTTAACGAAGTTTATATAGCGATCTATCAGGTCGCGATCGTTGAAAGGAATCAATTTTCGTGCAACCTGTCGTGTTATCCTCTTCTTCGCAAGCCACATAATAGCCTTAGGAAGAAATTTATCAGGAACATGCTTAATAGTAAAAAGATGGGTATGGCAGTTGTAAATAATCATTGTTTTGTTATTTGGTTTTTTTGTTTCTTAAAAAACTCCTACTCAACCAAACAATTCTTGTTGGATAAGTTTGAATCAGATATACCATTCACAACCCAAACCACTCGGCAAGGGCGTCCTTATTGTCTTTAAATAATTGCTGGTCGAAGGCCTTCATGTGTCGTTAGTGAGCGTTTTGTTTTCCATCATTTATTTATTCAATATCATATTCAAATAATTCTGTGTGCCAG